>CAZUXG010000067.1:0-10927 GCA_964623985.1 uncultured Thermodesulfobacteriota bacterium | reverse complement strand
GCGGATGCTTCCCGCTATTCGAGTCCGGCCAGGCGTGGTGTCTGGTCGGGCTCGAAAAAAGGCAATATCTGCATTATGGTGACGGGCGGCGGATGTGGGTAAAACCCGGGGATCCGGGGAAATTAGATGAATTACTGAAAGAGGTGATTTAGGGGGTTATAATGGGTGGTGTATCGGTTCGAGAAATCAAGAAAGGTTCCGGCGTTTGGTATGTCAATATTTATGTGAATGGCAAACGTAAGTCAAAGAAGATCGGGTCTAAGCCCCTGGCTGAAGAAGTGGCGGCAAAGATCAGGGCAAAGTTGTTGTTGGGGGATTTAGAGCTTGAACCGAAAAAGGTTTTTACCTTCGATGAGTACGCCTTATTATGGATCGAGAACTATATTAAACCAGTACGCCGTCCATCAACCACAGAGAGATATGAAAGCATATTGCGGTTGTATGTCTTGCCGACTTTTAGCAAGAAGCCCCTGGATAAAATAACCAGGGCTGATGTGAAATCGTTCCTGTTGCACCTCCACAAAAACGGTAAGTCACGAAGTACCATTTCATTATGCAGGGACGTTTTAAGCGGCGTCCTGGTCCAGGCCATTGACGATGAGCTGATACATACCAACCCCGTTGTTGGGGTTCTCAAAATGTTAAAGCTGGAGAGGGACAAGAAGATCCCTGTTGAGCCGATGAATTTTGAAGAGGTGGCCTTGTTTTTGGACACCTGCAAACAAACACAACCTTGGCATTATCCGCTATTTCTGACGGCATTTAGAACCGGAATGCGTATGGGTGAGTTATTGGCCTTAGAGTGGCGGGATATTGATTTTAATGGCCGATTTATAAGGGTTGAGAGATCCTTTAAACGTAATGAGGTTCAAGGGACTAAAACCAATAAGTCCAGGCGGGTTGATATGTCGAATCAGCTACATGATGAACTGCACCGGCTACATACCCAGCGACTACAAGAGGCGCTTGCTAAGGGAAAGGACTACCCGAACAATATTATCTTTCACCATAGTGATGGCGGCCATATTAGCCAGAATACAATCAGAAATTGTTTCAAACGGATATTGGTAAAGGCAGGGCTCAGGGGGCTAAGGTTCCACGATATGCGGCATACGTTCGCCAGCTTGCTCTTGACTAATGGTGAAAGCCTGGCTTATGTGAAGGAGCAATTGGGACATAGTTCTATTCAGATGACTGTTGACATTTACGGACACCTGATTCCGGGGTCAAATAGGGACGCTGTAAACCGTCTGGACAGTGCAAGAAATTACAAACTATTACAAGTAGAAAAATAAAAAAGCTGCAACCGGTTAAGATTACAGCTCTTTTTGGTACTTGGTGCCGAAGAGAGGACTCGAACCTCCACAGGAATACTCCCACTAGACCCTGAACCTAGCGCGTCTACCAGTTCCGCCACTTCGGCTAAACAAATACATTTCTCTCTTCTCTAGATATGGTCCAATTTGGTGGGCGGGCCGAAAAGAGTTGACACTTCTAGACTAAAAAAAATATAATGTCAAGATGGGAAAATGAAAAAATGTGCCGCATGATTGAAATATAATTCTGTAATGTTGGCCATTTCGGCCGGAGTTTAAGAAGATTTTTCAGAGAGGGGAGTTGTCAGTGCAGATATATAATTCGTTGAACCGTCGTAAAGAGGAGTTTGTTCCTTTGGAGCCTGGCAAGATCGGTATCTACGCCTGCGGAGTGACCGTTTATGATCTCTGTCATATCGGCCATGCGCGTTCGTTGGTGGTCTTTGATGTGATCTACCGCTACCTTCAATATCGTGGCTATGATGTCACTTTTGTTCGTAATTTCACCGATATCGACGATAAAATCATCAAACGTTCAAACGAGCGCGGTATCACCTGGAAGGTGCTGGCCGAACAGTATATCGATGAGTATTATAAAGATATGGATCGCCTGGGGCTCCGCAAACCGACTTATGAGCCGCGGGCTACGGATCATATTGAGGAGATTATCAACTTGGTACGGGAGCTCGAAAAGAAGGGCTTGGCCTACGAGGTTGACGGGGATGTCTACTATCGATTGCAACGTTTTAAAGGTTATGGCAAACTCTCCGGGAAAAATGTTGACGATCTTCTCTCCGGGGCTCGAATCGAAGTCGATGACCGCAAAGAGTCACCGCTCGATTTTGCTTTATGGAAACGCAGCAAAGTCGATGAGCCGAGCTGGCCTAGTCCCTGGGGTGAGGGGCGTCCCGGTTGGCACATCGAGTGTTCGGCCATGAGTCAGAAATTTCTCGGCGACACCTTCGATATCCATGGTGGTGGTAAGGATTTGATCTTTCCTCACCATGAAAATGAGATTGCCCAGTCAGAAGGGGCCAGCGGCAAGCCTTTAGCCAATTACTGGGTACATAACGGTTTTGTCAATATCGACCAAGAGAAGATGTCAAAATCGTTGGGTAACTTTCTGACTATTCGCGAGTTGCTTGAGGACTGCCATCCGGAAGTCTTGCGTTTTTTCGTGGTTGCCAACCACTATCGTTCACCGATCGATTTTTCTCAGGAAAATGTGGCGGTTGCTGCGGCCAGCTTGGAACGACTCTATCAGTCTCTGGATCGGCTTTTGGAAAAAGCGGCGGGCAGTGCGGCGGCAGAGCCGTGCTCTCTGGATGATAGAATTGAAGCTTGGCGGCAGAATTTTATTGTCGCTATGGATGATGATTTTAACAGTGCTGCGGCGGTTGCAGTTCTTTTTGAGGTTAGTAAGGAGATCAACCGTTGGCTCGATGAGGAAGAGGTGTCTGACAAACCGCAGGCCGCCGCTCGGGTGGCCGGGTTTTTACGTGAGATTGGTGGTCCTCTGGGCTTACTCCAAGAGGAACCGCGTGATTTTCTGCAAAGAAAAACCGGTAGCGTTACTGAGCAATTTGATGCTGCAGAAATTGAAAGTTTGATTGCCGAACGTGCCATCGCCCGCAAAGAGCGCAATTGGGCCGAGGCTGATCGGATTCGGGATCTCCTTGATGAACAGGGAGTAGTCCTAAAGGATTCCACCAAAGGAACTAAATGGCAGCGCAAAAGATGATGCCAAAGTAAAAACTTTACTTTCTTTACACCTTTTTATATAGGGTACTTCCTCGTTGTTGCTCAGGGTGTTGTAAAATCTGTGTTATGGCGATGTGCTCTTTGTACGTCTCATTAATCGGGTCTGGCGCCCCCCCCGAATCTGAAGTTTTTACTTTGCCTTCTATTTGATTTGGAGTGTGAAAAAGTCTTGACATTGGCGGGTAAAATTGTTAACTAGCTGTCCCGCCGCTGTAAATCGGCAAAAGCACCAGTAATTGTAGGCGCATAGCTCAGGGGGAGAGCGCTACCTTGACACGGTAGAAGTCGGCGGTTCAAATCCGCCTGTGCCTACCACAAAAATTTCTTAGAGGTGTCACGGTCGGTGGGTTTTTATCTGCGGATGTTAAGTGGCCCCTCTATTTTTGTTTTTTTTAAATGTGAGAGTACTTTGTTGTGAGAAAAGGCTTGACCGGAGCCTTGGTAATGATGAGATAAAATTTTATGCTAACTGTCCACTTGTCGGAAAAATTCCCCTCCCTGTCGCTTGTTGCTGACGGCAAAACCCTGCTTGAGCATATTGTCGAGCAGGATAAATCTCGTTTGCGTGAGGTTGTGGCGGCGCGGATTGGTGAAAATCTGGTCGATCTACAGAGTGTGCCTGCAGATGGTGATGAAGTTTTTCTGGTGGAGAAAGATTCGGGAGAGGGGCTTGAGATTTTACGTCATAGCGCGGCCCATATCATGGCCGAAGCTGTTCAGACTCTTTTCCCGGATGCCAAAGTGACGATTGGCCCCGCCATTAAGGATGGTTTTTACTACGATTTCGATATCGAAAATCCTTTTACGCCGGAAGATCTGCGGGCTATTGAGAAACAGATGAAAACCCAGATCAAGAAGGGGCGCACTTTTGTTCGTCGTGAGGTTGGGCGTCAGGAGGCGATCGAACTTTTTGTCGGTATGGGTGAAGAGTATAAGGTTGAGTTGATCAAAGATCTACCCGAAGCTGAAACCCTTTCGCTTTACCAGAGTGGTGACTTTGTTGATCTCTGTCGCGGGCCGCATCTTCCCAATGCCTCCTACCTGAAGGGTTCGTTCAAATTATTGAGTGTTGCCGGGGCCTATTGGCGTGGGGATGAGAAGAACCGCATGCTGCAGCGGATTTACGGCACCGCCTTTGCTGATAAAGAGGCTTTGCAAAAGCATCTTTATCTTATTGAAGAGGCTAAAAAGAGGGATCATCGTAAGCTTGGTAAAGAACTTGACCTCTTCAGTATTCAGGATGAGGCGGGGGCCGGTTTTGTGATTTGGCATCCTAAAGGAGCCCTTTTACGAACCATTTTGGAAGATTATGAACGGCGCCAGCATCTTAAAAAGGGGTATCAGATTGTTATGGGTCCCCAGATGCTTAAGGTCGATCTTTGGAAGCGCTCGGGTCACTATGAGCACTACCGGGAAAATATGTATTTTACCCGGATCAAAGAGGATTCAGCAGAGGGTGGCGAAGGGCAGGAGTATGGCATCAAGCCGATGAACTGCCTGGCTCATATGCTGATCTACAATTCGCATTTGCGTAGCTATCGGGATCTGCCGTTAAGATACTTTGAACTCGGAACTGTACATCGCCATGAGCCCTCCGGGGTGCTGCATGGTTTGTTGCGGGTGCGCTGTTTTACTCAGGATGATGCCCATATCATCTGCACCCCGGAGCAACTCCAGCAGGAGATTACGGGGATCCTTAAATTTGTTGCCGAGGTCATGAATCTTTTCGGCTTCTCCTATTCTATGGAGCTCAGTACCCGGCCGGAGGAGAAATCGATCGGCAGTGATGTCGATTGGGAGCGGGCCACTCAGGCTTTGATCCAGGCACTGGTAGAGAACCGGCTTGAGTATGAAATTAATGCCGGAGACGGTGCTTTCTATGGGCCTAAGATTGATGTTAAACTCAAAGATGCGTTGGGGCGTGAATGGCAGTGTGCTACTATTCAGGCTGATTTTACCTTGCCTGAACGCTTTGACTTAAGCTATATAGGCGCGGACGGTGAAAAACATCGACCGGTTATGTTGCACCGGGTTATCTTAGGTTCTATTGAGCGATTTATCGGTATCCTTATTGAACATTACGGCGGTGCGTTTCCGCTCTGGCTGGCTCCTGAGCAGGTTCGAATCCTGACGGTGACTGATGCTCATAATGAGTATGGGGTGCAAGTAGCCAAAGCCTTGCAGGATGCCGATATTCGTGTTGAAACCGATCTGCGCAATGAAAAACTGGGTAAAAAAATTCGTGAGGCCCAGCTCGAAAAGATACCTTATATGTTGGTTATTGGTGATCAGGAGGTCTCATCTGGGACCGTGTCCCCACGCTTGCGAAAGCAGGGTGAAACTCTTGAGTTGATGAGTGTTGAGCACTTTATTTTTCATTTAAAAGATGAGCTGAAAGTAGTTTTAGGAGGTTCCCATAGCTACTGAAAAAGTAAGAGTCAATCGTCAGATAAGGATTTCCCAAGTCAGACTCATTGGTGATGCCGGAGAACAGATCGGAGTTATCGACACCCAAGAGGCTTTGGTCTATGCAGAAGAGCGGGGACTTGATTTGGTTGAGGTTTCTCCTCATGCCAGTCCTCCGGTCTGTAAGGTGATGGATTATGGGAAATTTAAATATCAGGAGAGTAAAAGGGCTCAGGAAGCTAAGAAAAAGCAGACCGTAATCCAGGTCAAGGAGATCAAAATGCGGCCCGGGACTGATGTTCATGATCTTGAGGTCAAGATCAGGAACATTGTGCGTTTCCTTGAATCTGGTGATAAGGTCAAGGTGACCATTCGTTTTCGGGGTCGGGAAATGGCCTATACCGATCAGGGCTATGACCTGTTGATCAAGGTGGCCGAACGAGTCAAGGAGTATGGTGTTGTTGAACAGCATGCCAAGCGTGAGGGACGCCAGTTGATGATGATACTGGGGCCCGTTAAAAAAGCAAAATAGATTGAATATATAATCCTAAGGAGTAGAAATATTATGCCAAAAATGAAATCGAACAGTGGTGCCAAGAAGCGCTTTAAGGTGACTGGAACCGGTAAAGTTATGCGTCGGAAAGCCTATGCCAGCCATCTGCTGAATTGTAAAAGTCGTAAAAGAAAGCGTAATCTTCGTAAAGCGACGCTGGTCGACAGTGCAAATCAGCGCGGTATTAGCCGGATGCTGCCCTATCTTTAAAAAGAAGAGTTTAATCAGGTTTGTAGATCTGCAGATCTTGAATCAGGAGCTATGAGAAATGCCAAGAGTAAAAGGTGGGGTTAAAGCCCGCAGAAGACATAAAAAAGTATTGAAGATGGCCAAAGGGTATCGTGGCGGCCGCAGTAAACTCTTTCGCAGTGCTACGGAGACCGTCGATCGGGCCTTAAACTATGCCTATCGTGATCGGCGGGTTCGGAAGCGTGATTTTCGACGTCTCTGGATTATTCGCATCAATGCCGCAGCCCGTTTGCACGGTCTTTCCTACAGCCGTTTTATTGCTGGCTTAACCCAGGCCAAAGTTGAAGTTGATCGTAAGATCCTGGCCGATATTGCGGTTAATGATCCGGCTGTTTTCGGGAAGTACGCCAATATCGCCAGCGCCGCTTTAGCTGCTTGATTGTTTATGGAAAACCGTTTACAGGGGTTGCTGGCTGAGGCTCAATCGTCAATCGGAAAAGCTGCATCTCTTGACGAGGTTGAAACTTTACGAGTCAATATCCTGGGTCGTAAAGGGACTTTGACCTTTTTATTGAAAGGGTTGACCGATCTGCCGCCTGAGCAGAAGCCGGTGTTTGGTAAACTTGCCAACCAGATCAAGGGCCAGATTTTGGCCGTTTTGGAGGATGCCCGTCGGATTCTGGAGGCGGCTGAACAACAGCGTCGGATTGTTGAAGGGGCTGTTGATGTGACTTTGCCGGGACGGCGTCTGCCGGCGGGTGGCACTCACCCGATAACCCGGGTGACCGATGATGTCTGTGCCATCTTTAAGCGTTTGGGTTTCAGCGTTGCCCAAGGGCCGGAGATTGAATTAGATTACTACAATTTCGAAGCCCTCAATATTCCCAAGGATCATCCCGCCCGTCAGATGCAGGATACCTTTTATGTTTCTGATGATGTTGTCCTGCGTACTCATACCTCACCGGTTCAAGTGAGGGTTATGGAAAAACAGCAGCCGCCGGTTAAGGTTATTGTCCCCGGTCGGGTTTATCGCTGTGATTCCGATCTTACCCATACCCCGATGTTTGACCAGATAGAGGGGCTGCTGGTTGATAAGGCAGTCACCTTTGCCGACCTTAAAGGGGTTCTGGTCGCTTTTCTGCATGCCTTTTTTGGAAGTTCGGCCGGGATTCGTTTTCGGCCCAGCTATTTTCCTTTTACCGAACCCAGCGCTGAAGTTGATATTGAATGTGTGATGTGCAAAGGCAAAGGCTGTCGGGTCTGTGGTCAGACCGGTTGGCTTGAGATCTTGGGTTGTGGCATGGTTGATCCGGCCGTCTACAAATTTGTCAACTACGATCCCGAAGAGTTTACCGGCTTTGCTTTTGGTATGGGGGTGGAGCGCTTGGCCATGCTCCGCTACGGGATTGATGATCTTCGTCTCTTCTTTGCCAACGACCTGCGCTTCCTACGGCAATTTTAAATATTTTGGTAGATAAATGCTCATAAGCTGGAACTGGATGTCCGATTTTGTCGATCTCAATGGGATCGACCCTCAAGAAGCGGCTGCCCGTTTGACTATGGCCGGGCTTGAAGTTGCCGCTATCAATCAGTTGTGTCCGGCGGCTCTTGAGCAGGTGGTTAGCGCTAAGATTACGGCCTTAAAGCCCCATCCTGAAGCTGATAAATTATCCCTTTGTACGGTTTCCGATGGTAAAGAGGAACTCACAATAGTCTGTGGGGCCAGCAATATGCAGTCTGGAGACTGGGTTGCCCTGGCACCGGTAGGAACCCGTCTGCCCAACGGTTTGGCCATTAAAAAGTCCAAAATCCGGGGTATTGTTTCATTCGGAATGCTTTGTTCGGCGGCGGAACTCGGATTTGAAGAGGAGTCAGCCGGAATTATGATTTTGCCGACCGATTCCCCTTTGGGGGAGCCGGTGGTTGAAATCCTGAAATTACAGGATACGGTTCTCGAACTTGAAATTACTCCCAATCGCGGCGATTGCTTAAGTGTCATCGGGGTCGCCCGGGAGATGGCGGCAATCTATAAACGTTCCTTTAAATTACCTGAAATTAAGCTTAATCCCACTGCTAAAGCTGCAGGTGGCTTGGCGACAATCGGGATTCAAGATCCAGATCTCTGTCCCCGTTACGTCGGATGTGTGGTTGAAGAGCTTGTCCTGGGTGAATCACCTTTGTGGTTGAAAGCTCGATTGCAGGCCGCCGGAGTTCGTTCGATCAGCAATGTTGTTGACATAACTAACTATGTGATGCTCGAAACTGGTCAACCGTTGCATGCCTTTGATCTTGATTTATTGGGGGAGCGTCGGATCGAAGTGCGTCGCGCCGGATCAGATAATAGTTTTGTAACTCTGGACGGAATCGAACGGCAGATCGATCCTGAAACCCTGATGATCTGTGATGGCCAGGGGCCGGTAGCCATCGCCGGAATCATGGGCGGGCTTAATTCCGAGATCAATTCGCAAACCAGAAATGTGCTTATCGAAAGTGCTTTTTTCCAGCCGGCTTCAATTCGCCGTTCGGCTCGGATCCTCAATTTGGGGACGGAAGCCTCATACCGTTTTGAACGCGGGGTTGATTCCCGGGCCACGGCGAGAGCCGCAGACCGGGCGGCCGAATTGTTGCAGACTCTGGCTCAAGGCCAGGTGGCCGAAAGCTCTCTCGATATCCATCTTGAGCCTCGGGTTATGCCAGAAATCTTTCTTCGGCCCTCTCAGGCTAATAAACTGTTGGGTTTGGAACTCGATTTTGCCGCAGTTAAGGATATCCTTGAACGTTTGCAAATTGAGATTGTTAAAGAGCAAGATGACGGCTTTACCATAATTCCGCCGGCTTTCCGTTTTGATCTTGAACGTGAAGTTGACCTGATTGAAGAGCTCGCCCGACTTTATGGCTATGATCAAGTTCCGGTTACTGCAGTTTGCGTTTCCGGTCCGGAAGTTATAGATCAGCCCGAGATTGCCGGTTTGCGGCGGCTCCGGGAAACCATCATGGCTTATGGCTACCATGAAGCGGTCAATTACAGTTTTATCGATCCTGAAGCCGTCGCCGGCCTGCAGTTTGTGCGTGAAAGTCGTTTTTACGACTTTGTTCATCTGCGGAATCCCATAAGTTCCGAAATGGGGGTTATGCGAACCTCTCTACTGCCCGGCTTGTTGACGAATCTCAAGGATAATTTGCGGGTTAACGTCAAGGATGTAAGGCTTTTTGAGGTCGGGCGAAATTTTTACAATCTGACCGGGCAAAAGCTCCCTTCCGAAGAGCTTTTTCTGGCTGGAGTTGCCTGTGGTCGGCGCTATCGTGATCATTTTTCCGTGTCTGATGGGGAGGTTGATTTCTTTGATCTTAAAGGTCTGCTTGAAGAGCTTGCCGCCAATTTACACATTGAACTTAACTTTGTTGCTGAAAATTATTATAAGTGCTTGACTCCGGGTCGGGCTGCCGCTATTATGCTTGATAATCAAGCGGTTGGCTGTGTCGGTCAGTTGCGTCATGAGGTTGCTGAAACCTACGGTTTCGATCAGGAGGCAATCCTTTTTGAAATCGCCCTGGTACCCTTACTAAGGGCTTCGGTGGCAACCTCAATAGCCTATCAGGGACTGGCCCGTTATCCGGCCGTTTACCGGGATTTAGCGTTTCTTCTTGAGGCTTCATTGCCGGCAGCAGAGTTGTTGGACTATATTAGAAATCAGCATAAACTGTTGACTGGCGCAGAAGTTTTTGATGTTTTTCAAGGTGAGACCCTGCCGGTCGGTAAAAAGAGCTTGGCCTTCAAGCTGACCTTCCAGGATATGAATAAAACCTTGACAGATAAAAAAGTAAATGCGATTATTGCCAAACTAATCAAGGGGATAGAAGATACATTTCATGGCGAAGTACGCTGATTAGTGCAGCGTTTCTGAAGAAAAGGATGAAGGCTATGACGAAAGCCGATATGGTAGAGCTGGTTTATGAGCGCATCGGAGTTTCGAAAAGAGAAGCGGCGCGAATCGTTGAGATAATTTTTGATCTTATCAAAGAGACTCTTGAGCGAGGTGAAAATGTCAAGATATCCGGTTTTGGCAGTTTTAACATCCAGCATAAGAAGCCGCGTCGGGGGCGCAATCCACAAACCGGTGAAGAGATTACCATATCCGCCCGGCGGGTCTTGAGTTTTAAGGCCAGTAATGTTCTGCGGGAACACCTTAATCCCTGAGTTTATTTATAACAGTGACTGTGAGCCGGCTTGTGAAAGGGCTGCTGAGAGAGGTAGATGGCCTCAGAAGAGAGGATACCGGAAAAACTCTTTTTTCGCATAGGTGAGGCGAGCCGCATAGTCGGAGTCAAGCCCTATGTTCTGCGCTATTGGGAAAAAGAGTTTGATCTTGTAAAACCTGAAAAAAGCAGTACAAAACAACGCCTCTACCGGCGTCAGGACGTCGTTCTTCTTTGTGAGATAAGGCATCTTTTGCATGAAGAACGCTATACAATTGAGGGAACCAGAAAAAGATTGAAAGAGTTGTCGGTTTCGTCGGCCCAAGTCCTATCTGAAGAGAACTGCTTGGTTCAACTGAAGATTGAGTTGCTCGCCGTACGGGCCATGATATGCAACTATAGCAAAGAAAAATGAAAACGGGACGTAGCGCAGCCTGGTAGCGTACCTGAATGGGGTTCAGGTGGTCGGAGGTTCAAATCCTCTCGTCCCGACCAATAATTACAA
>CAZUXG010000066.1:0-11200 GCA_964623985.1 uncultured Thermodesulfobacteriota bacterium | reverse complement strand
GCCGGTACCGATTACGGTTATATGCATTTTTTCTTATCCTTTTGTTCAGCTTGAAAACTAACAACCAACCACTACAAAGCTACTCATAGCTTCCCCATGCGCCTAAACCATTGAAACTTAAAAGAAAGCGAAAGGAGATATCATAGGGGTCGTGCTCTTCGTCAACCAAAAAGTCGATCGACCAGCACTGGGGATGGTAGTTAAAACCATAGGTGGTTTCCCATATAAGATTGTCGGCGATTGAGTAACGAATGCTACCGTAAACATCAAGCCAGCTCCAGAGCGGAAGGCGGCAAGCCCCGGTAACAATTTCGGCATAATCCCGTTCATAACGATACTCAAACGAGAGAGAATCCCCGTGCTGATCACGAGTCCTTAAGAGGGCTGTCATCAGTTCGTTGGCATTGGTATAGGGATCAAAACGATTTTCCAGCTTTATGTATAAACCGCCACCCCGGCTATGCAACTCAAGCTGGCTAAAAAAGTTTGAAGCGTGTTGATCATCCTCAAGAAAATGATGCCCGTCGGCGACATCGATAAAACTGTAAGCCTGACCAATCTGAAATTTCAACCACTCATGATAATCAAACTGATCCAGCTGTCCGGCCCGCAGGTAACGACCAACCAAACGACTGATAAAAGCCCAAGTGACGTTGCTCTCCTCCGCCAGATAGTCAGCATCATAGAAGGGTAAGTCACCTTGGTCAACATCCGGAACATAACGATAGCCAAGCGTCGGCTCTATGGTGTGAAGCAAACGATCCATGCCAAACCAGTCACAGGCGTAAACCCGTTCGGCGACACTTTTTATTTCAACTCCGGCCGCCATCGTCTCACGTGACTCACTGCCGTCACTGCGAATATCCGAGTTATTGGTTTGATACCAGGTTTCCTGAAGCTCGAGAAAAGGGATAACTTCGAAAGCCCCGAATTTAAGCGGCACGGTCATAACCGGATGGAGATCGAAACGATGCCCGCGTTCCCCAACCTTACGCCAAAGATTCGAATAGACCCCCCGTAAACGCCAGAAGAGCCAATCGGCTCCGGCGACCGACTGATTGAGGGCGGCAAGCGTTACTTCCGGCAATAGTTGCAGAACTTCATCATCATTTTTAAGTGACAAGGATTGATAGTAACGGCCTTCAGCCGTTACACTGTAATGCTCCCAACTATGGGTAGCAACAGCCAGTGAACGCAGGTAGGTCCCCCTCTTGTAGTCGGAATTATCAAGATCACCAATAAAATCCCCCGAAAAAGAATCCGAAAAATCCTCAAGATACTCATTATCACTAACCAAATTGACCGCGGCTTTTAAAATTGTACCAACTTTTAAAGTCTGAAAGTGGTGGGCGCCGAAAGCCCAACGCTCCTTGTCGGCATAAGGATAATCTTCGGGATGACCCTCAACCAGCTTATCGCTGATAAAGGAAGCTCTGATATCACCTTGCGCCTGCTCATTAATTACATAACGATATTCGGCACCAAACTTAATCCCTCGATGACCGTAAGTTTCGGGATAGAGGGTTAAATCCTGAGAGCGGTTGATCGCCCAGAAAAAAACATTTTTAGTAATCAAGCCCTCTTTATCGGAGTAACCGATACCGGGTAGCAGAAAGCCGGTTTGACGTTTGGTCTTGACCGGGAAAACACCTTTGGGGAGATACAGTACCGGCACATTTTTGACGACGAAAACAGCATTTTCAACAACCCCGTAACCACCCTTTTTAATATGCACCTTTTTACAGCGGATCAACCAGGCGGCACGCTCCGCATCACAGGTCGTCAGGGTCGCGTTCTCGATGTCGTACTCGTCGGGACCCAGTTTTTCGATATTTTCACCGGTGATGTAGTAATTTTTTTCTTTAATAAAAATCCGACCATCTTTGATTGAACCGATCTGATCGCGATAGTTAAACTTGAGATAACGGCAGGCCAGATAGTCGGTTCGCTCACGCAGGAGGACGTCACCCCAGGCTTCAAACTCATTCAAAGCCTGATTGAGAACGGCCTTGTCCGCCTGCAGTTCCATCCCCTCCTGGCGAATCACAACCTCACCCTGAGCATGATAGAGGTTAGCTTGCTTATCATAGTAAAGATAGCGGGCTTCAATCTCAACCGTCTTATTGGCGACCGCCGCGCTCGCCCCGGGCAGGTTCGGAACTGCAGCAAAAACAACCGAAATTCCCGCCAGCAACACCGAGAAACTAACCAGACAAAATATTATGGAATTGGTTTTAAGTCTAAAGTTTTGCATATTTCCCTGACCCAGCGCAACAGAAACCCACTAGATATCTTATAATTAAAGTGCCGCTTCGACCAACTCAATCCCGGCTTGGCGAGCTTCGGCGAGATACTCGGGGTGCTTAAGAATATCATCGGCCTCATCAAGACCACGATAACCCAAAGTTCGCCAGAGTGAGGTATCAAAGGTGTCGAAAAAGTATTTGACACTCATTTCCGCCCCCCCAAAAAGCCGTTTCCCATGAGTCGCACCGACAGTCAGAAAAAGGCCGGGCTTGTGATTGTCGAGACGGCCCAGAGGTTTTTTATCGAGCCAATATTTTTTCACCCAAAGAGACTGGCAGCGATCCATCATAGCCTTAACATGGGCACTGACAGCATAGAAAAAAATCGGTGAAGCCAAGATCGTGGCCTGGGCTGAAAGAAGCGTTTCAGCCAAACCATGAAAATCGTCTTTAATGGCACAATGGCCATCTTTTTGGCAAGCGTAAATCTCAAGACAGGGCTCTAACTTGAGATCGCGCAGAACGATCTCAGTCACCTCGGCCCCGGCGCTCCGGGCTCCGAGAATTGCGGATTGCAAAAGTTTTGCGGTATTTCCCTTACGCCGAGGGCTGCCGTAGATTGCGGTAATCTTCATAGTCTTTCACTTTATAAAACCGGGAGGTCAAGAACGTTAAAAGCTTCACCAACACAATAGAGCGATCCGGTAAGAAAGATCAGGTCTTCAGCCGTTGTCCGACTCCGAGCTAAAGCAAAGGCCTCGGCCACCGAAGCCGTCACGGTCACCTTGGAACAATGGTTTTCGACCTCTTCGGCCAAACGTTCCGGTGAACAGGCCCGATCCAAAGGGGCTTGCGTGACAATTACTTCATCCGCCAGAGGAACAAGACGGGCAACCATCTCCTTAATACGCTTATCTTTCATAACCCCAAGGATTAAAACCAGACGACGACCGGTCGCCAAGCGCCGCAACTCCGGCTCCAAGGCACGGACCCCGTGCGGATTATGGGCCCCATCAAGATAGATATCCGGCTGGCTGCCAACCTTCTGCAAACGACCTGGCCAATGCACCTTCAATAAAGCCTCGGCCACCAGTTGTGCATCTATCTCAAAAAGACCTTCATGCGAAAGATACTCAAGAGCCCGCAATGCCAGAGCCGCGTTATCCTGCTGATGCCGGCCGCTCATCCTAAGCCTGAGGCGATCAAAACAAAATTCCGCTCCGTAATAGGAAAATGAACCATCGCGGTGCCGCCGGATGCGAAAATCACGACCGAGAAAATCACTGGCCGCCGCCATTTCCCGCTGCCTTTCAGCAAAAAAATCACGCAGCTTCTCCTGCTTCACCCCGGATACCAAGGGCACTCCCGGTTTCAGAATTCCGGCTTTTTCAACCGCAACTTTGAGCAAGGTCGAACCTAGGAAATCCTCGTGTTCAAGAGCGATATTAGTAACCACCGTAAGCAGCGGTTTACGGGCAACGTTGGTGGCATCAAGACGCCCCCCGAGACCGGTTTCAAGCAGGATAATATCGGGAGGCTGCCGAGCAAAATAGAGCAGCGCCAAACAAGTGGTAAAATCGAAAAAGGTAACAATGCGGGGAATCTTTTCAACAACGGGACGAAGTTTGCGGGTCAAAGCAACAATCTCTGCTTCACTGATCGGGGTCTCATTAATGACAATCCGCTCAGAAAAGTGCCGCAGGTGAGGTGAGCTGTAGACCCCCACGGAAAGACCGTGTCGGCGGAGCACCTGCCGTAAAACGGCGATGGTTGAACCTTTGCCGTTACTGCCGGCAACATGAACGATACGCAGCTTTTCCTGGGGGTTGCCACAAGCTGTGCAGAGTTCCTTAATATTCTCCAACCCGAGACTGATGCCAAAATGCTCGAGCCCATAAAGATAATCGAGGGTGTCCTGAAATGAAGTCATAGAATTTAACTTAATGCGCCTCCAGCCAATTTTTGCCAACCCCGACATCGACCACGAGCGGCACTTTCAGAGGGTAGACCTCGGCCATCTCTTTCCTGACCATAATAGTCAGGTCATCAACCTCATCCGGGGGTACTTCAAAAACCAACTCATCGTGGACCTGCATGATCATCTTGCTTTGAAAGCCCCGCTCACGCAGACGTTGATCGATGACAACCATGGCCAGTTTGATCAAATCTGCCGCCGTCCCCTGAATCGGGGTATTCAAAGCTGTACGCCGAGCCATCTCTTTTAAGTTATGATTTTTGCTGTTGATCTCGGGAAGATAGCGACGTCGTTTAAACAGAGTCGTCACATACTCTAAACGTTTCGCCTCTTCCACAACCTTTGAGAAATACTTCTTAACCCCGGCGTAGGCGATAAAATAGCCCTCTATATAGGCCTTTGCGGTTTTTCTGTCAATATCAAGCTCTTGGGCCAGCTTATGGGCACCCATACCGTAGATCAGACCGAAATTGATCGCCTTAGCCTGGCGGCGCATTTCCGGACTGACCATCATCGGCAGAACCTGAAAAACTTCCGATGCCGTTCGGGTATGGATATCATCCCCTTTTTTGAAGGCCTCAACCAAAGCCGGATCACCGGAAAAATGGGCCAGAATGCGTAACTCGATCTGCGAGTAATCGGCCGCTAGAATCAAATTTTCTCGGGCCCCGATAAAGGCCTGCCTAATAACTGCACCGTCAACCCCGCGGATCGGAATATTCTGCAGGTTGGGATCGGAAGATGAAAGACGGCCAGTCGCCGTCACGGCCTGATTATAGGAAGTATGAACCCGGCCGGTTTGCCGATTAACAAGTCGAGGCAAAGCCACAAGATAGGTTGAAACCAGTTTGGACAAAGAACGATACTCAAGGATTTTTGCCGGCAGAGGATGCTCTTCAGCCAAACGATCCAGAACCTCAACGGCGGTCGAGGGCCCGCTTTTGGTCTTTTTCAAAACCGGCAGCTGCAGACGTTCAAAAAGAACCCCCGCTAACTGTTTAGGTGAATTGATATTAAATTCACATCCGGCCAATACATAAACCTCAGCCGCCATCGTTTGCAGACGCTGTTCATAATCAATAGCCGTCTTTTTGAGAAGTTCGACATCAAGATAGACCCCGTTCATCTCGACCCGCATCAAAACCTCAATCAGAGGCCGCTCAATCTTTTTAAAAAGTTCGTCGAGATCATCATCTTTCAGTTTTGGTGCCAAAAGCTTGGCGAGAAGAAAAGCCAACTGAGCATCTTCACAGGCATAATCGGAGACTTTCTCCGGCGCAATCTTATCGATGGTTACCTGATTGCGACCCGAGCCAACCACCTCTTTGAAAGTAATCGGGGTATGACCGAGATATTCCAGCGCCAACGCATCGAGACCATGCCGATGGCGGGTCGGGTTAAGCAGGTAAGAAGCCACCATCGAATCAAAATCTAAACTGCCAAGCTCTAAGCCAGCCCGTTTCAAAACAATGGCATCATACTTGATGTTCTGGCCCCATTTTTTAACTTTATCGTCACCCAGAAAAGGCCGCAATTTCGACAAAACCATCTCTTTATCGAGCTGAGTCACATCACCGTCATGCCCAACCGGGATATAGACAGCAGCATTTTCCGTCCAGGCCAGGGAGATCCCGACCAACTCGGCACTCATCGGATCAACAGAGGTAGTTTCAGTGTCGACCGCGAGCTCCTGCACCCCGGCAAGCTCTTCAAGAAGTGCGGCAAACTTATCTGGGGTATCAATCAGCCGATACCCATTACGGGTAACCGTCTGCTGTGGAGTCATTTTACGATTTAAGGCATGAAATTCGAGTTCTCCAAAAAGTTCTCTCAAGGCGGCGCGATCCGGTTCTCGGCATAAAAGATCATCTATAGTAAAATTAATTTTAACCTCATCAGACAAGGTCACCAAGCGCCGGGAAAATGCCGCCTCAGCTTTGTAGAGCAACATCTTTTCACGCCAACTTTTGCGCTCTATTCGCTCACTCTCCCGAAGGAGAGTATCCAAATCACCAAACTCAGCTAATAATTTGAGTGCTGTTTTCGGGCCAATTCCCGGCACCCCCGGAATATTGTCAGACACATCTCCGGCCAAGGCAAGAAGATCAAGTAAACGCTCTCCGGTCACACCATGGCGCTCGGCAACAGCAGCTAAATCGTAACGTTTATTCTTCATGGTATCAAACATCACAACCTTGTCACCGACCAGGCTCATAAGATCTTTATCGCCCGAGATAATCAGCACTTCATAACCGGCTGCCCGCCCACGACGAGTTAAAGTGGCAATAACATCATCGGCTTCAAAACCCTCAACCCCCACCGCCGGCAGTGCAAAAGCCTCAAGGAGACGAGGCACAAAAGGAAATTGCGCCGCCAACTCCGGATCCATTGGCGGCCGCTGCGCTTTATAGGCAGGGAAGACCTGATGTCGCCAGGTCTTCCCCGGCAAATCGAGGGCCGCCGCGACATGAGTCGGGCGAAAATCATCAAGAACCTTCATAAGCATCTGACAGAAACCAAACAACGCATTGGTCGGTTGACCGGTCGAGGTCGTCAAGGGCCGGATCGCATGAAAGGCGCGATAGACCATCGCGCTGGTATCAATCAGACATAGAAGTTTTGACATAAGTTATCCTTGAAAGTGGTCAGTGGAGGGTGGAAGGTACACAAGTCGCAAAACAAAGTCAAAACAAAAAGGGCGGAATGTTGTCATCCCGCCCTTAAGCTAACCCAGTTGCCCTGTTATAAAAATACTATTCCTGCGGTTTACCGAAAACCTGCTCGTAGAGAGCCGCACCAATCTCTTGTCCTTCACCCACCAGTTGCCGATATTTGATGAAATCGATCGTATCCTGACCGGTAATTTTTTTCGTGTTGAAGGCATTAAAGCCCATAAAAGCTTCATAATTCATATTGACGGCAAGCCAGTGCCGGTTGGGCAGTTTGGCTTGATCCCAGAAAAATTTCTTCTTGGCGCGAATCCCGTCAACCGACTTCATCAGGCAATGGGGCATCAGGTTGGTAAACTTCCAAATAATCTCGTCAACGGCTTCATCGAGCTTGGCGAGATCAATAGTCGCCGAACGAACATAATTGCGCGCCGCTTTGGCTTCCGCCCCGGTTTTGAATTCGCCGTAAACGATGTCGCCATCAGCGACCCATTTTTCGGTTTCAATCAAAGGATTACGGACCCATCGCTCACCATCCTTGATAACCGGAACAACTTTGGAAAGCAAACCTAAGCGTTTCATTTTATAGGCGCTCCACATCTCACATGAGACACAACTCCACATCGCTTCCTCAATCCCTAAGTACCAAGGTAGAAAATCGGTCGATCCGCCATCCGGGGCTGAACCATGTTTAGGCCCGGCCTGACCGAGGATCGCCAGATCGGAAGAGATCGACAAATCGGTCGCCATACCGATTTCCTGACCACCACCGACACGCATACCGTTAATTCGGCAGATGGTCGGTTTCTTACAATTTAAAATTGCATCGACCATACCATTAAAAAGATCCATATAGTCGCCATACTCCTGAGGACGTTTGGAGTAGTACTCGGCATACTCCTTAGTATTGCCACCAGTACAAAACGACTTGTCGCCGACTGCGGTAAAAACGGCCGCAACTACTTGGCGGTCGGCTGAAGCCCGCTGGAAACCGGCGATTACACCTTTGACCATCTCAGTCGTATAGGAGTTATACTGTTTTGGATTATTGAGAATAATCCAACCGGTATAGATCCCTTCTACAACGTTTCCATCAGGGTCGACAACCGGACGTTTCTCATAAATTGTACATGGTGCATCACCTTCCCCACCAAAATGATCAGCTTCCCAAAGATAGTGGTTTTTCGGTTCATTCTCTCTCGGTATCCAATCTAAAGACATCTCTTTCTCCTTAATTATTAGTCTGTAGTCAGCAGTCGGTAGTAAAACCCTGCCGACTAATCGAAATCCGGCACCAGAACAATCCGGCGGCTGATCGGTTTGGCGTGAACTTCGGCAAAGGACTCCTTGATAGAACTCATCGGCCGGGTTTCCAAGAAAGCGTCGATCTCGATTTTGCCGCTCTGAACCATATCAAGAACCGGCGGATAATATTTAGGATGGCAACCCCAAGTCCCGATCATCTCGGCATCAAAAGCCATCAGTTTTGAGATCATATACTCATGCTTGGCCATTGAGAAACCAACCACCATCAGTTTGCCGATAAACGAGAGTAGATCGAGAGCCAACGCCTGTCCCGGTTTGCTACCGGAGCACTCAAAGATCTTCCAGCCATAGTTGTGCGGCACGCCCTGCTCTTTACAGTAAACTTTGATTAGACCTTTAACCTCTTTGCTGGATTTACCCATCGGATTGATCGTCAGGTCAGCCCCATATTTCAAGGCTCGCTCAAGTTTTTCATCATCGATATCAATCGCAATCACAACTCGAGCACCCATGGCTTTAGCAATCTGCACCATGTAAGCACCAACCCCACCACCGGCCCCAGTCACCATAACCAGGTCACCATCGGGGAAATAGGGTTTATCGAGCTCGGCCCGAATCGCGGCCTGGTAGGGAGTCGTCGCGGCATCGGCGATAACCGCATAATGCGACAAAGGCCGCTTGCCACGATTATCGATAACACAAAGACCTACGGTCGGCACCACGATATGGCTGGAAAACCCGCCATACATGCCGATGCTGTTGCCCGGCATTTTCTGTTTCAGGCAACGATTACCACGCCCGGCCTTACAGATAGGGCACTCATTACAAGGCATGACAGCCGGAATAATCACCTCTTTGCCAAGCATCTCGGCATCACCACCAATAACCGTGCCGCTGATTTCGTGACCCAGGGTCAAAGGCGGCTTACAAACCGTTGGGACACCGTTGTAAAAGAAACCAAGATCGGTATGGCAAATACCGCAGCCCGCAATCTTGACACAGACTTCACCTTCATTAATCGGCGGCATATCAACTTCAGTCAGTTGCAACTCACCCGGTTTAACCATCTGCCAGGTTTTAATTTTTGCAGGGCTTCCAGACATTTTTTTCTCCTTATTTATTAGTCCAAACCGGTTTGCGCTTTTCCAAAAAAGAGTTGAGACCTTCACGGGCATCAGCGTTTCGCATACAATCATTAAGATAGGCACCTTCAACCGTTTCCAGTGCCGCGGCAAAAGGTTTACCGGAAGCCGCTTTTAGCGCCCGTTTGGTTGACCTCAGAGCCGAACCACTCAGGGCTGTAAATATAGCAACAAATTTTTCGAGTTCCGCCTCGAAAACGTCCAACCCCACAACTTTGTTGACAAGACCGCAAGCCAAAGCCGCATCAGCCCGTAGAGCTTCACCACCAAGCACCATCTCAAAAGCTTTTTTGGGTCCCACAATAGTTGGCAGAGCTGCAACCGCGATCGGTGGAAAAACCGCCAGCTTGATCTCGGGCTGACCAATCTTGATATTTTCAGCCGCCAAAACCATATCGCAAAACAGGGCCACTTCACAACCACCACCAAGAACCGCGCCGTGCACCGCAGCCAGAGTCGGAATTTCGAGACGATCCAGACGACGAAAAATACCATGAAAAGCCTCGATCATATGACCGACTTTATCTTCAGTATGGTCGCCAACATCGACACCAACCGAAAAAGCTTTCTCACCTGCGGCTTTAATGACCAGAATTTTGAGTTCCGGACCAGCGGCCAAAACCCCATCCAGAGCGCAGTTCATCTCTTCCATAGTGGCAATATCGAGCCAGTTCAGCGGTGGCCGGTTAATCGTCAGATAAGCCGCCCCATCTTTTTCTTCATAGATAATAAATTTGTAATCAGACATTTTTATTTCTCCATTAAATGTATTGGCAAAGAAAAATGTTCAGATACGAGGCGCCTACCCCAAGAGCACTTCCTCGCTTCGCTCAGGGCGCGAAACCTGAGGAATGAGGCGTACACATAGTACGCCGCAGTGACGAAGGTTGAAGGGGAACGAAGCAGGTGGACATTTTTCGAAGCCATTAAATATATTGGCCACCGTCGACCTTGATAACTTCACCGGTGATATGGCCGGCGGCATCGGAGGCTAAGAAAGCAACCAGGTTAGCAACATCTTCGGGCTTACCGGCTTTTTTCAAGACCCCTTCGTTAATCGCAATCTGTTTAAATTCATCGGGCATCGCCTCGCCCATCTCGGTCAAAATAAACCCCGGGGCCACCGAGTTTGAGGTAACCAGATATTTACCCAGGTCTTTGGCGGCGGCTTTGGTCAAGCCGAGAACCCCGCCTTTGGCAGCTGAGTAGTTGGTCTGACCAAATTTACCGCGCAGGCCGTTGATTGAAGTAATCGTAATGATCCGACCCCATTTCTGTTCACGAAAGATCGGGGCACAAGCGCGAATATAGTTGAAGGTACCGGTCAAATCAACATCAATAACCTTCTGCCACTGCTCGGCCGTCATCTTCCAGATGGTAGCGTCCCAATTCATGCCGGCACTGGTGACCAGAATGTGAACTGAACCCCACTTTTCTTTGGCCTCCGCGACCAGGGCTTCAGCATCGGGCAGGCTTGAAACATCGGCCTGGCAAGCCATGGCATCACTGCCCAGAGCTTTGATCTCCGCCACTAAAGCTTCAGCCTGCTCGGCGCTGCGATTATAGTTGACCGCAACCTTGGCCCCCAATGATCCCAGAAGCTTGGCGATCTCGGCACCAATGCCCCGGCTGCCGCCGGTAACAATCGCTACCTTATCTTTTAAATCGATCATAGTTTCTCTCCTTTACACTAATTCTCACGCTTGATGATAACCGCCATAGTCGCACCGCCGCCGCCGCAAATCGAAGCCACGCCGAACTCCTTATCAAGCCGTTTCAGAACGTTATAGAGGGTCACCATTATCCGGGCCCCGCTGCAGCCGGTGGGGTGGCCTAATGCGATAGCCCCGCCATGGAGATTAAGTTTGCCGACATCAAGATTGAGGCGGGCGACATTACCCA
>CAZUXG010000065.1:8517-11336 GCA_964623985.1 uncultured Thermodesulfobacteriota bacterium | reverse complement strand
GATCAAACTCTTCAGTTTAACCTGTATAACTCAACGCAAATCTTTGCGTTTTTTGTAGCATTGTGTATCTGCTCGAAACAGCTGTACAATTAATCCTATTCAGTTTTCAAAGATCGATTTTCAACCCCCAGCAAATAAGCTACTTTGCAAAAGGGACGGACAAGATATCCTGTTTACTGATTCCTGTCAAGTATATTTTTCTGCCGGAGTTTCCAATCTCTCGACTTGATGCGTTCCCCTTGATCACGATTTCCGTCGATCAGAGGAGAGCGCCTTATACGCTCGAGTCACATCTTTGTCAAGAGCTTTCTTCATCTCCAGAGTAGAATATTTTCTTTTTTTTCAGAGAACTTTTCCATCGTTTCGAGTGCGGCCAAAAAGCCTCTCAGTTACGAAGGAGGCGCTTTATAACCCCGCCTCTTTTTTTTGTCAAGCGCTTTCTCATGAATATTTCATAAAAACTTTTTCAGGAAGTAACAAGGCACACATAACGTTGCAATGCAGCCCTAAAGACCATCAAAACTTATAGCCCCCAACAACATAGATAGACACCCGGCCGCCGACACCCTTAACCACTCCCGGAGCTAGAGCCCGAATCTGAAAATGATCTCGCACCTCCTGGTAGACCTTTTCATCAACTAAAATTTCGCCCCCGCGCGAGGTCTCCTGCAAACGGGCGGCAAGATTCACCGTCTCCCCGATCGCGGTAAAATCCATCCGCACGGGAGAACCGATATTGCCGACGATGGCCTCCCCAAGACTAACTCCAATCCCGAGGTGGAGATGCGGTTCTCCATCACGGTGACGCTGACGATTGAGACGACCGACCTCCTCCTGCATCTCAACCGCACAACCAACTGCTTTTTCAGCTGCATCTGGCAACGGAGCCGGGGCTCCGAAAAGAGCCATCACTCCATCACCAATAAACTTGTCTAGTGTACCGGAAAAACGCAGGATAACATCAACCATCACCCCAAGGTAGGAGTTCAGCAGATCAACCACTAACTCCGGCTCGAGCCCCTGTGCCGAAGTTGAAAAACCACGAAGGTCGGCGAAAAGCACTACCACCTCCATGCGTTGTCCGGTCAACCGTAACGGCTCCCCGCGGATCACCACACCTTCAGCCACCGCCGGACTGACATAGCAGGAGAGTGAGTGCTGAAGACACTCCTGTTCGGTAATATCATCTATTATAATAATGTAACCTTGCAGATTACCGCCGCGTTCTCGCCAGGCTTCCACCCTGACATGGCGGTAGGCGGCCCGGCCATCATCTTTTTCAATACGAAGCTTAACCCCTTCTACTACTCCCCGCTCCTCCATTTGACGCTGAAAAAAAGAGAATGGAATCTCGATTCGCGAAGCAAATACTTGATTAACCTGACAACCCAGAACATCTTCTCGGCGCAAGTCGCTGAGCCGCTCCATTGAATGGCTAAACATCTTGATGGTCATATCACAGTCAACAACGATAATCCCGGATACCAGACTCTCTAAAATCTCCTCCCTAAAATCACGGCTCTGCTGCAGAGCCAAAGTAGTTTCACTGACTTTGCGATCAAGGTTGCTCGACAGACTTTCAAGATCGCGGTTTTTCTCCGCCAACAAGGCATTGGCCTGACACAAGCGGGCCGTAAAAACATCTTGATAAATATCAGCGGAGACTCTCAAGGCCTGACTCTCAACCTCCAGTATCGAATTAAAAGCGGCAATAATTTGTTCATAATCACCTTCAAACTCAGCCTGCAAGACCGGCATCACAACTTCCCTGAAAGTCAGGAAAACCTCCTGAACCGCTGAGATGCGCACCTGCTCATCACTACGGCGCTGAGCCATTTGGCTAATATAGTCGGTTAATGAGGCAAAGGAGCCGGTTGTCAGAAAATCGAGATAGGCGTGATAACAAAGCCGCACACTGGCTGCCAGTTCGGCCGCCGGCCGTTCCTCACACTCAATGATCTTGGCGCGCACGGCAACCACAGTCGCCTCAATCAGATCTTCCATATTTCGGGCCAAAGCCCGTGATAAAAGTTCCCGCAACTCTTGTGTATCAGAAGTTTTCATCTAAAACGAACCCCTTTTTCTAAATTCCCTTCCGAAATTTAGAAAAGATACTCTTTCCGGGCGCTAAGCGGCAGCACCATCAAGGAAACATCGTACAGTACACCATCAGCACCCATAAAATAATCATCGATCTCGGCATGCCGCACAAATCCGAGCTTACGAAAAGCCTTGACTACGGCAAGTTCGGCCGAAACCACTTCGGCAACCAGCATATGCAAACCCATCTCACGACCGATTTCAATGAGCTCCTCAAGCAACTGCATCCCCAAGCCAACTCCACGAAATTCTTTCGTCAGATAGATTCGCAACTCCCCAATATGCCGACCGGCGCCACTGCGCCTATGCAAGGTCGCATCGCCAACCAAGCGATCTCCATGCAAAGCCAGCAAGGGCAACACCCGTTCATAATCAAGATTGGCAAACCACCTGGCGATCAACTCCGGATCACGGATATCCTCTTTCAAGAAACGAACATCTTCATCACTGGCCTGCTGACAAAACATTTCGCTGACAGCATCCTGATCGACAGCACTCAGGGGTCGCAACAACACCCGCAAACGATTACTGGTATTAACAAATTTACGATAAACCTTAACCTTCATAGCTCCCCTCCTCTTCTCAATTCCTCAAGCTTGCCTTACATTATTATATAATAGTATACTGACTCGCCAATGCAAAGATTCCGGCTCCAAGGAAAGGGGTAAAAATAAATTACCCGCAACCTTAACAAAGAGTCCTCCGACATGAACAAAGAG
>CAZUXG010000065.1:0-8417 GCA_964623985.1 uncultured Thermodesulfobacteriota bacterium | reverse complement strand
AACAAAGAGTCCTCCGACATGAACAAAGAGCAGATCACCATAACCCTAGTCCAGATGAACGTCAGCTTGGGCTGCCCGGAAAAGAATCTGGCCCGGGTCGAAAAACTTTTAGAACCGGTCAATAAATCGTCGGACATCATTCTCCTGCCGGAACTCTGGAGCAGCGGCTACGACTACGAACGCTTCACCCAACTGGCAGCCACAACCCCCGCCATGCTTGAACAGATGGCAAAAATCGCCGAAACGAAAGACTCATACATTGGCGGCAGCCTGGTCGAATCTAATAATGGAAATTTCTACAACACCTTCTTCCTCATAACCCCCAAAGGTAAGTGTCTCGCTGCGTACCGAAAAATCCACCTGTTTTCCCTGATGGATGAAGAACGCTACTTTTCTGCCGGCCAAAAACCATGCCTTATCGAAATTTGCGGCCACCCGGTCGGTTTGATGACCTGTTACGACATCCGCTTTCCCGAACTCAGCCGCACCCTGGCCCTACAGGGAGCCCAACTTCTACTGGTCTGTGCCCAATGGCCACGACCCCGCACGGCCCACTGGCGCACCCTGCTCAAAGCGCGGGCCATCGAGAATCAACTCTTTATAGCAGCCTGCAACCGCATCGGCCAAGGCTGCGAACATCACTATCCCGGAAATTCCGCTATCTTTGACCCCTGGGGTGAAACCACCTTAAGAGCCCCGCAACGCCAAGGTGCTTTTAGCACCACAATCAACTTCACCAAAGTCAAAGAGGTACGCCAAACCATCGATTGTTTCAATGATCGCCGCCCTGAAATATACTAATTTCTCTAACCCGGGGTAACCAAAAACGAACATTACTGCGTTTTCCAGACAGTCAGGACAGAACCTGAAAGAGCATCCCCCAAAATTAGATGTAACGGTCACTAAACCATCAACCCATATAGGAAGCCAAGGCTTCTTGCCAGGGACGAACCAAAGATGGGAACATCTTTTTAAATTTTTCCAGCCCCAGAATAGCACGTTCCGGCAGATTTAATGGGTAACCAAAATCGATCTCAGTCATCGGGGTCGCCTGCAAAAGAGAGCTGTCAAGACCATCACGTTCGGCCACCGCCCGAGCAAACTCGTAACAGCTGACACCATTACCGGCATCATTGGTATAGTGATAGACCCCGGCCGCCCGCTCAGAGCTAAGGGCCACCATCGCCGCGGCCAGATCACCAATATAGGTCGGTGCTATAAAAAAATCATTGCTGACCGCCAAGATACGACCGGCTTTCAACTCCTCCCTGATTCGATTGACCCAATCATTACCTCCAGTTCCATAAAGAAGATCACTACGGATAATAAGATAGTTCTCAAGCAGGTTTTTGACCATCTCTTCACCGCCCTGTTTGGAATTACCGTACTGATTAAGCGGCCACATCTTTTCTTCTTCATCGTAAGGCTCACTGTTTTTGCCATTAAAGACATACTTGCTGCTGAAAGAACAGAGATAGACCCGAAATTTTGCCGCCGCCCGAGCCAGATTACAGAGCCCCCGGGTATTGACTGAAAGCTTAGTTGCCAACTTGTGTTCGGCTGCGGCAACATCATTAAAACCGGCACAATTAATGATTGTTGAGGGCTGCAAACGCTCAACTGTCGAGAGCACCAACTCATCATCCAGGATATCAAGTTCATCCTGACCCAAGGCAACAATCTCAGTATCAGCCTGCATTTCAAGCAGTTGCACGACTGGCCGACCAAGCTTGCTACAGGCTCCGGTAACCATTATTTTTCTTGCCATACTTTTTCTCCTATTCAAAATATATTTCTAGCTTAAAAACCTCTTCAGCAAAAAAGCCATCATTTAACAATGATGGCGGAGGAAATCACACACCTTACACGCCACCGGGAAAGGCAGGTTCGCCTTTTCAACCAGATCTTCAGGACTTGCCGGAAGAATCTTTTCCAGACTGCCAAACACCTGCAACAACCTGAGCGCCCGTTTTTTGCCGATCCCTTCAATTTCAAGCAACCCGGTCTCGCGCTCCCGTTTCCGTACCAGACGATGGTAGTTAACAGCAAAACGATGAGCTTCGTCGCGGACTTGCAGCAAAAGTCGAGCGCCCGGAGAACGAACTGACAAAACCAAGGCATCCTTGCAGCCGGGTTGGTAGAAACGATCCGGCACCTGATGATCTTTACGACCATCTCCATCTCGACCTTTAGCGACAGCCACCAACGGCACTTCAATATCCAGCTCCCGCAAAACCCGGCCGACCACCTCAAGCTGGGGACGACCACCATCAAGAAGCAAGAGATCGGGCTGCGGCCGACAATTTTCACCACTAAAACGACGCCTTATAACCTCGGCCATACGAGCAACATCATCGGGTCCAACATCATCTAGACGATATTGGCGATATTCACTCTTGCTCGCTTGGCCGGCACGAAAACAAACCAGAGAAGCAACCACGCAAGCTTCCTGAAGATTGGAGATATCTACCCCCTCAATCACTTCCGGCAAAACTTTAAATTTACAAACTCGGGCCAGCTCCTGCAGAGCCTGACCGGGAAAAACTGCGGCCCCAACCTGCCGAACAAGATAGTCCTCCGCATTTTTTTGGGCCAGACGCAACAGTCGTAGCCGACGGCCCCGACCTGGAACTAGAAGCTGGACCCGAGAACCCCGAATCCCGCTGAGCCAGGACTCAAGAGCTTCCGACACCTCGCCAAGTTCCGGCACAACGATCACTGGGGGAGGTCGATCACCCTCTCCGGCATCACTGTAATGACCCTGCAGAAAGGCACCCGGCAACTCTTCACGACGGCCGCCATATTCGAAAAAAGAGAAGGGCCGACCGCCAACCACATTCCCCCGCCGGATGGTCAAAAGGTAGAGGACACTGGCCCCATCAGATTGAGAAGCAACTCCCAAGACATCAAGATCCTCGTTACGCCCGGCATCAATGGTCTGATTTTCCAGCACCCGACGAAGATCTACCAGCGCATCCCGCAACCCGGCCGCCGTCTCAAAATCAAGCCCTTCGGCCGCTTTTCGCATGCGCCGTTCAAGGCTTTTCAAGACCGGTCGGCCACGACCGCCGAGAATCAGGGCCGCCGAGCTAATTGAACGCCGATACGCAGCCGGACTCACCTTTTCACAACAGGGAGCAACACAGAGATTCATCTGATAGTTAAGACAGGGACGCACCCGATTAACGAAACGCGCCCCTCGACAACGCCTCAACCGAAAATGCTTATTCAGTAACCCTAAAGTTGTCCGCAGAGCACTGACCGCTGGAAAAGGACCAAAATAACGAGCCCCATCAGCCCGCCGCCGCCGGACAACCTCGAAACGGGGAAATGTCTGACTGCGATCGAGACGCACGTAAGGATAGTTCTTATCATCTTTCAGATCAACATTAAAGGGCGGGCGATGTTTTTTGATGAGATTATTTTCCAGCAGCAGGGCTTCTATCTCACTGCCGGTAAGAATCACCTCGACATCACGCACCTGAGTCAGTAAAAGTGCGGTTTTAGCCCGATCCGGCCGGCCACTGAAATAGGAACCCACTCTTTTGCGTAGTGAAATCGCCTTACCGATATAAAGTATTCGGCCAGCGCCGGACAACATCAGATAGACCCCGGGATGATCAGGCAAGGTTTTAAGCTTCTTTTCTAACTCACTCATCCCCACCATCGGCACCTGCCCCGGATAAACGTTGCCGACGCAACCCCTCTCTTTCGGCCAGCCGTTGACGAATTGTAACCTCATAGCCATTACCTGTCGGCCGATAAAAAGATAACTCAGAAAGCTTTTCCGGCAAGGCTTCAATCAACGCAGGGTTCATGACATCACGATGCGGGTTAACATAGTCGCGACCATAACCAAGCTCTTTCATTAAACCGGTCGGAGCGTTACGAACCTGAAGGGGAACCGGCTGATTACCAGTAGTTTTGATCTCTTTAGCTACTCTTTTCATGGCCAGATAAACGGCATCACTTTTCGGGGCCGTCGCCAGATATACCGCCGCCTGGTAGAGGGCCAGCTCGCCCTCCGGTGAGCCCAGGGTTTCAAAAGCCTGGCGGGCATTAATAGCCAGCTGCAGAGCCTGTGGTGCGGCGTTTCCGATATCTTCACTGGCAAAACGGATCATCCGCCGGGCACAGTAAAGCGGCTCCTCTCCGGATTTCAACATCCGCCCCAACCAATAAAGGGTGGCATCCGGATCACCGGCCCGCATACTTTTAATAAAGGCCGAAATCTGGTTGAAATGCTCCTCTCCATCCCGATCATAGGCCAACTCACGACCGCTCAGCAGAGGGGCCAGGGCCGCAACCGTCAACTCGTCTCCCTGATCAGGGACAAAGTTTATAAACGCCATCTCCAGTAAATTCAAAGCCCGCCGGGCATCACCCTGAGCAAATTGGGCAATCACCGTCAAAACCTCGGGGGCAACTTTGAAATTACGCTCGTAATCAAGAGCCAATCGAACCACCGCTTTGGCGAGCAAAAGTTTGATATCATCATCAGCCAAAACCTCAAGAACCGCAACCCGGGCCCGGGAGAGCAGAGGCGTGATTATCGAAAAAGAGGGATTTTCGGTTGTCGCCCCGAGCAAGATGAGACAACCCTCCTCTACGGGAGCCAGCAGAAAATCCTGCTGGGCCTTGTTGAAACGGTGAATTTCATCAAGAAAAAGAACCGTACGTCGACCGCTCCCTTGATTTTCACGACCCAGCTTGGCAATTTTACGAATATCGGCAACCCCGGCGGTAACCGCCGAAAGCTTGTGGAAATCGGCCTCAACCGCACCGGCCAAGAGGATTGCCAGGGTCGTCTTGCCGCAACCTGGAGGCCCCCAGAAAATCATTGAATCGAGGTGACCCTGACTCAACATTCGCGCTATAAAACCATCATCACTGAGCAAATGGTACTGTCCGACAAACTCTTTAAGGCTTTGGGGACGCAGACGATGGGCCAGTGGCGACAGGGATGACTTCAACCTTTACTCCTTCATAATTTTTCAATGAATATGCCTATCTGCCAAGAATGTCAAGCTGCAGATTTGGCATCAGTTACCAACTGGAACTTGACAGAAATGCTCATGTCAGCTAGAATATTTCCATGAGCCGTGAAGAGCACTGGATTAACCAGCAGCAACAACTGATTACTGAAAGGCACAGTGTCCGCCATTTTGCCGATCGGCCCCTCACAGAAGAGCTAATTGATACCATTCTTGAGGCTGGTCGTTGGGCCCCTTCGGGACTCAACAATCAACCCTGGCGTTTCACGGTCATCAGAGACCAAAATCTTAAGCTGAAAATTGCCGAATTGACCAAGTACCATCGCATCATCGAAGAAGCTCCGGTTATAATAGGCGTGTTCCTAGACAACGATGCCCTCTATCACCGCGAGAAAGATATCATGAGCATTGGCGCGGCGCTTCAGAATATGCTGCTCATGGCTCACAGCCTCGAACTCGGCGCTGTCTGGCTTGGTGAAATCCTCAAAAATGGTGAACTGGTACGTAAACTTCTGGAACTACCACCCGGCTATGAACTGATGGCCATCATCGCCACAGGCTATTCGACCGCTGACCAGACAAGCCAAGAGAGAAGTCGCAAACCTTTAGAAGAACTAGTCCTGCTCCGCCGCTAGGAAACTATCTGAAAAAAACCATAAGACTGGAGGGCAATCATGTATGACCCACCCAGCAAAGCACCACCAACCCCAAGCGACATTCCGGCAATCATGACTTCACAATACGCCTCCGCGCTCAGCCTGAGAAACCGCCAGGTCTGTCGCCAGCTCAACGAACGTTTTTTCCACTCTCCCGACAAAATCGAGCGCTTGGTCAAAGAGCTCAATGAGCAACACCGGCCTGCTCATTGAGCTTCACATCTGACTCGTCATTAAGAACTCCTAACAATTTCTTGACAAGATTAAATATATAGTTTAGAAGTCCCTCGGTTTCAGTAGAAGGGAACCACCTCACTGCCGAAGTGGTGGAACTGGTAGACACGCTATCTTGAGGGGGTAGTGGGTTAACACCCGTGCCGGTTCGATTCCGGCCTTCGGCACCATCGCATATTCCGATACTGTCCAGTATCGTCCTAAAAGCCTTGAGAAATCAGGGCTTTTTCTTTTTTGTTGTCCTGCAGTGTCCAAGCTGATATAAAGAAATCCAGAACGTTTGGGGGCCTGGAAAAGAAACTTGCTTTGGGAACCTTTCCCGAAATATCTCTTTCCGCTGCCCGCCAAAAACGGGCTGAGGCTAAGGGGCAGGTTGCCCAAGGTGTTGACACCCCCGCTCTGCACCCATTTTCGTTGGCTTTCAGCCTTGCTGGCCTTGCGGCAGCCGGGCTTAGAGCAGTACCTCTGTTTTTTGTGATTACGGGAATCGGGACGGTACAAGCTACCGCAATGACGACATCTTTTCTTTCTCAATAGTTTCATACAACTGGCCACCGCCAAGATGACCTATGAAACAACGAGACCAGATTTTTATAAAGGGAAGAATATGGTAAAGAAGACATAATCAGACTGTCGGTGACACCTACACCACCAACTATAATCCTAAAATTCGTTATGATATAGTCTAGAAAACATACTTAAGGAGTAATATATAGAAGGAGTACGTATTTTCAAATAACCATAATTTTTTCGTTGCTTTCCTTGGCAAGGAGTGCTAAAAACTCGTGGGTTAAATATTGTGCACAATACACAATATGCCGATAATTAAAAAAATGTGCTGACCTGAAATCAGTCTTTCAAAAAATTATAGGCCAAGCAAAAAATTGCCCATTTAACTTTGCATACTTGAAAAACTCTGACTATGTACAATGTGTGAAAAGATGGATGAAAACTGGTAATCTAACCCCAATAACCCCCAAACCGGACATAGACATAGGCAACCACCCCTACTTCATATCTCTCCCACACTATAAAGTACACTATTGCACCTGCCCTGTTTACGAATACTGTTTATAGAAAGCCCGGCAACCTCACAGGGAAAAAGCAAAAAGGATTCTATTTATGGCTAAACAAACCAGTCTCAGCAAAACCATCCAATGGTGGGGAATTGCTTTTCTGCTCGCGGTTGGGGGCAGCATCATTATCCTTGATATTATTGTCTCCTTAAGGGATTTTCATAGCCAGGCGGAACAGCTCCGCAACAAATACATTGACCAGCAAAAACAGACCGTCAAACGGGAGGTAACTCGGGTCATCGCCACTATCAATCATGAAAAATCGAAAATCGAAAAGGCAACCAAGGATAAAATAAAATCAAGGGTTGATGAGGCATATTCCATAGCTGAAAACATCTATCTGCAAAACAAAGACAATAAAAACAAGATTGAAATTCAGCAGATGATCAGCGATGCCCTGCGGCCTGTCCGCTACGCTCAAGGTTTAGGCTATTATTTCATCATCCGAATGGATGATGAAATAATGCTTTTTACCGACAAACTGAAGATAAAAGGTCCCACTCTGCTTAAGATGCAGGATACGCATGGAAAATACATCATTAAAGATATGCTCGCACTCGCCAGGCAATCAGGTAAAGGCATTTACGAATACCACTGGACAAAACCAAACACCGCCGGCAATGATTTTAAAAAGATATCCTATATCAAGCTCTTTGAACCATACAACTGGATTATTGGTACCGGCTTTTACGTAGATGACACCAAAGCACAGATAAAAGATAGGCTACTCTCAGCGATCAGCAGGATACGATTTGGCAAGGAAGGCTATGTTTTTATTGGCGATTTTAATGGAAAAATTTTGATTTCAGGTGGAAAACGCTTTGGTGAATCCGAAAAACCCGGGTATATTTTAGATCCCAATCCAGAAAGATCAAGGGCTTTTTTTGAAAATTTTTACAGTATCTCCTTAATACCTGAAGGTGGTTATGTCGATTATTCATGGAACAAACTAACTGCTTCCATCCAAGAAACAAAGAAAACTTCTTTTATTTACGGTATCCCCGAATTCCAGTGGCTTGTCGGGGCCGGCTTTTATCATGATGATGTGGAAGTTGATATTGCCATTATACAGAAAAAGCTAGCCGAGCAGATCATAGATAAGGTCGTTATTTTTGTCCTGATTGTTATCGGGATAATTATCCTGTTCCTGTTTTTTTTCAACCGTTTGAACCGCTGGCTCAAAAACGATTTAAATCTCTTTCTTAAGTTTTTTAATCGAGCCACCACTTCTGATGAAGTAATTGACCCCAACAAGATCCAATTCGTTGAACTTGCTCAGATGGCTGAAGTCGCCAACCAGATGATACAGGAAAAGAATAAAATAAAGTTTGAGCTTCTGCTTGAAAAAAATGCCCTCCAGGAAAGTGAGGAAAAGTATCATGATTTAATCGAAAATTCCCCAGATATCCGCTATCAGACGGATTTAGAAGGAAATGTTACCTTCGTTTCCCAGTCAG
>CAZUXG010000064.1:0-11361 GCA_964623985.1 uncultured Thermodesulfobacteriota bacterium | reverse complement strand
CCACATTCCTGTCTGCGTAGTTCGCCATTCAGACCGGCTTAACACATCCCGTGTTCGTACGATATTATCACTATTTTTTATCTCTTCCATCTTTTCCTCCTATTTGTAATGTGCAGCAAGGTACTTGGCAGCACTTGCAATTTCTTCACTTGAAGTCTCTGCAAGAGGACTTTTTTTCGCCAGTTCTTCTTTGTTCCGCGTAAGCAGGCTTATTATCTTCTCTGCCCTGCTCTTAATATCCGTATCGGTAATATCTTTACCTTCCTTGAATAAGATATAAGCGCTCCGAAAGACCGCGGAATCCACGACCTTGCTCTTATAATGCATAAAATCGATACTGCCAAGATAGCTGACCAAGGCATCCATGTCATCGGCATCAAGTTTATACTTTACCATCTTTCCCTTTTTCCCGATGGTCTTGTCAGGATCTTTCAGGAGGTTCCTTAAATAGTTCGCATCCCGCTTGGTGCCGACTTTCCAGAGATCCGGCGCATGCTTCATACCTATCCCTTCGATACTGTGACAACAATAACAAACATTCTTCTCAAATAATGCCATCCCTGCTAATTCCCTGACCTCAAGCTGGCGATCCGGCGCGAAAAAATTTCCCGGCAAAGGAGAAGAAACATAAGCAACCAAGGTAAGAAATAGCACCACAATCACGATGCCCGCACCACAAGATACAGCTATCGGCCTTTTCGAATAAGCCCGCTCCGGATTCCTGTCGAAAAACGGCAGGAACACAACAATCAAAATCCCGATAACTGGAACAACGGTCAAGGCAAGAATAATCGACTTCCCTTCAAACATCTTCAATATTTCATAACCGAAAAGTATGAACCACTCCGGTTTGGGAACGGAATCAACTGCCGCCAAGGGGGCAGCCGGAATCTCCACAGGCACACCCACAAATCTTGCCAATAAAACCAAGACGATCAACATCAAGATAGAGACAATGACATCTTTTGATAATTGATAGGGAAAGAAAGGCTGAGTTCCCACGTCCTTATCGCCCTTTGGCGGCGGCCCCTTCTCGCCATATATCTGAATCAGAAACAGATGGATGGCTATCGTCATCACGATTAATAAGGGGAAAAGCACCATATGGAATGCACAATAACGACTTATGGTCATTCCTCCGGTTTGTAAACCTCCTGCTGCATTCGCGAGCCATACGCCGATTAGAGGTATAAAATCAAAGACAAAGGCGAGAATAGTTGCGGCCCAGTAAGATCGATCGGACCATGGAAGAATATAACCGCTAAGCGCCATCACTAAAGTAAAAAACACAAGGAAGACACCGGTGACCCATGTAAACCCATTCGGTTTCTTATAACCACCGTGGAAAAACACTCGTATCATATGGATAACCACCACAATTATCATCAGATGAGATGCCCAATGGTGTATACCTCTGATCAACCATCCCCACATCATCTCATCTTGTATATATTCTACGCTCTCATAGGCGTTCTCCAATGTGGGGATATAGTTACAAGCCAGCAATATACCTGTCACTATCTGAATGATAAACAGGAAAAGACAGAGTGATCCCAATGTGTACCACCATCCTATATCCTTAGAAAGTGGTTTATATAAAATGGTCTTTACCAATCCCAATGCGCATTTTTTTTCTTGAACCTGTTCCATAGATTACACCTCCTTCCGAAGATAAAGCGTCTTTCCTTCAACCTTAACACCGAGACGCTTAAGCGGGCTCGGTGGAGGACCAAGCTTTACATTCCCTATTTTATCAAATGCGCCGCCATGGCAAGGACATAGAAACATATCTATTGATTCGTCCCAATAACAGGTACAACCTAGGTGTGTGCACGTAGGATCAATGGCGCTTAACTCACCCGAATCACTCTTCACAATATATGCTCTTTTAGGATAGGAAATAAGTTTTCCTCTCTCCCACTTTTCCCTTGAGTAGATCACTTCTACTGGTTTTTTCGGATCAACTTCGGGAAGAGCTCCGACCTTTAACCAGCCCGGCACCCATCCACGTTTCTGCTTACTTATAAGAGGCGCAGAGAACAGAAACAAAATCCCCGCTGCGACAAGGCCTACTCCGCCATTGAATACCGTTTTAAAAAAGCTTCTCCTTGTCGTGAGAGGCTCGGGAGGAAGAATGGTTGGAACAACTTCTTTTACATCAGTCAGCTCTTTTTTCTTAGGTGAGGTAAAAGGATATTTAACGGCCTCTCTCTTAAGAGCATTTATCGCATCTGTAGGACTTAAATGCTTGGGACAGACTTCCGTACAGTTAAGCTCATCATGACACCGCCAGATTCCACTTTCATCAATATATGTAAGGAGACGCTCCTGCCCTTGTGCGTCCCTTGTGTCTTTAAGCTTTCCGGCAGCATTCAAAAGGGCAGCAGGACCAGGAAAATCAGGATCCCAATCAACCATCGTGCAGGCAGCATAACAAGAACCACAAAGAATACATTCTACCAGACCATCAATCTTTTTTCGATTTTCAGGAGATTGGCAAAATTCCTTACCTTCGGGAATTTCTTTTGGAATCAGGTAAGGTTCAACACTTTCATACTTCTCATAAAACTTGTCCATATCAACAACCAAGTCTTTGATGAGAGGTAAGTGCGCAAGAGGTTCAACAACTACGGGTCGCTGTTTTAGGTTTTCTACCAAGTTTTGGCAAGCAAGGCCGAATCTCCCATTAATCTTCATACCACAGGATCCACAGACTGCCGCCCGACAAGAGCTTCGAAAAGCAAGACTGCCATCATAATTTTCCAGGATATAATAGAGAGATTCCAATACGGTCTGGCCCGTTATAACAGGAACATCATAGGTTTCGTAATGGGGTCCTTTATCAACCTCAGGATCATAGCGATAGAGCTTAAAGGTAACCATTTTTTCGTTTTTAGCCAATTTAAATTCCCTCCTTTCTACTTATCTCCATCTGTTTCATAGTTGTTTCCGCAGGTAGTAAGGACATACTGTTCTTACATGCCTCATTCAGCTTAGTCATATCAATGATCAGGTCTTTGTCCAGCGGAAGGAAAGAAAGAGGTTCAACTGTGACCTCAAGAGTTTCGAGATCTTTTACCAGAGTATGACAGGCAAGTTTATTCTTCCCATTTATCTTCAGTCCACAGCAACCACACATGGCTCTCCGACAAGACGACCGAAAAGCCAGACTACCATCATAATTACTCTGGATATAATTTAAAGAATCCAAGACAGTCAAGTCTTCAGTCAGTGGTACTTTAAAGATGTCAAAGGTAGACTTTGCAGACTTTTCAGGATCAAAGCGAAACACCTTAAATTCAACGGTATCCATGCTTAATACTTTCTCTCTTCAGGTTGCCATTTTGTGACGGACACCGGTTTATAAGAAAGTTCCGGACCCTCTTCAGTGAATTTCGCTATGGTGTGTTTTAACCACTTTTCATCGTCACGCTTAGGAAAATCTGTTCTTGCGTGGGCTCCCCGGCTCTCTTCCCTGGCAAGGGCTCCCAACGCAATAACCTCTGATATATCAAGATTGGCCGCAATCTCCAAAGTCCAAGTCTTATCAAAATTAAAAACATTCCCCGGGGAGACAGACCTGATATTCTTGAACCGCTGTTGCAACTCTTTGATCCCTTTTAAAGCATCCTCTAAGTCTTCTTTGCACCTGAAAATCTGCACCTTTGTATCCATGATATTGTGCAGTTCATCCCTGATATGGTATTGGTTTTCGGTTCCACCCCGGTTATACAACTCCTCAAGTACTTTTTCCTGTTTCTTCAAAGCGTCATCCACCAAACCATCGACCTTGGGTTTTGCCTTACCCAACACTTCCTTGCCGGCTATCTGTCCGGCTATCTGCCCAAAGACGGTTGTCTCCAATAGAGAATTTCCACCCAGTCGATTGGCACCGTGAACACTTATGCACGCGCACTCTCCAGTAGCGTAAAACCCTTTGACCGCACTCCTGCAATCATTGTCAACATCAATTCCACCCATTGTATAATGCTGGGCTGGACGGATTGGGATCGGCTCTTTAATAGGGTCAATCCCTAAGAAATCAAGGGTGATTTCCCTAATTCCCGGGAGTTTCTCCATGATCTTCTTTTGGCCGAGATGTCTTAAATCAAGATGAACAAATTTATCATGATTAATACCTCTTCCTTCTCTGATCTCGGTCTCAATCGAACGGGACACCATATCTCTCGGGGCTAACTCAATTACTTGAGGCGCGTATTTCTTCATAAACCGCTCACCATCATTATTTATGAGATAGCCGCCTTCGCCCCGGCATCCTTCCGTCATCAGGATATGTTTCCCAATAATAGCGGTAGGATGAAATTGGACAAACTCCATATCCTTAACCGGAACACCAGCCCAATAAGGCATCATTATTCCGAGACCCGTAGAGCTGTAAGAGTTTGTCGTATTTCCATAGTTTCTTCCAGATCCACCAGTAGCAAAAACCACCGCATTTGATAAAAATATCTCAAGCTTCCCGGTCTTCATATTAAAAGTCGTAAGACCTTTACATTCCCCATTATCGGTTATCAGACCTATTGCATAGTACTCATCGTAAAGTTTGATATGTTCCTTCATAGTGAGGTATTGCTGAAAGAGCGTATGCAGGAGAAAATGCCCGGTCCGATCCGCCCCATAGCAGGTCCGGGGGAAGCCCGCCCCCCCAAATGGCCTCTGACAAATCGTACCATCGTCATATCTGGAAAATGGCACACCCAAACGTTCTAACTCAATAACTCTGCCAGGAGCCAAGTTGGTCATAAGCTCGACGGCATCCTGATCACTAAGAAAATCACTGCCTTTGATCGTATCATAGGCATGCTTTTCAGGGCTATCGTCTCGGCCATCGGGATTATTAGACAAAGCAGCGTTGATACCACCCTGTGCTTCTCCGGAATGAGATCTGACAGGATAAATCTTCGAAATCCAGGCGGTATCAACGCCTAACAACCCGGCCTCATTGACAGCCGAATTCCCCGCCAGACCCCCACCGACAACGATCAACTCATGGACATGGACATTCATCAATATAACCTCCCTTGAAAAGCCTTTGAAAAAAGCCTCTCACTACTTAGAAAAATTCTTCTCTGCTCCAACTAGAGCAGTTACCTGTATTTTGCCACAAAGAGCACAAAGTTCACAGAGTAAAACATAAATGATTTTTTCTCCGGGTTATCTGTGGCGAATATAAAATTCGATACAACTTGTTTGGTTCCGGCTCTGCCGGGTCAAGGAGACTTTAAACGAAACTTACTTATCTTAATACCGGACTATTGTATACAATCGGCGCATGCTTGTCAAGAAAAAATGACAAGCTCTAAAAGAAACTCCAGCAAACAAAAACCCACTTCCATATGGTGATTTTTCAGTAACTATTCAGATCTATTTTAGTACTCCGCAAGAGGTCTGGGGTTCTTTTTACACCCTGAGCGATAGCGAAGAAGTGCCTTTGGGGTTCAGCGTTTTTTGAGAGGCCTTCCGGCCGGGAGACCAAGAAGTGGAAAAAATAACCCCAGACTGACCAGCCTCTTCTATAAGATCAACAACTTTGACAAAACTTACAATATGCGCAGATGGCTACCACATCCGGAACGGCAATCAGAAGCGCCAAATCCTGAGACTACAATACTGCCGCCGCCGGCCGCAACCAACTCACATTCTGAAAGAGTCGAGACCAGAACTTTGACAATATCAACCGCCGGAGCGCTGAGAAAGTAATCGATATGCCAGCGTAATTTTTTCTCTTTTCTCAGATGACGATTGACCCGAGCCAAAAGATTTCTCAGAGCGCTACCGGAGTAGATATAATTACCAGGGATAAATTCAAAACGGCCAAGACGGCCAACTGTAATAATTTGCGGTTCAGCGACTGTTATAAAGAGAGAGTAGCTGATCCAAGGAATATCAGAAGGCAGTTGAGATGCAATCAGCTGTTTGGATTGACAATCTGGAAATGCAAAAAACAATTCTGACATCTGTTGCCACAAAAGAATAAAAACAAATAAAGAAAGGAAAGGAGGGAGGGAGGGTAGCAAGGAAAACAACGTGTCATCCCGCCGTTTTCACAAAATGGCGGGATGACACGTCATATAAAGAGTTGTTACTTTTTAAGAACCGCAGCCGGGACCTCGGCTTTTTCCGGCCATCCGGCGGGAATAAGCTGACCCGGTTTTTCACCGTTTTTCTCTTTTCTCAAAGGCAACTCAGGACGTTTGAAATCTTCCCGCATCTTTTTCGGAATGCGGCCGTTGAGAATTGATTCGGAACGCAGGCGACGGCCGATGGTTCTCTCCATCATCTCTCCCAGCTCAAGAATCCGATCAACATTAACACCGGTATCGATCCCCATCTCATCCATCATAACCACCATATCTTCAAGCACGGAAAGCCCGACGACATTGGGATCCTTATAGTAATAAGATCCGGTGCCTAAACCCGGCAAACCATCAACAAAGTTGGCGGGTTGCCCACCGGTACCACCGAGGGTGGCTTCAAAATTGGTAATCCCGGCCTGCAGAGCCGCCAAGACATTGGCGTTCCCCCAACCACGAGTCACATGAAAGTGAGCAATATGCAGATCCGGATTCGGCAGGGCATCAAGAATCATTGAGAAATAGCGATAGACCTTATCCGGCGGTGCTGAACCGTCGTGATCGGCATGTTCGATATCATCGGCCCCGATGCTGAGCCAGCGACTGGTAAACTCGACCGCATCCTCAAACCGGGTCGGTCCGGAAATCGGGCTCCCCCAGATAGTACTGACCGTACCGCACATCTTGATGCCGGCATCGTGACATTTTTTAATGCAACGCTCAGCCTCTTTCCAGTAATTCGGCAAAGTCGAACCTGAATTGGAAAAATGGTGCTCCTCATCAGTTGAGACCATCATCAGAATCCGGTCGGGACCATAGCCACGTTTTTTCATTTCGATAGCCCGATCGACGGCGCTTTCACGAATCGTAATACAGGTCCACTCGATATCCTCATGCTTGAGACCACGTTTGGCCAAGCGTTTTTTAAAGATATCACCATGGACACTCTTGAGGAGCTCTTCGGCATCCTCAAACTGGGGCATATTGCGGGGATTACCGAGATTGGTTACCTCCATGCGATTAACGCCGGCAAAGGCCAGTTCATGCAGATAGAAAATCTTGGCTCGGGTCGGGATGAAGTGTTCTTCATGCTGAAAGCCGTCGCGTATGGTGACATCACCAATATTGACTTTTTTCGGCATTCTTTTAAAAACATCAAAAAGATCGTGGTTTGACATGTTTTTCCTCCACTGGTACTGCTATCACATTAAATATCCGGGATCGGGTCTGCCCTTTGATCCTTAAGTACAGCAAAGACCAAAAATCGACTCCATTATTAGGGTGGGCGCCAGTCGCCCAAAAACCCCGGTTAAGCGGGTCAGTACACCAATTCGTCTTAAAAAATCATTGCAAATTGGGTTGCACAAGTTATTCTCCGGTATAAACCGGCGCTCTCTTTTCACGAAAAGCGGTCAACCCCTCAATCCGATCTTTGGTCGGGATAGTAACCGCATAACAGTTGGATTCAATGGCCAAGCCACTGCCAAGATCGACCTCACTGCCATAATTAATAGCATATTTAGCCATTTCAAGTGCAATCGGAGCATTCTTTTTGATTCTGGCCGCCATCTCCAGAGCCGCATCGATGAGACCGCCTTCCGGAGCAACCTGATTAACCATACCGATTGCCAAGGCTTCATCGGCTTTGGCCCGATGAGCCGTAAAGACCATCTCTTTAGCCTTACCCTTACCAAGTAAACGGGCCAAGCGCTGGGTACCACCGGCTCCGGGGATGATTCCGAGACTAGTTTCAGTCAAACCCATGATCGCATTGGGAGCGGCAATCCTAATATCTGAAGCCAGAGCCAATTCAGTCCCGCCGCCGAAAGCAAAACCATTAACCGCAGCGATAACCGGCTGTGGCAGGTTCTCGACCATTGTAAAGGTGTTACGAATCATCTGGATATACTGCTTCACCTCAATCGGGGACATCGTCGCCCGCTCTTTAAGATCAGCTCCAGAACAGAAAGATTTTTCACCGGCTCCGGTTATAACAACAACCCTCACCGTCCGATCGATACTAATTTCACTGACCAGTTTATTCAAGGCCGCCAGAAGCTCCCGGTTTAATGAATTCATACTCTTGGGACGATTTAAAGTGACCAGAAGAACACCGTCACGATTTTCTGTCAAAATTATATCAGACATATCTAAACTCCTAAACTCGGCATAGCCAAAAGCAAACAGCTACCTTTAATATAGTTAAATTCGAGAAAACTACTAAATTTGCTCCGCCCCCAATAACCGAAACACTTTTACTAAGCAGGGTAAAACAAAATAACTGGGCTTTCTCTTAGATCTTGAATTGCTGAACTTTTGACCATTGTGAGTTAAACTTGACTGGTAAATCAACTCGACATGACCGCCCCCATACGGGTTTTCAAGTTTCTTGACAATTCAATCTGCAAACAATCACTCTCCATTATACCCGGCACTAAAAGCCAACATATGACTGTTGGCAATTTTTGTGACCTGTGCCTGTCGCTGGGCCACGGCAAGTAACGCACCACTATCAATACCGGTCTTTATACCCATGAGATCAAGGCAGGAAAGAAGGTCTTCGGTGGCCAGATTACCGGCTGCTCCAGGAGCATAAGGACAACCACCAAGCCCTCCAGTAGCCGTATCATAACGATCAATACCGGCCTGCAGGCCAGCCATCACGCAGGCCAGAGCCCGACCGCAACTGTCATGAAGATGGAGACCAAAATCGATTTCAGGCAAGCTCTCCTGTAACCGACATGAAAAGTTATAAACCTGACTGGGAGTCGCAACCCCCAGGGTATCGCAGAGGGTAATCTCCTCGAATCCAAAGGCCGCCAAACTCTCTATGAGTCGGGCAACTGCAGGAAAAGCTATATCCCCCTCATAAGGACAACCAAAAACATTAGAGATCGAAACCCGCCGAGCAACATCATCGGGCACGATTTTGAACATGGCTTCGATCTCAGCCAGAGTTTGTTTCTGGGGACACCCCAGATTTTTCCGGTTATGGGTATCACTGGCTGAAATAAAGAAAACAATTTTGTCAACGCCCGCCACTAGGGCGGGTGTCAAACCACGCCGATTAGGAACCAAGGCTGCAGTTACAAGCCCGACAAGAGGCTTGATCGCCTTAAAAACAGCAGTAGCATCTTTGAGTTGCGGTATCGCTTTGGGACTGACAAAAGAGCTTACTTCAATTTCTTTAAAACCACAGCTCCCAAAATCATCTATAAGCTCGACCTTGGTCTCCGTAGGAATGAAATCGATAAGGTTCTGCCAGCCATCCCGAGGAGCCACCTCGACCAAGCGAACTGCCGTCGGTAAGCTATCGTAACAACCTGTCAATCCTACCTATATCAAGCAGCGAGCAATAACCAGACGCTGAACTTCGGAAGTCCCCTCCCCGATATCAAGAAGTTTTTGATCCCGATAGAAACGTTCAACATCATACTCTTGCATCAGGCCGTAACCACCGTGAATCTGGACCGCATGATTAACCACCCGACCCATAGCTTCGGAACAGTAAAGTTTACCCATGGCCGCTTCGCGTGAGAAGGGCCGGTCGTTTGAACGCAACCAGCAAGCTTTATAAAGAAGGTTTCGAGCCAGCTCAATCTCCATTGCCATATCGGCAAGTTTAAACTGGGTCACCTGAAAATCATACAGGGGGCGATTAAACTGAATCCGCTCTTGGGAATACTGCAAGGCTTTCTCGAAAGCTCCCTGCGCACCGCCCAGACCCATGGCCCCAATACTCAAACGGCCACCATCGAGGGTCGCGAGCATCTGATGAAAACCCTCACCACGTCCACCGAGCAGATTCTTGGCCGGTACCCGGCAATCTTCAAAGTAGATCTCGGTCGTATTGGAAGAGCGCCACATCATCTTTCCATGCATAGGCCGGCACTCCATCCCGGCAGTTCCAGCCGGCACCAAGATACAACTCATCTCCGGCCGCCCGTCAGCACGCTTACCGGTAACCGCCTGAACAATTATAACCCCGGTGTTCGGGGCTGAAGCATTGGTAATGAAAATTTTAGAACCATTGATAACCCACTCGTCACCATCAAGAATAGCATTGGTTTTCGAGTTACCGGCATCGGAACCAGCATTAGGTTCAGTCAGACCAAAACCAGCCAGAATCTCACCAGTACAAAGTCTTGGCAGCCACTCTTTTTTCTGCTCTTCGTTACCATAATAAAAGATCGGGCCAATTCCTAAAGAGTTGCCGGCCGCAACTGTCGCAGCCTGGGAACCGTCGACCCGAGCAATTTCTTCAACAGCAATAATGTAGGATACATAGTCGAGCCCGGAACCACCATACTCAGGCGAAACAAACATCCCGAAAAGCCCGAGGTCTCCCATCTTATTAGTCAGTTCCAGAGAAAACTCTTCATTTCTATCCAGTTCCTGGGCCAGAGGTGCGATCTCCTTTTCAGCAAAACCGCGTACACTTTTACGTAATATTTCCTGCTCTTCCGACATGTCAAAATTAAGTGCCATTGGATTACCCTTCCTTTTATCCCCACCTTACGTTAACTGTTAAACAAAACCAAAAAAACTGGTCTGCATACCATACCAAGCAGCGCTGCACTGTTATATTATTTCAATAAGCTTGTCAACGAAAAAACATTCGATCTAAACCAGCCAAAAACAATAAAATTATTTCGATTGACAAAATGATTGACAAAGAAAAAAAAACACATTAGAAAGCGCCTCAAATCTGTTCGGCAATTTTTTTTAACGGCGGTGTAGCTCAGGTGGTTAGAGCATACGGCTCATATCCGTAGTGTCCGGGGTTCAATTCCCTGCACCGCCACCATTTCCCTCCCCCCCTACTTACAATCAAGATCAGCAGCTTTACGAGCAACTGTTTTTACCTGTAAAACAGTTGCAATCTCACGCGACTGCTGATACATTAGTATCCACAAAACAACCACCCCTCTTTTTTCTTAACAGCCTCTACAGAGCAGGAAGGTACAATGTCGGTTTTCATTTTTGACCCCCATCCGGAATCAGCTGAAGAGATCGCCCGAATAGCTAATTCAATAGGCTTATAAACCAAAAAGTGAAACTTCATAATGAGTCGTATCAAACTAAAACTACCCGAACCGCAACAATTCATTTTCACAACTGACATCGAACCGAGAATAAGTGACATCAACTACGGCAACCACCTCGGCCATAACCATCTTATTTCTCTACTCCATGAAGTCCGTCTCCGTTTTCTTAAGCAACACGGCTTCAGTGAATTTGATGTTGCCGGCACCAGTATTATCAT
>CAZUXG010000063.1:9271-11540 GCA_964623985.1 uncultured Thermodesulfobacteriota bacterium | reverse complement strand
AAAGTCGCGGGTCCGAATCCCGTATCCCGCTCCAAGTTTTAGCTAATAAAATCAACTATATACACCGACCAAGCCGGACCCGGCAGCGGCAGCAACCCGCGTATTGATCGCGCCATCGCTCTGCATGAGGAAATCATCAACTACCTCCACCAGGAGATCGCTCAGCCCGCCTCATTTGCCGACAGCGTCACCCACCTCGAAAAACTTCTACAACATTGACACCTGAATCCCCGCAAAAACTTAATTCTCAACGGAGAAAAATGATAAACATGGAAGATTGGGAGAACAAGCAGATTGACAAAAGTGCCACTGATAGACTAGAATAACAGCGGCTGATGAATAGCAAACGTTCTCTCCCAATCCGTTAAACCAGGGCAATGGTTTAACTTGGCTTAAAGCTTTTTACGAAATACCTGCAAACAGCTTTTTTTTACCATGGCGCTATCATGACAATTACAGATCAAAGAAATCAACAACACTCTCTACCTCCTCGAGGAAACCGCACACGACTCGGTCTGCTACTTGTTGATGAAGGTTTTATCACACCTGACCAGTTGCAGGAAGCATTACAAATTCAGAAAGCACTCCCCCAAAAAAAACCGGAGGACTACAAATATCTAGGACAGATATTGATAGAGAAAAATTTTATTGGTGCCGAACAGCTTAAATATGTGTTGACGAAACACAATAAAAATACCCGGCTGGGAGATATCCTGCTACGTAGCGGTACCATCTCCGAGCAGAATCTTAAAAAAGCTCTTAAGGAACAGAAAAAAAGTGGCGAACGGCTTGGAGAAATCCTCCTGAAAAAATCACTGGTTTCCGAAGATAAAATGCGCCAAGCCCTCTGCACCCAACTCAACATCCCCTATATTGATATAAACCGCCTCGACATCGACCTGAACCTGACTAAAATTATTAACTGCGATTATGCTTACCGACACCAGATCATTCCGATCTCAATGACTGAGAGCAGCATCACCTTAGCCATGGATGACCCAACCAATAATGAAATAGTGGCCGAACTCGAGATGTTCACTCGTTTGACAATCAATATTGTCACCACATCCCGAGATAGTATCCAAAAGGCTTTCCAAAAACTTTATCCACAAGAATCTCAAGATTACGAAATCAGCACCACCAATCTCAACAACGAAAATGATTCCACCGATTTCACCATTGACCTTGAAGAAGATGACCCGGGAAAGACCCATAAGCCATCCTATGTTGAAGTCCAGGAAAGCAAAAGAGCTGATCTCTTGGTCCAGCGCATCATCAGCCTTGCCATCCAGCGAAATGCTTCCGATATTCATCTTGAAAACCTTGACCAACGACTGGTGGTCAGATTCCGAATCGACGGCCTGCTCCAAGAGTTAGACCTTGGCAATCTCCAGAATGATATCAACAATTTTCATCGCGAAGTCATCTCCCGCATCAAAATTCTCGGCAAACTCGACATTGCCGAAAAGAGACTCTCCCAAGACGGCAGTTTCCGTTCCCAGGTTATGCGTAAAGGAGAAAAATCGAACGTCGACTTCCGCATCTCGGTGATTCCCTCTTACTACGGGGAGAACGTCGTCATACGTATCCTTGATTCAAAGCGCTCCCCGTCAAGTATCGAAAACCTTAATTTTTCTCCTAGACTGACCAAAAATATGGTTAAGATCTTCAACAAAAACACCGGGATTATCCTGGTTACGGGGCCCACCGGCTCAGGTAAAAGCACAACCCTGCAATCGGGTTTATTGAGTGCTTACCGTCCCGGATTAAAAGTCCTCACGGCCGAAGATCCAATTGAATATGTCTATGAAAAATTTATGCAATGCGAAGTTAACGAAAAAATCGGTCTAACCTTTGCGAGCTACATCCGGGTCTTTTTACGTCACGACCCGGAGATCATCATGATCGGCGAAATCCGCGATGCTGAAACTGCCGAGATGGCTATCCGAGCAGCCCAAACCGGGCATCTCGTCTTGAGTACCCTGCATGCCAATGACTCACTGGGCTCCATCAACCGCCTGACGGGCCTCGGTATTGATCCCAGCATGATCACCTCATCCCTGATCGGAGTCATATCGCAACGCTTGGCCCGACGCATCTGCCCACACTGCAAAGAAACCTACAAGCCATCAAAGGAACTTATCAAAGAATTTTTCGCCACCCCGCCCACCGATATCAGCTGGGTTAAAGGACAAGGCTGTGCAGAGTGTAACTACGCCGGTTTCAAAGGTCGCCTTGCCTTGGCGGAATTATGGGAACCAAATCAGCA
>CAZUXG010000063.1:3694-9171 GCA_964623985.1 uncultured Thermodesulfobacteriota bacterium | reverse complement strand
TACGAACTTAAAATAAAAACTGCTTTTGCCGCCGCTCACAACCTTCTTAACTACTGTGGCCAGTGTGAAAACCTGCATGGCCACAACTGGAAAATTGAGATCTATATACAAGGTTCAGAACTTGATAAAAGCGGCATGCTGATCGATTTCAAAATCCTCAAAAATCATACCAACACGATCCTTGACAACTTGGATCACACCTATCTCAATGAGTTGCCGATGTTTGCCGGGCAGAGCCCGTCATCAGAACTGATCGCCAAATATATCTTCTCGGAACTGGAAAAAAAACTTGAGGAACTTCCGGTCCAGCTCCATAAAGTCGTAGCTTGGGAATCAGAAAAAGCAGCCGCAGCCTATTACCGTAAAATTTAAGGAAAAAAGCATGCGCACCATCCACGATACTCAGAAAATGCAGGACTTCCGCCAGATCGACATTAACAAAGTCGGGGTCAAAGGAGTAAAATACCCGATTACGATTCTCGACAAAACCAATGGCGTGCAACACACCATCGGCTCCTTCAACATCTATGTCGGCCTGCCCCATCAATTCAAGGGCACCCACATGAGCCGCTTTGTTGAGGTTATCAACAAATACCACAAAAAGATCGGCATCAACATTTTTCCTACTATCTTAAGTGAGATCCGTGAACACCTGGAAGCTGAATTCGCACACCTGGAGATAACCTTCGACTATTTCATTGAAAAAGAGGCGCCGGTCTCCAGGGCCAAAAGCATGATGATCTACGAATGCACCTTTATCGGGAGCCAAACAGCTACAGAGATGGACTTTCAGGTAATGATCGAAGTACCAGTCACCAGCCTCTGCCCCTGCTCTAAGGCAATCAGTGAAAACGGTGCCCACAATCAGCGCAGCCTGGTCACTGTCAACTTCAGTTTTAACAAGTTTGTCTGGATTGAGGATATGATCAAAACTATTGAAAATGCTTCGAGTTGCGAAATTTATCCTCTTTTGAAGAGACCGGATGAAAAGTACGTCACCGAAAAAGCCTACAACAACCCGATGTTTGTCGAAGATATGGTCCGAGATCTTTTCCAGAAGCTGCAAAGTGATAAAAATATCACTTGGTTCACGATTGAGGCTGAAAACATGGAAAGTATCCACAATCATAGTGCTTACGCTTATGTTGAAAAATATCGTTGATGACTTTCAGGTATAAAAAAAACGATGCTAAAAATACTTCTGCTTTGGTTTTTTGCCTATCTTCTGGGATCGATGCCGGTCGGCATTCTGGTTGCTGAATGGTTCAACAGTAATGATCCACGCAGCCTTGGGAGTGGTAATATCGGAGCCACCAACGTGGCCCGCACGGCCGGTAAAAAAGCCGGCCTGATTACCCTTTTCGGAGACTGTCTGAAAGGTTTACTCGCGGTTCTTGGCGCCCGCTTTTTCGGAGCTGGGGATGGGGTTGCGGCACTTACCGGCCTGATAGCTTTTATGGGCCACATCTATCCGATCTTTCTCGGTTTCAAAGGGGGCAAAGGGGTCGCTACGGCTTTAGGGGTTTTGCTGGCTCTGGCTCCGGGGGCAACCTTTGTTGGAATAACTCTCTTTGGCGCCATTACTGCATGGTCACGTTTTGTTTCCCTTGGTTCGCTAACCGCCGCCGCCACAATGCCACTCTTCATCTGCCAGTTCGGCTATAGCTGGAAAATTGTTTATACCTCCTTGATCATGGCCGCCTTCATCATCTACAAGCATCGTGACAATATCTTGCGCCTCTGCCTGAAAAAGGAGAACCGACTCTTTTAATCTAACCGACTCTTAAAGAGAACCGAGACGACGATTACGTTGGCGCTCTTTTTTACTACGTTTGTGGGGGTTGCCTTTTTTTTCGGTCAAATGTCGACGCTGACCGGCCACCGGTTTATCGTCATCCAAACTCTCCTCACTGCCATCCAGCGCCATCAACAAATGCTGACAAAACTCCCCGGAAGCCAGAACCACTGCGCCACGACTTTCAGAACGCTCCGCAACCTCCCGGTCGGAAGTAACGACCGTCAAACCGGAACCATATTGCCGAGCCATCTGAATCAAAACCTGGTCGGCGCTCCGACCCAGGGATGAAAAGAGAACCTTTATGCCTTTTTCTGAATATTGACGCGGCTCACCACTACTAATCTGTCCACCATCATAAACAACGGTTACCCGATGTTTGCTGACACTTCGATATTGAATCAACAGTTGATTAAGCTCTTCCCGTTCACTCTCAATATCTAAACGATCCAAAGACTCTCCAGTCAGCGCGGCAATAACATTGTAGCCATCTATCGCCAGCCACATAAAAAAGTTCCCCCAAAAAAATAAAAAAACAGGCCACACCTTTAACCATAATTAAAAATGTGGCCCGATAACACTTTCTGTCTCTTAATCTTAAGTCAGCCGGCTTTCTACCGTTCTCACCCAACTCAATCCTTCGGCAGCTTATCCTCCGGCTTGAATTCACCGGCCTCACGCTCAGCAAAAAACTGCAGAGCCACATCGGGGAAAAGGGCATAAGAAAGAACATCTTCAACGCTCTTGGCTTTATCACCAAGTTCGGCGGTCAGCTTTTCCATCTCCGGCGGCAGAAGATCGGCTGGACGACAGGTTACGGGCTTTTCATTTTTGAGGGCCTTTTTCTGTACTTCGGCATTAAAAGGGGCCACCGAACGACCATACATCCCTTTCAGAACATTCTTGGATTCCTTCGGAATCATCATATAACGATTGCCGGTAATCACATTCAAGGTGGCCTGGGTACCAACAATCTGACTGCTCGGGGTTACCAGAGGGGGATAACCGAAATCCTCACGAACCCGCGGAATCTCTAAGAGCACATCTTTCAACTTATCGATCGCCCCCTGGTCCCGCAACTGACTCTCGAGATTGGACATCATACCGCCCGGCACTTGATAGAGCAGAACGTTGGTATCGACCCCGGTAAAGCCACTCTCATAGGCATTATATTTCTTGCGAATGCCCTTGATATAATCAGCGATTTCGGCCATCGCTTCAAGATCCAGGCCCGTATCATATTCAGTCCCTTGCAACGCTGCGACCAAGCTCTCAGTCGGCGGCTGTGAGGTCCCGGAAGCAAGCGTCGAAATCGCACAATCAACAATATCGACCCCGGCTTCAACAGCTTTCAGGTAGGTCATCGGGGCCATCCCGCTGGTACAGTGACAATGCAGGTGAACCGGAATATCAACCTCGCTCTTGATCGCCTTGACCAGATCATAAGCATCGTAGGGAGCCAACAAACCGGCCATATCCTTGATACAAATCGTATCCGCACCCATCCCGGCAACCTCTTTGGCCATCTTGACAAAATATTGATTATCGTGGACCGGACTGATCGTATAGCTGACTGCAACCTCGGCAATCTTGCCGGCTTTTTTGACCGCATCAATCGAGGTTCTCATATTACGAGTATCGTTTAGGGCATCAAAGATCCTGAAAACATCCAGACCATTGGCGGCCGCACGCTCAACAAAGGTTTCCAGAACATCGTCGGCATAGTGACGGTAACCAAGAATATTCTGGCCCCGTAAAAGCATCTGCAGACGGGTATTGGGCATCGCTTTGCGCAAGATCCGGAGTCGCTCCCAAGGGTCCTCTTTCAGAAACCGGAGACAAGTATCAAAAGTCGCCCCCCCCCAAACTTCCAGAGACCAGTAACCAATACGATCAAGTTTTTCGGCAATCGGTAACATATCCTTAGTCCGCATCCGCGTCGCCAATAACGATTGATGCGCATCACGTAACAAAGTGTCAGTAATCTGTAATTTTCCCATATTAACCCTCCTTTTGGGGTTGGAGATAACAACGGCTTACAGATTGTACACTGTATACCGTCCACAACAACAGAAAAAAAGCGTGGCTCCATAACCTCGAACCACGCTTAGAATATACTTATTCGATAACTGCAATAACCGTATCAGACTCAACCGCATCACCTACAGCTACCTTGATCTCCTTAACCGTCCCATCTACGGGAGAGACTACCGGCATCTCCATTTTCATCGCCTCAAGAATAACTACCTCATCCCCTTCAGCTACCTGATCTCCTACATTAACTTCAATCTTAAAGATTTTACCCACCATCGGGGAAGTTACTTCAGCCATTGTCGTTCCTCCGTTTCAAGTTATTTACAAATTTTTTATCAGACCTCACTATAAAATTCCCGTCCATAAACAGGCCCCGACGCTTACCACATCAATTTTTCTTTTGCAACAGTTTTTCCATTTTTTGCCTGACCTTCTTTTCCTTTTTAAGCTCTAAAGAGCGGCGATAGCTCTGGAGAGCTTCATCATGACGCCTGAGCTCAACATAGATATCTCCCAGATGTTCATGGATAACCGGATCATCGGGCACCACCGCCCAGGCTCGAAGCAAATACTCCAGAGCTTTTTCGTAATCTTTACGCACAAAAAAGAGCCATCCCATACTGTCAAGGATATAGCCGCTATCCGGCTTAATCTCAAGAGCCTTATCAAGCAGTTTCTCAGCATCATCGAGCTGCACCCCCAGTTCGACATAGGTATAACCGATAAAATTCAAGACTGTCGCATCATCCGGATTTTCCTTGAGCAGAGCCTGCATGACCGCCACACTGTCAGCCGCCCGACCAAGATCGTTATAGACCACACCCAACGCAAAGCGCAGCTTGTAATCATCCGGATGTTGGGTCAGAGCATCTTGAAGAATCTGCAAGGCCCCCTGATCATCGTCCTGTTTCCGGCGCAGGGATGAAAGCATACGATGCAGGCCGACCTTATCCGGATAATTAACAATCAGTTCACGTAAAATATTTTCACAGGCCTGAAACTCCTCTCTCTCTTCATATAGAAAAGCTAAATGAATACGAGCGTCATAAAAGAGATCATCCGATTCGGGGATTAAGAGAAAGAGTCCCAGGGCCTCCTCTTGTCGATCCAGAGCTTCAAAACTGGAAGCCAGATAAAAGGTGATGCGATGCTGGTCGGAATACTTGGCGTGCAATTTTTCCAGGATCTCTGCAGCTTCCTGATATTTACCCTGCTGAAAATAGATCAGGGCGATCTTGACGGTGATACTGACCGGCACCTGTCCCTGGCTCTGCAGACGCTGAAAAATTTCCAGAGCCTCATCAAGACTACCATCCCCGACTAGCAATTGACCAAGCCTTTCCAAAGCCTGGCGATCATCGCCATCAATTTCCAAGAGCCTCTTATAGGCCTTAACGGCAGCTTCGCGACGCTCGGTAAATTCATAGATCAGAGCCAAGCTGAGCCAGGCATCAGACATCTCGGGATCAATCTCAAGGGCTTCATCATAATAGCGTTCAGCCTCCTTATAGAGCTTCAATTCAGCATAAACCTTGCCCAGATAAAAAGGCCCGAAAACATCCTCCGGGCGCTCTTTACGATACTCCTGCAAAAGCCCCAAGGCCTTCTCATACTCTAAAGTTTCAACATAAAGGGCAACCAGGTAAAA
>CAZUXG010000063.1:2461-3594 GCA_964623985.1 uncultured Thermodesulfobacteriota bacterium | reverse complement strand
CCTTATCATCCTGATAACGCAACCAGTTATAAACGGAAAAATAGTAGTAGGCCGCCGGTGATATCTGTTGTTCAAGCGAAGTTGCGGACTGCGTCAGGGTCATGGAGACTTGACGTTCCTGTACCTTACTAACTCCACAATTTAAAAGCAGAACTACCCCGGAAAACCCAAAAAGGATAAGGTATAAACTTCGATAAAAGATATTTTGTCGCAACATAAAATCAATAACCATAACCCGGCCGAGCCGGACTATACAGATACTTTCAATTAAATTTGAGAACGCCAACGACTTTTACTTCACCCTCAACAAGGGGAACAGTCTTGGCTTTCGCGAACGGGTTGCTCAACTTGATCAGAATTTTGACTTTTTCACGCCCTGAGCGACAGCGCCGAAGTACTCTTGGGGTGCGTAAGGCATCATGGCGACGCCATTAAGGTCGGGGGGCCTTTTTTACTTTAAAAGAAGAAAGCTCAACATAACACTCATAAACCTTATCCGGATAGTTGTAGAAGGCAATCATAAAGGGTAGTTCACCTCCATCAGGAGCCAGCGTAACGGTGTTATTTTCGAGCATTGCCAACTTGCTGCCATCCAACCGATCAAGCTCCTCTTCAGAAAAACTAACCCCGCCGGCAGTCACAACCTGGGTCACAACCTGACCCGCTTCATCCAGAAGAACCCCTTTAATTTTAAGATCGGTCACCAATTTGGGTGAGCTGTTAACAACCTTGCCGCGCAACACAATAACTATGCGCTCGGAAGGCAGCCGCAGGCGGCGATTCTCAACCTCTACAAATTTAAGATGTTTTACCATGTCAACCGAGAAACGCTGCCAGAGCCCGTAAGCGGCCCACAGAGCCAAACTCAGAACCACAAAACAGATTAAAACCAACCTGAAGCTACGTTTTTTATCACCGACCTTTGGGGATTTCACACGAGCCGGAGAAGAAGCCGAACTTTCCATGGAGGGCTTCATCTCAGTCCGCTTGCCAATCTCTTTTACACTAGCTTCCTCAATCTTCAAGCTGGCCGCTTCTGATGGCAGGTCTTCGACCTGCTTCAACAGATCATCTAAATCACCATCATCATCAAGTTGTGTCGGACGCTTTTTTTGCACCTCTTTTTGAGTATC
>CAZUXG010000063.1:0-2361 GCA_964623985.1 uncultured Thermodesulfobacteriota bacterium | reverse complement strand
TGCATCAGCGCCCCCCGGATCACCATCTGGATTTTGGGAGGAGAAAAGAAATTCCCAACCACATCGCGAACAATGGAGATTAAACTCAGCGCCGGAGGTCAGCTTTTCCTCAGACAGATTATATTTTGTCAAACAGCGTGGGCACGTAACAATCATAACCATCACCCTTGATAGTGAAAAAAATTAAGCAAACAAGACATTACACTTAAAACAGAGAATCCCATTCTTTGCAAGAAAATATTAACCGCTTCGTCGGTACTCCACAGTCTTCATTACGCCCTCCCGGATCAGGAAAGATTATACCCTTAATCAAGGCGCCGGCACCCTTGAGGATAACGGGCCGCCAGATCAACATATAAATCTTTCCCGTAATTCCAGAATTTTTTATGGCGCTCGTCAACTATACCGATTTCCCGGGCCGGATTACCGGCAACCACAACCCCAGGTGCTATAATTTTGCCATTGGGCACGACAGCGCCCTCGGCAACAATGCTCCATTCGCCAATTTTCACATTAAAAGAAAGAATTGCTCCGATCCCGACCACGGCGGAATCAGCAACCTCAAGACAGTGCAATTTAGCGCCATGGCCAACCGTCACCCGCTTTCCTAAACGACAACAGCACCCGGGATTAATATGCAGTATCGCACCCTCTTCAACCGCACTCTGTGGACCAATATCGATAGTGCCGTAATCGCCCCGCAAAATGGCTCCATGACCGATATAGACGCCGTCAGCCAAACGCACATCACCGATAATAATTGCGGTTTCCGCAACATAGGCACCCGGTGCAAAAGTTGGCTGGCGGCCTTCAAATTCATAGATCGGCATGACAATCCTCTTTTAAAATCTGTAGTGAGCCTTTTTAAGTGGGCAGCTTACTCCATCCTCTTCCGGTAAAACGTGGGACCGGAACGGACAGACCGGCCGCCTGGAAACGCAAAAAAGCGGTTTGATAAAATTTTTCCGCCGGCTCCCGACTGAAACCCAAATGAATTCGGGCAAGCTTCTCTCCGGCTAAAAATTTCCAGTGCTGCAACAGGGTTGGTTGATCACTGCCACTCTCATATTGAATCAGGCGCCGATGTGAAGAGCTCAGCCTGGTGGTCGGCAGGTTGAGTTTAGCGGCAAAATTTATCAGCCAAGCAAGCTCTTCTTCCGTCACCGGTGGAGCACCGCAAGCCTTATAAGAGAGAGAAATTAACCGGTCAACAAGATAGCCATCCATCCCGCCGGGACGACATTGCAACAAAAATTTGTCATAAGTATCGACAGCATCACTTAAAAAAGCCCCCAACATGGCATCACAACCATAACAGCGCCCGATATAGAGCAAGGCCAGATCATCACTAACGCCCTCACCCAGACAACGACGAAAATAGGCTTGATCAAATTCTGGATAGTCGTATTTTTTTTTCTCCTCAAAGATGATTCCAAGCTCGACCAAATGCCGGAGTTCTGCGGGGCTGAACGCCCGGGCACCGGTATCACCCAGAGAAAGTTGGTTAAGCCTGTCGGGCCGTACAACCTCTTGGCCGCCATAGCCCAACTCCAGTTCATAACCATTGAAAGCAAATGGTAAAAGAGCCAGGGAACGTTGTCGGCAATCGGGATCATCCATCTGACCGGCGAGCACCAGACCTTTAATAAAGGGCTCTCCAGCCACCACCCGTCCTTTAAAAAAATCGATCCCGAAAAGTGGCCCCTGTTCATCTTCGAGATCGATAAATGGATCTTGAAAATGTTTTTCCAAGTGGTTAATCAAACGCTCTATCTGCTGATTACGCCAAGCTCTGATCGGTTGGTGCCCCAATTGCGGGTCCAGACCCTCAATGATAGAACAAACCCGGTCGAAGGTAACATCGGCAAAGATCAGAGACCTTCCCTCGGCATCCATAAACCAACCATGACCATTCTGAGCCCGGCCGAGAACCGACTGAGGCAGCAGTTTTTCCAGAAAATCGGCAGAGGTGGCAAACTTTTGAGCCATAAGCTAGGTATAATCCTGACGCACACACTCCCGAAAAAGGTCGCGATCACAACTTACGCTTAGCACCTTAGGAGACTGAGCCCCATCCCGACAACGATAACGACGATCGAAGATATCATTGTGACGACCGGCCAAGCTGTCAAAAGTCGCCTCGAGACGATCGACCACAACCCGCTTATGGTTTTGCCTTCCTTTACGCATACCCTTTTACATGTAATCGTTACAGATTATCGCCCTTGACCACATAAGCCAACTCAACTACTATGCAGCACTAAACCTTGTAAAGCCGGAACCAAACAGATTGCCAAAATTTTCTGGTTAATTACAAAAATGTGAACTGCGCCAAAGTTTTTTTCGTGTATTGCGTAGTTT
>CAZUXG010000062.1:0-11673 GCA_964623985.1 uncultured Thermodesulfobacteriota bacterium | reverse complement strand
GGCGCGCAAAGAGGAGAAACTGAAGGATTTTGTTGTTGGTTTGGATCTGGCAGGAGATGAAGATGTTGGTGAGTTGAAGAAAATTGCCAAATCATTGCAAAAGGCTTTTGAACATTGTTTGCCGATCACAATCCATGCGGGGGAGGGGGAGGGTGAAGTTTCAGCTGAAAAGATTTGGCAGGCGGTTTATCATCTTAATGCCGACCGCATCGGTCATGGTTTGACTTTGGCTGAGTCATCTGATCTTGCGGTCCGTTTTCGTAATCGCAACATCTGTCTGGAACTTTGTCCGACCAGCAATCTGGAGGTCGTCGGCTTCCATGATCCTTTGCCAGGAAGTCTCGGTTACGCCAGTACAAATCGTTATCTACTGAAGAATTTATGGGAGATGGGTCTGCCTTTAACGATTTGTACCGATAATCCGGGGATCAGTAAAACCACGTTGACCAATGAATATCTGGTTGCTTCCCGGCTGGTCGATGGTATTACTCTATGGGATGTCCTGGCAATTCTCAAACAGGCCTTTTCTCACGCCTTTCTGCCGGTTGAAAAAAGAGAGTTTTTGATGAAAAAGGCCGATAAAATTATTTTTAAGATGACGGCGAAAGAGTTTAGCTGAAGGTTGTTTTTTGCTGTAAGCAGCTACGGCTCTCAGCCCATTAAGTCAGCAAATAATTATTGTAAGTAAGTAGCTATCTTCATTTGATCTTTTTGAATATTTTTTATTTCAGCATACGGCTGTCACTGTGGCGGGCGAAGCGTAAGAAGGAGCTGAGGTTGGCAATGAAACGGAGCCAGCTGTCGGGGGAATGTTTGAGCATCGTGATATAGTTGAGAAGGGTGCGGGGCCGTTTAAAGTGGGCCTGGTAAAATTCCAGAAAGAGCTTTTCGAGTTTCTCATTGGTCAGACCTTCGGGGATAAACTGAAAGCTCATGCAGTCCATCTTCTCCCATTCTTCGTTGAAGCTGCCGAAACTGTGGATATTTTCGTAAAGGGGTGAGCCTGGAAAAGGGGTGAACTTGGCGACGTTGAGCTCGTCGATCGGCAGTGACTTGAGATAGTTGATTGAAAGCTTGACACTTTCCGTGGTTTCGCCCGGCAGGCCGACCATGAAGAGTCCTTTGACGCGAATCCCGGTTTTTTTGATGAGATGTATCTGTTCGGCCATGAAATCGAGATCGACCTTCTGGCGATGGCGGCTTAAAAGTTCAGCATCACCACTCTCGATACCGAGGCTGATCATCCAGCAACCCGCCTTTTTCATCATCTCTAACATTGCCCCATCGACATGCTCGGCCCGCACTGCGCAGTTGAAGGTCATATCTAAAGGGCGCGCTTGCAGGAGTTGGCAGAGTTCGGTTACCCGTTCCCGGTTAAAGGTAAACTGGTCATCATAGAAATTGACATGGCGGATGCCGAAACGGTTTTTCAGGTATTCGAGGTGACGGTAGAGATAGGCGGCCGAGTTGTAACGGAAGGTGCGGCGAAAAACCGAGCGGTCGCAATAACTGCAGGAATAGGGGCAGCCGCGGCTTGAAATACAGCTCGTATTGGGGGCTTTGGGGTAATTAAAGATCGGCAGCCGGTAGGTTTTGGGAAAACCGGTCAGTTTCTCATAGGCTGGGAAAGGGAGGCTGTCAAGCTCGATGCCGATCTCACGAAAGCCTGAAAATTCGGCCTTTCCCGCGGCATTCCAGAAACTCAGGCCGGGGATTGTCGGGCCGTTTTCCGGCTTATCCATAAGCTGAAAGAGCGTTTCTTCACCCTCACCGACAACCAAATAATCAAATTCAGGATAATCAACCAACAGTTTTTCGCGCAGGGCCGAGACATGGGGGCCGCCGCAAAAGGTGCGGATGTCGGGGAGAACTTCTTTGGCCAGAGCTGCCAAGCGCACTCCGTCAAGGAAGCTGGAGGTTGTGCAACTGAAACCGATCCAGGCTGGTTTGAGCAGTTCAAGATAGGTTTTCAGGCGCCGTTCAGCTGTCATCGGAAAGGCAAAGCAGTCGATGATATCGGCCTTTTTGCTCCGTTCTTCGAGGTAGGCGGCAATACTGGCAAGGCCTAAAGGCGGCATCAGATTAGCTTTTCTCGCAATATCAGCCTTGGCCGCCGAGGTTTGATAACCTAAGGGATGGACGAGAAGAACGCGTTGTTGATCAAGGTGTTTCATATTTTTCAGTTACAAAGGCCGGGTTTCAGGCCCGGCCTTTGTTATTTCAATGGTTGTCAGTTGATTGGCTAAAAAACTCTTATTTCAGGAAAGGAATATCATACCATTCTTGATCTTGCAACGGTTTTGTGGCGGTTTTAGCGGATGTTTTACTGTCTATATTGGTGGTCCAGCGTTTTCAGATTGCATTCAGGAACCGGAATCGATATAGGTGTAATTATGTCTGATATTTTATTAATTTATCCGCCGGTTGCCAAGCCCACTGAAGCTCCGGCCGGGATTGCAAAGCTGGCTGGAGCTTTGCGTCATCACGGTGCTACCTGTACGGTTGCGGACTTCAATTTTGAAGGGCTGCAGTTTCTGCTCAGACAACCTTTGCAAGCTGAGGATACCTGGAGCCGCCGGGCTGGGCGGCACATTGAAAAAAACCTTGCGGCTCTTGGTAATCCCCTTGTCTATCAAAATTTTGATCGTTACAAACGAGCGGTGGCCGACGTCAATCGGGTACTGGAGATGGTTGGCAGAAAAAATGGTATCGGTCTTTCTCTGGTAAACTATCAGGATGAGTCCCTTTCCCCACTTCGTAGTCGCGATCTTCTGGCTGCCGCCGAACGGCCGCAGGCGAATGTCTATTATCCCTTTTTCAGTGAAAAATTGAGTCAGCTCATTGAAAGCTCAGGGCCTTCTCTTATCGGGTTTTCCTTAAACTATTTAAGCCAGGCGCTTTCTACTTTTGCGATGATCGGATTTTGTCGGCAGCGTTATCCTGAACTCTCTGTAGTGGTTGGCGGTGGTCTTGTGACCTCGTGGCTGAGCCGACCAAAAGATGATAAGTCAGCCTTTAATAACCGGTTTGCTGGTCTGATTGACCATTTGATAGCCGGGCCGGGAGAAAGTGCTCTGCTGGAATTGTTGGGGCCAAAATTCCAGAATAAAGAGCCCCAGAGTGATCCGGCGCTGCCTGAATATGCTGATTTTCCCGGTCTTAGCTATCTGGCTCCCGGTTCGATTCTGCCCTATGCAGCTTCGACTGGCTGTTACTGGAATCGTTGTTCATTTTGTCCGGAAAAAGCGGAAGGTAACCGTTATCGGCAGAGAGCTTTGCAAATCGTCGTTAAAGAGCTTAACGAATTGGTGCAAACCACGCGACCCGATCTCATTCATTTCCTTGATAATGCGATTTCCCCGGCCCTGCTTAGCATCATGATTAAACAGCCGCCGGGGGTGCCATGGTACGGTTTTGCCCGGATCAGTGATGCTCTTTGCGATCTCGATTATTGCCATAAGCTGCGCCAGGCGGGTTGCGTGATGTTGAAACTGGGGATCGAATCGGGTGATCAGGAAGTTTTACAGGCGATGCAGAAGGGGATCTCTTTAGAGCAGATGTCGATGGTTTTAAGCAATTTGCAACGGGTTGGGATTGCGACCTATGTCTATTTATTGTTCGGGACGCCGACCGAAGCTCGGCCCCAAGCCCGGCGGACGCTTGATTTTACGGTACAGCATAGTAAGGCTATCTCTTTTCTTAATCTTGCGATTTTCAATTTGCCGTTATACAGTCCGGAAAGTAAAGAGCTTGAGGTTCGTGATTTTTACTCAGGAGACCTTTCTCTCTACGCTGATTTCAGCCATCCACATGGCTGGCAGCGCCAAGAGGTGCGGCGCTTTCTCGACCGGGAGTTTAAGCGTCATCCGGCCATATCTCCGATCATTAAACGCGATCCACCCTCTTTCACATCCAATCATGCGCCATTTTTCGCCCACTTAGTTATTGATAAGGAATGATCGATGCTGGACCATAAAAAACTGGCCGTTATCCATATTGTTAAACGGGAGTTGGGTTTCTCCGATGAGGAGTATCGAGATTTTCTCGAAAAATCCTGCGGTGTACGTTCAGCCAAAAAGCTCAACGAGGTAAGCTTTCGTCAGCTGATGCGTGATTTTGCCAGAAGCCGCTACTATCGTCTCAATCCGCAAGGGCTGACGATTCGCCAGAAACTCTATGTTCTGCACCTCGTTGAAGATCTGGGTTGGAGCCGCAGTCATTTTAACAATTTTTTACACAAATATTACCACAAAACAGCTATCGACAATTGTAGTAAGGTGGAAGCGAGTCGGGTGATTGAATCATTGAAACAGGTAAAGAAACATCAGCCTTAAATTTTTTTGAGAATAGCGTCACCCATCTCTGCCGTATTAACGACTTTGTCCGGGTTTACGGCAATGTCACGGGTGTGGATGCCCTCTTGCAGGGTTTTAGCAACGGCATTGTCGATGGCGTCGGCGGCTTTATCCAGAGAGAAACTGTAGCGCAGCATCATGGCGGCCGAAAGGATCTGGGCGATCGGGTTGGCGATACCTTGGCCGGCTATATCGGGGGCCGAACCGCCGGCCGGTTCGTAGAGGCCGAAGTTGTCCTGGTTGAGGCTGGCGGAAGCTAAAAGGCCCATTGAGCCGGTCAGCATGGCGGCTTCGTCGGAGATGATATCGCCGAACATATTACCGCAGAGCATGACATCGAACTGGTGCGGATCCCTGACCATTTGCATGGTGGCGTTATCGATATAGAGATGGTTGAGGGAGACCTCGGGATACTCTTTAGCAATCTCGGTGACAACTTCACGCCATAACACCATAGTGCTCAGGACGTTGGCTTTGTCGATGGATGTGACCTTGTTTTGCCGCTTCCGGGCGGCGGCGAAGGCCAGATGCGTAATCCGTTCAATCTCGGCCCGGGTGTAGACCATCGTATCGAACGCTTTTTCATCTTTACCCTTACCTTCCCGGCCTTTGGGTTGACCAAAGTAGATACCGCTGGTCAGCTCCCGTACACAGAGGATATCGAAGCCCTCTTTGACGATATCGGTTCTTAAGGGACAGGCCGCAGTCAGGGATGGGTAGACCCGGGCCGGGCGGAAGTTGCAGAAGAGATCAAAATGTTTGCGTAAGGGTAAAAGTGCGGCCCGTTCCGGCTGTTCGGCCGGCGGCAAATTTTCCCATTGTGGTCCACCGACTGAGCCAAAGAGAATTGCATCACTTTCCTCGCAGGTCTTCAAGGTGTCCGGCGGTAGCGCCGAACCATGGTTGTCAATAGCGCAACCCCCGATATCGGCAAAGGCGTATTCAAGTTTAAAAGAGAATTTTTTCTGAACGACATCAAGTATTTTTAGTGCTTCACGCATCACTTCCGGGCCAATTCCATCCCCGGCCAGAACGGCAATCTTTTTCATGGTAAAAATCCTTGTTGGTTTGCTCGGTTGATTAAAAAATTTAAAATCCTTTTCTTTGTCATCAGGTCATGCGAATCGCGAACTGGGGACAGAAACCCACGCAGTAGCCGCAGCGTAGACAGCGGTTGGAGTTGATTTTCGGTTTTATCTCCTGCGCTTCTTTGGCAATTGCGTGATTGGGGCAGGTCTCGATGCATGTGCCGCAATTTTTGCAGCCCTCAAAGTTTTATTAGTTGATCCCAGAGTAGTCCTTTAAAGCCGAACCGTTGCATGACGGCCATTCTTTCTAATGCTTCAGAGGGTGGAAAGAGCCGCTCTCGATGGCCTTGGCAGGCGTCGCTGATGGCCTCGTTCATGGCGACCGGATCAATCTCTGGTGAAAAATAGTAAAGGGGGCGGAGCAGGGAGGTTTCGGGGGTGATTAAGCCTTCCGAGAGAGCCCGGTTAAAAAGTTGGGTTCCCGGCAGGATACGGAGGCCGGAAAAGGCAAAGATCACCCCGCCGGTCAGGTGGTCAAAGTTGTTCAGACCTTCTTTGAGGGTCTTTGGGGTTTCTCCGGGGCCGCCGAAAATGATGTAATGGGCGGCCGGTAGTTTTAAACTCAGGCAGGCTTTGTGGGTGGCGCGGATGTCGGCAAAGGAGAAACCTTTGCCGAGTCCTTTAAGGGTCTTATCGGTCAGGGCGTCACTGCCCAGTTCGAGGGCAAAGAGGCCGGCTTGTTGCATCAGTTTAAGATCCTTGATGTCAAGGTCTGAGGGGCGGAAGAAGGCGCTCCATTTGATTTTAACTGAGCGGTGTAAGAGTTCTTCGGCTATGGCGAGATGGTGGCCGCCGCTTTCATTAAAGACGGAATCGACAAAGAAGAGGGTTTCGATGCCATGCTTTTTCTTGAGACGTTCGATATCATCAACCACTGCCGCCGCCGGTCGCCGTCGGAAAGTGCGGCCTTCGAGTTCGGGATAGGTGCAGTAGCTGCAGCGATGCGGGCAGCCGCGTTTGCTCTGGAGGTTGGCCATCCCGCTGTGCGCCTGGTAGAAATCGAGGAGTTCGGGATGAAATTGGGGAGTTGCAAATTCTTCGCCGTTAAGGAGGCGGTGGCCCTTAACAATGGGCGGCGGTGATAGGCCTTCGGCCAGTTTGTTAAGCAGTCGGGGCAAGGCTTCTTCACCTTCGCCGATAATCCCGTAATCAGCTTTGAGGTAGTCGAGAATGGCTTCCGGCATCAGCGAGAAAGCTGGTCCTCCGACAATCAGTGGGACTTTAGTCAGGCTGCGGATGGCCGCTACCGTTTGTCGGGTTTCTTCCAGATACCAGCCGTCAGCGCCACTCAGAGAGTCGGTATTGTCAATGTTACGCAGTGAGAGGCAGATAAAGTTGGGGTTGAATTTCCGGATTGTACTTCTCAGGTTTTGGCCGTTCTTTTCTGCGGCCAGCAGATCAAACTGTTCTACCTGGTGACCGGTTTTGCTCAAGGCCCCGGCGACAATCGCCATCCCCAGGGGATAGACGACGTAGGGAGCGGTCGCCCGGTTGGTTGAGATCAGCAGGACCCGGCTCATGGGTTAGCTGCCCGGCGATGTTTGAAATTACGGGATTTTTTTGGGTCGTATCGTTTATAGGTGCCGTTAGCCATCTCTTGGGCGATAACTTTTCTAAAGAGGGCCCCCATCTTGATCTGGTAGCCGCCGTCGGCATAGAAGGTGTCCCAGGCGTAGTGGAAAAGTTCTTCCAGTTTGGCCGGGGTCATCTGTTTGGGTTGGTAGACGACCTTGTCGGTGGTGTAATCGATCCAGTTGTTGTGCAGGATTCGCTTTTCTTTGGCCAATTGCTCGCGTAAGGGGGTGTGGGGAAAGGGGGTCAGGATGGTGAATTCGGCGACATCTAAATTGATGCCCATAAGAAAATCGACCAGTTTTTTGATATACTCCTCATCCTGATCATCGGTACCTAAAAGGATCGTGCCCTCGACGCCGATGCCGTGTTCCTGGAGGCGTTTGATGCGTCCGGCGATAACCGGGGAGGTGTCGATGATCGCTTGATAAACGTACCAGCAGCCGGCTTCAGCGGCTAAGCGTACGACCTTCTCATCATCTAAAATAGGATGGGAGACCCATTTCTTTTTGAGTGGTTTCAGGGCTGTAAAAAGCTCAATTAACCAGTCGCGGTCCTGGGCTAAAGAGTTGTCGACGATAAAGAGGCGATTGTTGGGGATCGCTTCCATCTCGGCGATGACTTGGCGGATCGGGCGGGGCCGAAACTGGCGCCCGCCGAGATAGGCGGTACTGCAGGGGAAACAGTTGAATTTACAGCCCCTTGAAGCGTGTACCAGATCGAGCATCTGGACGCCGCGATAATTATAGAGTTCACGGTTTAAAATCTCGCGGCGGGCCGGGCCGACGAGCTTGATGTCGGGGTGGTTGTGGAGATAGTTGTAGAGGGGTTTGAGCTGGCCTTCCTGAAAATCGTCAATAACCTGTTCGAAGCGGCCTTCCGCTTCACCTAGAAAAACGCTGTCGGCGTGTTCTTTAACCTCTTCGGCATGGAGCATCGTCGCAATCCCGCCAAAGAGGACCGGTATCCCTTGTGCCCGAAAATGATCTGCAATCTCAAAAGCTCGCGGCAGCTGACAGGTGAGCATTACCGAAAGGGCGACGAGATCGGCTTTTTCGGTGAAATCGATCTCTTCAAGATTATCGTCGGTAAATTTGAGTTCAACCTTTTCGGGCACGGTCGCGGCGAAAACCACCGGTCCGTGTGGCGGCAGGTGAAACTCGGTCTGCTGTTTGAGTTTCGGCCAGCGTGGGTAGATCAGTCTCATTTTCATATGTGATAAACCTTATTGATTTGTGTAGATTATTTTACCGTCATATTGGCTAACGATAAAATATCTGAGCAGGGTTGGTTGTTGCAATAAAGATTACTCTTCTGATCGCAACTTATTGTAGCATAAAAAGGGGTTTGTTCACCCTGATCTTTTTCGATTACCAGAAAAAGGGCGCCAGAAAAAAAAGGAGCCCCACTGATTTCCTTCTCGAAGAGGTTACAGATTCCCACCACCATTAGCTCTTCATCACCGTAAGCGAGTTGTTCTAAACCGATACGTAGGGCTTCGGCGCCCGCCGGTTGAGACTCCATCAGGGCCAGGCTGGTGCCGGTAATTGCAAAACGTAAGGCGGTTTCTCCGAGAAAACTGGTTGCCAAAGTATAGACGAAAAGTCCCGGGCTGGCAAGACGCGGATCAGCTTGGACGGTTTTGAAGAAATTGTGATCGGTTCGCTTGCAACTGCTGGTGGTTGCGCAAATCAAGCCAAGTTCGCGGTTGCCTGGTGTTTCGTAAGTTGCCGTTTTACCCAGATGGCCAGCGTCCTCCAGGGCCAGGGCTACGGCGGCGACCCCGATTTGCGAAAAGAGATCGAGGCGGCCGAAACGCGAGCCGCCGTTTAAAGTTTGTAATATCGAGGTTGGCGGTTGTGGTTCACCGACCTGCCAGAGCGGGGCTCCGCCAGTCCGGCCCCGGCCGTAACCATTTGCCGTTACCCAGCCAAAACCGGTAATCAGAGCGCTCATGCAGGTGGTTGTCTGTCTGGTATGCACTTTATGACCTTTGCAAGTTATTAACTTTTTGCCAGAATCAGAGCGGCGTTGACTCCGCCGAAACCGGAATTGGTGAGGAGCAGGTGGTCTCCCGAAAACTTCCGGATTTTAGAAGAGACCATTCCGGCGGTTTCATTCATCGGATCTTTAAGGCCGAGGGTGGGTGGTAGTAGCTGTTTTTGCAGGGACTCAACCGCGATCACGGTTTCGAGGGCTCCGGCTGCTCCAAGGGTGTGGCCGAGAGCCCCTTTGATGGAGTGAAACGGTACTTTTCTATGTCCGAAAAGTTCAGAAAAGGCAGCGGTTTCCATGCTGTCATTATGGATTGTACCGGTGCCGTGGGCGTTGATTGCGGCAATCTTTTCCGATCCCAGGTCGGCCCGGTTTAAAGCTCGGCGACAGGCTTTTATCAGTCCCCGGCCATCTTGGGCCGGGGCGGTTAAGTGAATGGCGTCGTTGGCCACGCCCCAGCCTTTAATCCTGGCCAGTGGTCGATAGCCTTCCTTCGCAGCCCGTCGGGCCGACATCAGGAGCAGGGCGGCGGCTCCTTCACCTAAGACTAATCCGTTGCGGTTTTTATCAAAAGGCCTGCAGACCTCAGGGGCCAAAGCCTGCAGTGAGGCAAAGCCGGCAAAAACAAATTCGGAAATGATTTCAGCTGCCCAGACAAGTATGGCATCCTGCTGGCCAGCGGCAATCCGGCTGGCGGCGGTGTTTAAGGCTATAGTTGAAGAGGCACAGGCCGCGTTGATAGTGAAGCCGGGGTCAATCAGGCCAAAGTGTTGTGCCACCCATCCGGCGGTTTCGCAGGGTCGGGGTGGGGGGGTTGTTTCATCGGTGGGCTGTGGCACTGGTGGGTTATCCTTCGGCGATTGTCGATTCTCTGCCAGTGTCGTTTCTCGGCGCCAGATTTTTTCCTGTTTGTCGATGGCTCCTTTGAGGGTCGAGCCGATCAGGGTACAAGAGGTTGGCAGGGGGCTGGGAAAATCTCTGAAAAGTTTTTTAATCAGGGTCGGCAGGCGGCTTTTATGTTGCGGGTCGGGCTGTAAGTCTTTGATCTCGGCGGCAATCTTACTGTAGTAAGGGGTTGTGGCAAAACGTTCGAGATGGGTGATACCCGATTCTCCGGCGAGTAGTTTCAGCCAGAGTTCAGAACGGTTTTCTCCAAGAGCTGAGACCGCCGCAGTAGCGACAATCCAGACTTCATTCATGAATTTCCTCGGGGTTGCCATTTTGTCGCCAGCGCTCCAGAAAAGTCTGAAAAAAGGGCGGCGGCACCATCAATACGTTTCGATTCTGATAGTCGAGTATCATCTGAACACTATGGCCTGAGGTCGTCAGCTCGTTCTGGGCGTTAAAAATTTGGTAGGTGAAATTGAGTCGCGCCGCCTCCGACCAGTGTAGTTCTCCCTGGATGGTGAGTTTTTCGTGGAGTTGTAATGGCTGGTGGTAGTCGATATGGAGTTGACGGATTGGGGTTATCAGCCCTTCTCGAAAAAAATCGAGATAGCCGATTCCGTAGTGGTCGCCCAGAGCTTCTCGGATATCTTCAAGATAGCTGGGGTAGCGACCATGCCAGACAATTCCTAAAGCGTCGACCTCTTCGAAGCGAACCCGCCTTTCAACCTCCAGGCGCAAGGGTTTCGGGGCACCGGGGATTATTTTAAAAGGGTTTTTTTTCATGTCTGGTTTAGAAAAAGGGTCATAGATGCCGCTTTCTGTTCATCAGTTGTTATTATGACCCGGGCTTTGATGGTTGGTTGCCCCTCTCCAGGGTCGGATCTGGTGATCCGGCATGAGACTTTAATGGTTTGTTGAGGTTGAATTTGGGCCGTGAATTTTGCCTTGTCGAGTTTTTGCAGCGTTAACCTGGTACCGCAAAGCTCTTCGCTAACGATAATCCCGAGCAGGATCTGGAGCATGGCCGGCAGAATTGGATAGTTGGGAAAATGGCCGTCAAAGCCAATAAAGTCTGCGGGCGGACAAAAGTTTTGAAAACCTTTGTCAGGCTCACTGGTGACCAGTTTTTGGGGGGCTGTGTTTCGCAAGGCCTGGCGCATAGTGATCATTATTTTACCTTGAGAGTTCTGCTTTATGGAGCCATATAGTCAGGCGATAATCTGGTTTGCGGTTTTGCAGGATGATTCGGCCTGGAAGTCGACCGGCTGGACCTTTGCCGTAGTCATGGTAGGTGACGATCCAGGCCGGTTTATAACGACTTTCACTGATTTTTATCAGCCTTGGTGGTGATTTGCTGAATTCTGTCAATAGCTGTTCAGGGTTAGCATGGTGATTTTTTTGGCAATTTTTCAGTCTGAAATAGATATTCTGAAGCGCCGTAGCCACAGCGGCGGCAAATTGTTGTTTTCTTCGGTTTGGCCCGAGTTGGTCTCCCGGCTTGTGGGCTGCTTCTAGAAGCTGGTAACCGTGGGGTTCGACTTCAATATTGAGCAAAGTTAATCCCAGGTTGTTGAAGATCACCAAGTGGGCCCGGTCCCGATTCAGGTCGAGCTCCATGAAGCCCTCCAGCATTTTCTCTTTTTCCTGATATTCAAGCCGGGCACTCTGGCGCATGCGGTAGATTGCCGGCTGTAGAAGCCAGCAATCGGCAGGTCGCGGCGCGTTTGCCAGCCCGGCCTGAGGGGGCCCGGCACAAGAGCCCAGCAGGAGGGCCA
>CAZUXG010000061.1:0-11778 GCA_964623985.1 uncultured Thermodesulfobacteriota bacterium | reverse complement strand
AGTTATTGGCTCAGCTCTCTTTAGGCAACGAGTCTTAAAACGGGAATGGCTGTAATTATCTAAAGACCTGAGCAACAAACAGCATACAACATTAACCAATTCTCATGCAACCTCTTTCCGGTTAAGATAAAATTAATTTTTTATTCAACACCAAAGGCGCCAGGCTCGGCGAAGATTTTAAGCCGTACCCCAAGGGCACTTTCTTCGGGCGCAAAATACATCGAGTATTTTGAGAATTAAAATTTGAGCCTAACCCAGTAATTGGGCAAAAGGCAATTTTTCAAGGTAGCCTGACCAGCCCAAAAAATTGTGTCGCGATATTATACCTGTTTTATCCTTGACGTAACACGAGCACCATAACCCTGACAAGCAATCTTCAATAAATTAATTTTATAATCATTTATTTAACTTAAAGTTAATTAAAATAAATGATTATAAAAAAATTTTTATTATTTATAAACATTTTCTATTGACATTAGTAAAAATATAGTTTAAGAGCATTATGAAATACTATAAAGTTCTATAAAAATTAATTAGAATCTTTATAAGATAACTAAATTTATTACTAATAATAAACAATTAATAGAAGATGATTCATAAAGATAAAATTTAATAAGTATTTGTAAAGATAGATATCAATTAACTATAATTAAAGAGAATGAACATGGAGCACAACAAAGTGCAAGCTTTACGCGAAACCAACGCATGGAGCATTGCGGAATTGGCCCGGAAAGCCGGCTTGGCCCCACAGACAGTATCGAAAATGGAAAAAGGGGTAAAGACTGCGAAAAACTCTAAGCTAAAAGTAACGAAAGCTTTTGGTGTGCAGTTTGATGATCTTTTTTCAGAATGAAGAAAGCTGGATGAACAAAAAAATCCCCCAGGCAGTATTATGAGATACTTAAAACTACCCGCCTGGGTGAACCACCGTCAATTTAACCACTTTCAATAAATCTTACGACTAGAAGGAAGCGGACAATGTACGAAGAATTTTACGCCATGCAAGAAAAACCTTTTGATCTTCTCCCCGATCCGGATTTTCTTTATATGAGTTCGGAGCACGACAAGGCATATAATTACCTAAGATATGCGATTCAGGAAAACAAAAACTTCGTAGTTATCTCCGGGGAAGTTGGCTGTGGCAAAACCACCCTGATCAACTATCTCTTGCAGCATCTCCCGGAAGACCTTCAGGTAGGCGTCATAAGTCACACCGACGTCAATCCGGAACTTTTCTTAAAACTCATTTGCCGAAAATTTGAACTTGAGCACGAAGGCCTTGACAAAGACGAATTAATAATCGTTTTCCAAAATTTCCTGCTCGCCTCTCGCCCGGAAAACAAACAAGTTACCCTGATTATCGATGAAGCCCAGAATCTTCCCGACAAAACCATAGAGGAGATCCTCAGGCTCTCCTCTATGGAATCCGAAAAAAAACATCTTGTTCAAATTATCCTTGTGGGCCAACCGGAACTCCTCCAAAAACTGCGCCAACCCCACCTTGAACAAACCACCCAACAAGAAACCGCTCACCACCATCTGGGAAGATTAAACCAAGAAGAAGTCAAGGAGTACATTGGTCATCGCCTGCATGTTTCCGGTTGCCCGACCTACGCCACCCTTTTTAGCGATGCGGCAAGCTCATCAACCTGGAAAGCCAGCCAAGGCATCCCCAGAAAGATCAATTATATCTGTGATATGGCCCTGGTCCATGGCTACGCCGATGGTTTGGCAACAATTGATGAAAACATCATCAAAACAGTCTTGGCATCAAGCCAAGAGAGTACCCTCTACACCAAAGAAAAAAGCAAGGAGGTAATCACATCTACCCGACCGGCGGATGTTCCTGAGAACACATCCGCCCCCGACTTGATCAAACTGTTACACCGCATCACTTTTCTGGAAAGCATGGTAAACTCCCTCAACACCCAGTTGCAAGAACAACTGTCAACCCGCAAAGTCAGAGACAAGCTAACCTTGGAGATCTTCAACTCACTCCAAGAGAGCTTGAAAACTCGGCAAAAAATTGCCCTGCGCTACCAGAAAACCTATCGACGTTACAGTAAACTGCGTAATGCCGTCAAAAAGCACTTGGAAAATCGCGACCAATAATATTACACTGCAACAAAATACCGTAAACCCAACAAAATCAGATTAACTGAAATTACCTGTGTACAAGTAAGTTGTGCAGCAAAAACATAGAAAAGTAATCGGGGAAAGGTAACTATTCAGGAGGGTTCATCGAAATAATTGAACTTTGCAAAAAACTCGGTATTCATCACTTTAAAATCAATCATCACCACTCTTCCACCTCTTTTTGAGATAGACCATGAGAATGGAGATCGCCGCTGGGGTTACACCAGGCAGGCGAGAAGCCTGCCCCAAAGATAGAGGACGAATCTCTTGTAAGATATGGGTCATTTCAAGCGTTAAACCCGGCAGGTCCTGATAATCGAAATCGACCGGGATTTTCATCTTCTCAAGATGTTTAAACTTTTCCACCGCCAACAGCTGGCGTTTTATATAACCTTCATATTTAATCTGAATCTCGGTTTGCCGCCGAGCTGGCGGCCCCAGCCGGTTCCCAAGTTCAACAACCTCGTCTGAACACTCCTCAAGATCTGACCAGCGCACTTGCGGCCTTTTGAGCAACTCTGACGCGCTTAGACTCTGTCTCAAAATCGGCGTTTCGAGACGGGTAAGGGTTGCTGCGGCCGCCTCCGGCTTGATCCTGATCACGGCCAGCCGTTGCTTGCCTTCCTCAGTTAATGCCAATTTATTCCTTGCCATTTCAAGTTGCAACTTATCGACCAAGCCTAACCCGAAAGCCCGCTCCGTTAACCTTAAATCGGCATTATCCTCGCGTAAAAGAAGACGATATTCGGCCCGTGAGGTAAATATGCGATAGGGCTCTCGGGTCCCCCGATTAATCAGATCATCGATCATTACGGCAGCATAGGCTTCAGAACGATCGAGCCGGAAAGGTTCCAGTTTTTTCACCTGACAGGCTGCATTGATCCCCGCAATAATACCTTGAGCGGCCGCCTCTTCATAACCTGAGGTACCATTAATCTGACCAGCTAGATAGAGACCGTTTAACTTTTTTGTTTCCAGGCTCGGCTTGAGCTGCGTCGGTTCAACAAAATCGTACTCAATGGCATAGGCGGGACGCATGACCACGGCATCCTCAAGGCCCGGTACGGTATGAAAAAGTTCCTGCTGCACCTCAACCGGCAAACAGTTACCAAGCCCCTTAACATAAACCTCTTCGGTTTCATAACCTTCAGGTTCGAGAGTCACCTGATGACTCTCATGATGAGGAAACTTAACAATTTTATCCTCAAGCGAGGGGCAATAGCGAGCACTAACCCCGGTAATCGTGCCATTATAGAGGGGTGAGAGATGCAAATGCTTCCGCATGAGGGCATGGGTCCGGGCCGTGGTACGCGTTAAATAACAAGGTAACTGCTTCTGTTTTACAACCGCCGTCAAAACTGAAAAGGGAAGCGGGTCGGGATTACCATCCTGACGCTCAAGCTGACTGAAATCGATTGAACGCCGCAGCATACGCGGTGGCGTTCCGGTCTTCATACGACCTAACTTAAACCCCTGATTTTTCAGATCTTGAGCCAGCGCCTGAGCGGCGAATTCACCGGTTCGGCCAGCTCTCTGACGAAAAGAACCGATATGGATCAAACCATTAAGAAAGGTTCCCGTGGTCACGATCACGGCTTTGGCTCGATGCTGACAACCAGTTTCATCGACCACTCCGACAACCCGCCGACTCTCGACCAACAGACTATCGATCATCGCCTGACGAATCTCAATCCCGGATTGATTTTCAAGCTCGTGTTTCATGGCCCGATGATAAAGCAATTTATCGCACTGCACCCGGGTACCCTGAACGGCTGGCCCTCTAGAGGTATTCAAGGTCCGAAACTGAATCCCGCAAACATCGGTAACCCGAGCCATAGCCCCGCCCAGGGCATCAATCTCCTTAACCAGGTGACCTTTGGCCAACCCACCAATTGCAGGATTGCAGGACATTTGGGCAATCGTATCGAGATTGAGGTTAAAAACAAGCACATTCAACCCCATCCGGGCCGCCGCCAGAGCCGCTTCACAACCGGCATGGCCTGCCCCAATAACAATTATGTCATATTTATGATGCATATTTAAATTTATTAATTTTCCGGTTGTAGTTCACGACCGCTTGTTATATGATAGCTTCACAGACCCTTCACTATAACAAAAAAGTAACAAGATGAACATCGTCAAGTTCACCGATTGGCTCTGGCCCGAAAATTCCGACCGGCTTCCCAGCTGGCAGCGCGGGCTGCGTCATATCTGCCGTTTTCTCTATATTTTTTTCAAGGAGTACCGACGCGACCGTATCAACCTGAGGGCCGCCGCCCTGACCTATTCGGTCGTCCTTTCGATGGTCCCAATGCTGGCCTTAAGTACAGCCGTCCTCAAAGGCATGGGGGCCGGTGACCAGATGCGACAGACTGCCTATCAGCTGATTGACAATCTCGCCGGCGAACAAAAAACGAGCGCCCCAACGCCCTCTCCCCCCCCAACCCTGCCGAAAGAGATAGCCGAACAAGAAAACGTAAAAACTTCCACACCAACCCCTGAAACTGAGGCGGCAAGAGACTTTAGCGACCATCTCTATGATGCCGTCGACAAAGTTTTTGACTATGTTGACCGCACCAACTTTGCCACTTTGGGAATGATCGGCACCTTCCTTCTACTGATCACGGTACTGATTGTTATCAACGGCATTGAAGAGGCGATGAACGCAATCTGGAAGGTCGAACAAAGCCGCACTATAGGCCGCAAGTTCATGAACTACATGGCCCTGATGATCATCTGCCCGCTGACCATCAACCTCGGCGTCGGCGCAACCACGATGCTCAACACACCGGCCATCGCCAAACACCTTGACACCTTCATCCCGCTTATCTGGGTGCAGGGTCTGCTCTTTAAACTGGTGCCCCTCTTCCTTTTAACCTTAACCTTTGTTCTTCTCTATCTCTTCCTGCCCAATATCAAGGTCAAAGCCAAAGCCGCATGGATTGGCGGACTGGCCGGAGCCCTCGGTTTGATGACCCTGCAGAAAGTCTTTATCCTGCTCCAGATCGGAGTCGCCAACTACAACGCCATCTACGGTTCTTTCGCGACCGTCCCCCTCTTTCTCCTCTGGCTCCATTCCGCCTGGCTGGTCTTTCTTCTCGGTGCCGAAGTCGCCTTCACGACCCAACACTACGAAAACTACCACGCCAAAGGCCATCACTTAGCGCCGGGATCGAAACTGGCCCTGGCTTTCGACTTGGTCAATGAGATCTATAAATATTTCGGCGAGCGCCGGGACGCCACCCTTACAGACCTTGCCACGGCTACCCAAGAGTCAACCATTACGACCGATCGAATCCTCCAACAACTCACCAAAGCCAACCTGATTCGCACTACCGAGAACCAGCCAGAAACCTATCTCCCAGCCACTCCGGCCGCAAAGCTCAAAGCCGAAGAGATCAGCGCCCTGCTCTGGGCCGCCGAAATTTCTCAAACAACCACTCCGGGCCGCAATCTGGCTGCAGCTTTTTTCGAAGGCGGTAATCGGGCCCTGCCGGGCGATCCCTGGGATGACTGATTAAGCGCGCACCACAACTTGAGGACGCCCCAGTCCCGGCGGAGTATAGACCTTCAGTGGCAACTCGTAGAGATCGGCAAGAATCTCTTCGGTAAGCACCTCGCAGGTTTCACCCTGATAACGGATAGTCCCATCTTTTACCAAAAAAAGGTAGTCGGCAAAAACGGCCGCCAGATTCAGGTCATGAAAAACGGCCAGAACTGCCAATTTTTCCTGCCGAACCTTGGCAGCCACCAGGCGCAGGATACCAACGGCATGGCTGATATCAAGATTTGAGGTCGGCTCATCAAGGAGCAACAGTCGAGGCTCCTGAGCCAAAGCCCGAGCCAGAAGAACCAGCTGACGTTCGCCACCACTCAAACGGGTAATCGCCCGCTCGGCCAAATGACTGATACCGGCCGCCGTTAAAGCCTGATCAACCATCTCGTTTTCAAGATCATAACCACTACCAAAAAAACCTGAAAGATGGGGGTTACGTCCCATAGCCACGACTTCACGCACCTTGAAGGGAAAGGCGACATGGGTCTCCTGTGGAACCACGGCAATCTTGGCCGCCAACTCTTGGCGCGAAATTGTCCGCAACTCCTGCTCGTCAAACAGCAAACTACCGCCAAGCGGTTCATTAACCCGACAAATAGTATTGATAAGTGTCGACTTACCACAACCATTAGGCCCTAAAATCCCACAAAAAAAACCTGGCCAGAGATTAAAGTTAAGCTGACTTAGAATAAGCTGCTCACCGTAACCGCAACTTAAATCGGTCACTTCAAGAATCGGCTCCCAGGCTTTATGAGCCGAAGAATGCTTATCAGCCCCCCACCGGCCTGAGCTATCTGAACAGTCGGAACTATTTTTCATCATGAAATTTCTTCTTGAAGATCACACAGAAAAAAGGTGCTCCGAGCAGAGCGGTAACGACGCCGACCGGAATCTCAGTCGGTCCGGCCACGGTCCGGGCCAAGGTGTCGGCGGCGACCAGCACGAGCCCTCCCAAAAGGGCTGAAGCCGGCAGTAGACGACGATGGTCGGGCCCTAAAAGGAGACGGTTTATATGCGGTACCACAAGACCGACAAAGCCGATAACCCCACTGACTGAAACTGCCGCTGCGGTCAGCAGCGCGGCAACCAGAAGCAGACGCCGGCGCACCCGATAGACCTCGACCCCAAGCTGCAGGGCCGTAGTATCGCCCATCGCCATAATATTGAGGGCTCCGGCGTGAGCCTGGAGAATAACCAGGCAGATAAGACAATAGGGGAGGAGCAACCACACTTGAGACCAGAGAGCCCCGGAAAAACCACCCATAATCCAGAAAACCACCGAAGCCAGTTTTTCCCCGGCAATACTTTTCATAAAACTGATCAGGGCCGAAAGAAAGGAAGCGACAATAACGCCTGCCAGAATCATGCTCTCCGGCATTACCCGACCCCGGCTGCGAGCAATAAAGTAGACCAACGCCAAGGAGAAAACGGCACCGGCAAAAGCAAACCAAGGAACTATTGCAAAACCTGAAAAAATGGTTGCCAAGGGCCATAAAGTCGGCAGCAAAATCGCGATGGTCGCACCAAATGCGGCTCCCGCCGAAACCCCGATCGTAAAGGGATCAGCCAACGGATTAAGCAAAAGCCCTTGAAAGACAACCCCGGCAACACCGAGTCCGGCCCCGACCAGAAGCGCCGTCAGAATCCGGGGTAGACGAACATCAATAATGATCAGGCGAGCCGCGGCCGCGCTACCCTCGACCGCCACCTCAAGAGATCCGGAAAGAAAATCGGCAAAAACCTGCCAAACCGCAGACAGCGGCAATTGAGCAGCCCCGACTGAAGCGGCCCCGATGATCATCAGGAAAAGCAAAAACAAAAGCAGTAGACAATAGAGAAGTGCCGGCACCCGGCGCTGGCCGACAGACATAAAATTAAAGTCCCACCAACTGGTCGATTATCTTCATATCGAGAGACCTTAAAAGAAGCTCGGCCAAGGCATTTAACCCATCCTCTTTGCGTTGTTTATAGGGTTTTCCGGGAACCTCGACTTTTGCTGATTGCCAGCCGCTGGCCAGCGCTTCCCGTAACCAGTTAAGGTAAGCGGTGCGAAAACTGTCATCATCAAAGATACCATGCATATAACTGCCCCACACTCGACCATGGTCGACAATAAAACCGTCGTCATACTGAAGGCCATCGGTTTGGGTCACCTGCAACAGAGATTCAGCAGTTCCCTGGAGGAAGGTCCGACCCTGATGAATCTCATAGCCTTGGACCTCAAGATCGCGGCCAAAATCAGACGCCACAACCCGGGCTCGACATTGCACGGTAATCTTTTCCGGGGCCATCTCCGTAATCACCGGTAACAGTCCAAGACCTTCGATCTCGCCACAACCCGATTCAATCATCCCGGGATCCCGCAAACTTCTCCCCAACATCTGGAAACCACCGCAGATACCGACCACCGCCCCACCGGCTTCGCTAAAAGCCTTGAGACGACGAGGCAGATCAACCTCCTGCAAGAAAGCAAGATCGGCAAGCGTATTTTTACTACCGGGCAGAATAATCAAATGGTAACCAGCCAACGGGGACTGCGGCTCCAAGTAGTCGAGCCGGACGTGCGGCTCATGCAGAAGGGGGTCAAAATCGGTAAAATTCGAGATGTGGGGCAACCTGATCACCGCGATCGCCAGAGTTGCATCAGCCGCTGAATCCGCTTCACACAGACCTTTTTGAGCACCGCTTTCAAGGGCCACGCCATCCTCTTCCGGCAGATAGATCTCCTTTCCGAACCAGGGCACCACTCCGACAAAGGGAACCCCACAACGAGCCGTAATCATTTCAAGACCAGGCTCTAAAAGGCTTACATCACCCCGAAACTTGTTGACGATAAACCCTTTAATCAGCTCCCGCTCATCGACTTCAAGAAGTTCCAGGGTTCCCACCAGGGAGGCGAAAACTCCCCCTTTATCAATATCTCCGATCAAAAGAACCGGTGCCTTGACGCGGGTGGCAAGACCCATATTAACGATATCTTTATCCCTTAAATTGATCTCAGCCGGACTCCCGGCCCCTTCGATAATAACCAGCTCATATTCTTCCCGGAGCCGTTTAAGGCTGCTCAATACGGCTTGCCAGGCGGTTTCCTTGTAATCATGGTAAACAACCGCCGACATATTGGCAACCGGTTTACCATGAACTATCACCTGCGCCCCGACATCACTATTCGGCTTGATCAGAACCGGATTCATATCAACATGGGGCTCCAGGCCGCAGGCCTCGGCCTGCACCGCTTGGGCTCGGCCGATCTCATCCCCCTGCGGAGTAATAAACGAGTTCAAGGCCATATTCTGGGCCTTAAAAGGTGCCACCTTAAGACCCCGCCGCCAATAGATACGACAGAGCCCGGCGACCAGGGCACTTTTCCCGACATTGGAGCCGGTGCCCTGTAACATTAAGAGATTTGCTGACATAAATAAATTTTTTATTCGTTCTTGCCGATCATATAGATCTGGCAATCAAGACGATATTTACAGGTCTCTTTCTGATGTTTGCAGGCCAGATCTTCACTAACCTCAAAAATATCACCAAATTTTTCACAGGTCAGATATCTGCGGTCTTTGATACCCCGCTCCTCATTGGCTTTTTTTTCATCAATCATAAATTTTTTCTCAAAATCATCCAGAAACCCGATGACGTTTTGGGCCTCGGCCAAAAACAAAAATTTTCTCTTTTTTAACGTCCTTGGGGATGGATAAACTCGGCCAGTCGGACCAGGCCGTCAACAATTCGCGGTGAAGGTCGGTCAACCATATCGGAATCTATAACATGGATCCGCTTCTGACGAACCGCGGGAATCGAACTCCAGCGTTGCCAACTTTTGCAAAAGTTCTGGTAGTTGGTATTGGGCGACATTGAAGAAATAATTATAACCTCGGGAGCATCAACAATCACCCGTTCGATTGCGTAGAGGGGATAGCGTACCGGATTATCGGCCGTCACCAGAATACCACCGGCGCGGCGGATAAGATCCGCCGCAAAGGTCTGCCGGTTGGCTGAGACAATCGGATCTATACCAACCTGGTAAAAAACCCGTTGGCGCGGCAACCCGGCAACGCGACGCTCAACCATGGCAACCTGCTTTTTCATCTCGAGAATAACCTGCTGCGCTTTGGGCAGGGTCCCGGTAATCTCTCCAAGATTGCTGATCGAACGATAAATGGTATTCAGATCAACCGGCCTGATCCGATAAACGGGAATCACAAAATGCTTGAGAGCGGCATAGGTTTTCTCATCCTGGCGCTCACTTCCGGAAATCACCAAATCCGGCTCCAGAACCAGAATCTTTTCCAGGCTGGGCTTCATAAAGGTCCCAACCCGGGGTTTTTTGCGGGCCGCCGGAGGATAGGTAGCAAAATCGGTAACCCCGACAATCCGCTCGTCAAGCCCCAAAGCAAAAAGGATCTCAGCCAAACTCGGGGTCAGCGGCAAAATGCGCTGCGCCCGGGCCGGAATCTCGAGGGTACTGCCGCTTTCATCCTCAACCGTCAAGGCTGAAGCGCTAATCGGCAAAAGTAAAATGAAACTCAGTAAAACAAAGATACGACATCTAATAAAATTCATAAAGATCTAAAATCAAAGGAATGGCTAAGTAAAAAAATTGCTCTGCGAGGCGGGCTAATTGGAAAAAATGAGACGTCCATAAAGTACGCCGCAATGACTGAAAATTAGCAGCGCCCCGCAGGAAGTGTCCTTGGGGTGCAATGAAGGATTTTTAAGCCGCCATCAGATGAACGATTGAAAGGCCGGTACAATATTGCCCCGGGAAAACCGCATGCAAACGACCGAGCAGAGAGCGCACCTGCAAAGGCCCCTCATGGCCCGGCGTACCACTCTCCTTGATTCGGGCACAGGCATAATCCAAAGCCAGAAACTCCGGTTCGCTTTTGCACAAAGAGACCAGATGAACAATCCCCAGGCGTTTTTGCGCCCGCGGCACAACCCGATCAACCATGGCCGCCAGATCAGTGGCCTGAAAAAATTCACTATCAAGATCGCCAAGCAGTTGTTTGAGCTCATCACGCCCGGTAGCCGGGGTAAAGCTCTTCTGCAAAAGCCGATACTCTTTTTTGCCGATCACCAAAGCCGCGACACCGGCGGAAGGTAAATCCTGGCAGACGGATTCATCAAGTTGCAAAAAAAAGGCGATCTGGTTCCAAAGTTTGGAATTATCGACCGAGAAAAGTCTAAGCTCGCGATCCATCGACGACCGGGTGACAACCTCCACCCCGATCACCTGCCCCCAAAATGCTGAAGCGTAACGCGAAAGTCGGGCCTGGCCCGCCGCCACATACTGACTCGCAGTCGTCCCCTCCGGCATAATGATCTCTAAACGCGCCTCACTTTTAAGTCCGGCCCCGAACAGATAGTCGAGGGCCTTGCCCAAAAACGGCTCGCGATAGTTGACATAACCCAGAAAACCGGCGACCGAAGCCATCAGAATTCGATCCCCCGCTGCGCCTTGATCCCTTTCTGGTAAGGGTGTTTAATTTCGCGCATCTCCGTAACCAGATCAGCCACCTCGAGAAGCTCTTGGGGAGCATCTCGACCGGTCAGGATAACATGAACCCGGGCCGGTTTTCGGGCCAAGGTCTCAAGCACCATACTGACCGGCAGAAGACCGTAACTCAAGGCATAATTAACCTCGTCGCAAACCACCAGATCATACTCATCACTTAAAATTCTGTCAGCACAACGAGCCCAGGTTTTCTCCGCCAAAGCACAATCTTCGGGAGCCGGTTCACCGTCACCCAATTTCAGGAAACCATGCCCCATCGGCTCAAGAGAGAAATTTTCAAATTTCTCTGCGGCATTCAGCTCACCATAACGCCAGCCACCTTTAATAAACTGGACCATCGTAACCTTAAAACCCTGCCCTAAAGCGCGAAAAACCGTACCCAAAGCAGCGGTGGTCTTCCCTTTACCATTGCCGGTATTAATAATAATCAGACCGTAACGTTTATCATTATTTGCCTGTGACATAAAAAAGACTCCTATCAACCCGGCAGAACCGGAAGTTAACCTACTATATTAAACAGCTTTTTAGCTATCCGAAGATTGCCCAGATTAAGCGAAATCCGCGC
>CAZUXG010000060.1:0-11875 GCA_964623985.1 uncultured Thermodesulfobacteriota bacterium | reverse complement strand
AGCAGATCACCATCCCCAACAAACACATCGTCGGTGAAATTCTCCATAATTCTTTTGCCAACCGGGTGGTTGAAGGATCCATCGGCATCTCCTACCATGATTATCCCGACCAAGCCATCGACATGATCAACAAAACCCTCGAACGTTTTCCCCAAGTGGTTGCCGAACCGGTGCCTCAGGTTGGTATCGAGAAGTTTGCCGATTCGGCCATCAGCATCGGCATACGCTACTGGGTCCCCACCCACCAGTATTACCAAACCCTCTACAAGGTAAACCAAGCTATCTACCAAGATCTGCTGACTATCGGCATCACCATCCCCTTCCCGCAGCAGGATGTTTATATCAAGTCGATGCCGAAAGAAGATCAGCACCAAAAATCATAGAAAGTCACCCGTGCAGAACTTAGCAAAACAAGGCGCCCCCTAGGTGAACCCATTTCGCGACATCTCCACAGCGGAGACATCAAACTTTGCTTTTAGCGCAGGCCTTGATCCCGGCCAGAGAAAAGGTGGTGATATGGTCGGCCAATCGCTCAATTAAACCCACTGAGAGAGGTTGATCTAAGAGGTACTCCAAATCGTCACGTCTGACGGTCAGAAGGGTACGGCATTGATTGACAATACTCATATCGCAGAACAAAACCGTTTCCGCAGTGACTTCAACACCCATAATTTCACTGATAATTCCCAGTAGTACTTGGCGCCGGGGCTCAATCATCTCATACCAAAGGTTGTGTATCAGGCCGGAGGGATTAGCCAGTTCCATTAAGTAGAGACGGGCAAACCGGCCATTAGCACCCTGATCTGAAAAGTTCTTGATGAGGGAATGAATGTAGATTCTCAGCTGCTCTTCCGGAGAACCGTTGGCAACCGCGAATGAGTCAGGACTAGTACATTGTTGATAAGCCTGCTGCCAAGCTTCGACGTACAGGGTGGACTTATCACCAAAATAATAATTGACGGCAGCCACGTTGGCTCCGGCCCGCTTACAAATGTCTGCAACCTTGGCAAGATGATACCCATTTTCGGCAAAAACCTCACAGGCTGAATCTAATATTCGACTGCGTTTTTCCTTACCATCCGCCCTTCTGGTCATTACAAATAATCCTTTCCCTTTGGAGCCTGGTTTAAAGTCAAAACAGTCAAATGGCAATGTTAATTTTCAGCTTGACATAACCTGTAAATGACTTTATTGCATTTCTTAAATTAAGATTTAAAATAATTATTTATAACTGTCAAATGATATTGTTGTCAAGAACCGACAACCGACAATTAATGTGACTGGGAGTAAAGGAACAATGCAACCCGAGACCAACTTAATTCCACACCAATTATCAATATTCAGATCACCATATCGATCATTTTCGAGCGCTTCAACCGGCATTATTATACTGTTGATCTTTATTCTACTATCAACCTTTTTCCGAGTGGCAGAAGCCGCTTCTCAGGGTCCGAGCGGGCCCCCACCGTTGGTGACGGTTACAGCCATCATTGAACAAGAAATCAACCCACCGGCTGAATATGTGGGCCATGTAGAAGCTATCCAGAGCGTCGAAATCCAAGTCCGAGTTGAAGGATTTTTGGAACAGGTTAATTTCAGGGAAGGCAGCGATGTTCAGGCCGGCGATCTGCTTTATGTTATTGAACAAGCTCCCTACCAAGCCCAGGTCGCGGCTGATAAAGCCTCAGTTGCCCATGCCCAAGCGACGTTGACTAAAGCCAACCAATATTTACAACAGGTTCGTAAAGTACGTTCCGGAGGGATATCAGCCTCGGACCTGGATACGGCGGTCGCCGAAGAGCTTCAGGCCCAGGCCCGGCTCCTGGAGGCTCAGGCGGCACTCAAACTCTCCGAACTCGATTTGGAATACACTAAAATCCGGGCGCCAATCAGCGGCCGGATTGGCCGCACGGCGCTCACCAGAGGTAATCTCTGCGAGCCCAACTCCGGCCCCCTGACCCGAATCGTCCAGCTCAACCCGATCCGAGTGCTTTACTCGATAAGTGAAAATGATCTGACGGCCATCCAAGCCACCCTTAAAGACTCCTCTGACCAGAAAAAGATTCGCTCTCTGGTTCCCATGATTAAACTACTCAACAACAAAGTTCTGGAAGATACTGGTCAGATCGATTTTATTGATAACATCGTCGACCGGGAAACCGGCACTATCGCCGTCCGGGCCGTGTTCGACAATGCTGACGGTTTCCTGCTGCCGGGCCAGTATGTCACCATTATGATCCGTCAAAGTCAGGGTAAAAAACTGCCGGTAATCCCGCAAGCTGCCGTTTTACAAGATCGCGAGGGACATTATGCGCTGGTGGTTAATCTGCAAAATCAGGTAGTCAAACAACCGATAACTACCGGATTGCTGGTCAGCGGCAATCGCTGGGCCGTCACCTCCGGACTCAAGGTCGGAGAGCTGGTTATTACCCAGGGTTTACAAAAAGTTAAACCCGGACAAACCGTAAAAACTAACCCTGACGAACCCCAAATAAGGTAAGCTATCCATGTTTTCCCGGATTTTCATTGAACGACCGCGGCTCGCAGTGGTAATTTCAATCATCATTACCCTGGCCGGGCTCATCGCCATGCTCAATATTCCCGTCGCCCAATACCCGAGAATCACCCCGCCTAATATTCGGGTGAGCACGGTCTATCCCGGAGCCAACGCCGAAGTTCTGGCTGACAGTGTGGCTGCGCCGATTGAAAATGCGGTCAACGGCGTCGACAATATGCTCTATATGTCCTCGACCTGTTCCAACGACGGCAGTTACAGCCTGACCGTTACTTTCGCGGTCGGCACTGACCCCGACATTGATCAGGTCAACACGCAAAACCGGGTGCAGATGGCGATCGCTAAATTACCGAAAGAGGTTATCGAACAAGGGGTAACCATCCGCAAACGTTCGCCGGATATGCTGGCCGCGATCAGCTTTTTCTCACCCCAGGGCACCAGGAATAAACTTTTTCTAAGTAACTATGTCAACCAGGTTATCAAAGACTCCCTGGTGCGGCTCAAAGGCATCAGCGATGTCTATATCTTCGGTGAGATGGAATACAGCATGCGAATCTGGCTCGACCCGAATCGTTTGACAGCTCTGGGACTGACCGCAGACGATGTCATCAAAAGTATTCGTCAACAAAATATCCAAGCGGCCGTGGGCACTATCGGCACCATGCCAACCGACAAAAACCAACAATTTCAATATACTCTGCGGGCCCAAGGACGCCTGAAAAGCCGACAGGAGTTTGAAAATATCATCATCACTTCCAACGCTGCCGGAGGCCTGGTGCGCATTCGCGATATTGCCAGAGTCGAACTGGGGGCCAAAACCTACCGGACCGAATCAACCATGAACGGGGCTCCGTCCGTAACCCTGGCGATCTACCGCGCCGCCAACGCTAACTCTTTGGAAACCATGAGCGAGGTCCGGACCACGCTCAAAAACCTGGCTCTCAGGCAACCTGGCGATATTCAATACCTGATGCTCTACGACACCACCAGGTATGTTTCGACCACCATTCGTGAAATCGTGCGAACCCTGTTCATAACCTTTCTTCTGGTTCTTTTCGTAAATTATATCTTTCTTCAGGATTGGCGGGCCACGCTGGTGCCGACCGTAACCATTCCAGTTTCGTTGTTGGGGACCTTTGCCGTCCTTCTGGCTTTGGGTTATAATGCCAATACGATCTCCATGTTTGCCTTAATCATGTCAATCGGGGTGGTGGTTGACGATGCGATTGTCGTAGTCGAAAATGTTTACCGGCTCATGGATGAAGAGAACCTTGCCCCCAAAGCCGCAACCCTTAAAGCGATGCAACAGGTTACCGCACCAATCATCTCTACAACCTTGGTTTTACTCGCCGTATTTGTCCCAGTTGGTTTCCTGCCCGGCATTACCGGACAACTCTACAAACAATTTGCCGTAACTATCTGCACCGCCGTTGTCATCTCAACCATTAATGCCCTGACCTTGAGCCCGGCCCTCTGTGCGGTCTTGCTAAAACCCCCTAAAAACATACAGCGGGGCCCTTTAGCCTGGTTTAACCGAACCCTCGATTTTTCACGTGACCGATATGTGGCTGGCACTACCTGGCTGCTCCGGCGTAAAGCCGTAGTTATGATAATTTTTATCGGCATTTTCGGGGCCTCCTATTACCTGTTCACCGACCGGCCGGTCAGCTTTTTACCAAAAGAGGATATCGGCGCTTTTTACCTTAACATACAGTTGCCGGAGGCTTCATCTCTATCCCGCACCAGTAAGGTTTTAGAACGGGTCACCAAAGAACTCCAAAATATTAAAGGCGTTAAGGACGTTCTGCTGGTCAGCGGCTACAGTCTGCTCAGCGGGGCCGCCGAAAATGTCGGTTTGGGGGTCGTCATACTTGATCCCTGGAATCAGCGGACCAGCAAAGAACTGCAATTCGGAGCTATTCTGAAAAAAGTGCAGGGCAAACTCTCGGCCATCTCGACGGCCAACATGTTCGCCTTCTCACCCCCACCGATCCGCGGCCTGGGCCGCACCGGCGGGTTTAATTTTCAGATGCAGGGCTTGGAAGATCAAAGCCCACAGGAGTTGGCGGCCGCAGCCAAGGCACTGGTTATCGCCGCTAATCAAGAACCTTCCCTGCAAAGAGTGTTCAGTACTTACACAGCCAACACTCCACAAATTTCCATTACCGTCAACCGCATCCGGGCCGAAACTCTCAACGTACCAGTCAGCAGTATCTTCGCCACCCTGCAGGCCCAGCTCGGCTCAAAATATGCCAACGACTTTAACCTATTAGGCCGGGTTTTTCAGGTCAGGGTGCAGGCCGACATCCAACACCGGAGCGCCATAAATGATATTAACCGACTCTACGTCCGCAGCCAAACCGGCAAAATGGTACCGATGCAAAGTTTAGTAACGGTGACCACTACCCTCGGCCCCCAGAATGTAAAACGTTATAATCAGTACAGCAGCATTAAAATTAATGGGAGTGCGGCCTTAGGATTCAGCTCCGGTGAGGCGATGGTAACGATGGCGCGGGTAGCCGCTGAAACCCTACCCCAAGGCTTTACTTTTGAGTGGTCGGGAATGTCTTTTCAGGAACAAAAAAGCAGCGGCCAGATTCCTATAATCTTCTCTCTGGCTTTGCTTTTCGCATATCTCTTTCTTGTGGCCCAGTATGAAAGTTGGAACATCCCGCTGGCAATCGTCATTTCGGTTCCGGTGGCCAGTCTCGGCGGTTTGGCCGGTTTGTGGCTGGCCGGACTCAGTTTAAGCATCTATGCACAAATCGGCCTGGTGTTGCTAGTCGGCCTGGCCAGTAAAAGTGCGATTCTTATAGTTGAGTTTTCTAAAACACTGCGTGAACAAGGGGCCTCAGTGGCCGACGCCGCAATCGCCGGAGCCAAAGTTCGTTTCCGACCGGTCTTAATGACCGCCTTTACATTTATTCTGGGAATCGCACCTATGGTAATCGCCAGCGGTGCCGGAGCCGGCAGTCGCCAGGCAATAGGCACCACAGTCTTTTACGGAATGCTGGCCGCGACCCTGATCGGCATTTTTCTGGTTCCGGCACTTTATTACATGTTTCAGTCGGGCCGTGAAAAAGGTCACGCCTGGCGCACGCGCCGAAACAGTTAAGTTACAAAAGAGATAACCATGAACACAATTTTTTTCAGTCAACGAACCTGCAAATACGCCTGTCAAATCTTGACAAGTTATTCCGCAACCATCCTGTTACTAATCATCGCAGCTCTAGCTTTAAGCGGTTGCGCCGCCGTCGGCCCGGACTATATCCCGGTCAAGCCCAAAACTCCGGGGAAATGGTCAACCACACTAGAAGGCGGCCTCAACGCCGGGCTGCCGGAACCCGAGACTATGGCTTGCTGGTGGAAAGTTCTTATTGATCCGGAACTCTCCAGCCTTATTGAACGAGCCGTCTGTGGCAACCTTGACTTGCAGGCCGCCCGGGCCCGGATCCGTGAAGCCCGAGCCCGCCGTGGGGTTAGTCGCTCTTATTTTTCCCCGACTCTAGAAACTGGCGCTTACGCGGGCAAAAGTCGCGATCGCAACAAAAGAGAGGATAAACTTTACACCACCGGATTTGATGCAAGTTGGGAGCTCGATATTTTTGGCGGTTTCCGACGTTTGGTGGAGGCCAGTGAAGCTGATCTCGAAGTCGCCCAGGAAAACTTACATGACGTACTTGTAAGTTTGCTGGCTGAAGTAGCTTTAAACTATGTTGATGTGCGTACCTACCAGAACGGTTTGACCGTTATTGAAGAAAATCTTAAAGCTCAACAAGAGACCTACGACCTAAACAACTCACGTTTTCAGGCGGGCATCATTAATGAACTGGCGGTTCAGCAATCGCTCTACAACCTGGAACGAACCCGATCGCAAATCCCGGTTATTCAAACCCGGCTGGAAGCTGCCAAAAATCGCCTGGCCGTATTGCTCGGACAGGCGCCCGGTACCATCCATGCCGAATTGGTCACCAGAAAGCCGATTCCAGCACCGCCGGCGCAACTGGCTATCGGGGTTCCGGCTGAAACTTTGCGGCGGCGGCCCGATATCCGCCGAGCTGAACGTCGACTGGCAGCCCAAACCGCCCGAGTTGGGGTGGCTACGGCCGACCTCTATCCTCGATTTAGTTTAAATGGCAGTATTGGGCTTGAATCGCTTTCAACCGGAAACTTTTTCAGCGCTGCCAATCGAACCTGGGATTTTGGTCCAACTATTTCCTGGAAAATTTTTCAGGGTAACGCCATCCGCCAGAACATCGAAATCCATTCCGCCCTCCAGGAACAGGCCTTGATTGAATACGAAATGACCATCCTGAAGGCCCAAGAGGAGATCGAAAACGTACTTGTGGCTTATGCCAATCAACAGCGCCGCTATCAAGCCCTGCTGGCCGCCACGGCGGCAGCCCAACAGGCAGATCGACTGGCCCGAGATCAATACCAGGTCGGCCTGGTCGATTTCAACAATGTCCTGGATGCCCAACGCTCACTACTGCTTTTGCAAGATCAACTGATTTTGAGTGAAGGATCTGTGACCACCAATCTGGTACGGCTCTATAAAGCCCTCGGCGGCGGCTGGAAATCACTGAAAACGGTGGAAGAGAGCGATTAAATATGATTTAAACGACCTTTTCACCTCACTGTCCCAACCCAATATCGGTAATGCCTATTTTTTGATTAAACTTGATGAAACCGAAAAAACCGCCACCTCATTTTTGCATGAGATTAAAGAAAAATTCGACTTTTCATTGGAAAATACAGCTTTGTGAACCCTAAATAATTAGACAAAAGTCATCTAAGGAGAATAAAAAAATGAAACAACAGATTAAAATTATGCCATGCCTGGATATGCAGAACGGTCGTGTTGTCAAAGGTGTTCATTTCGTTGAAATTAAGGATGCCGGCGATCCGGAAGAGTGTGCCAAGGCTTATTGCGAAACAGGAGCTGATGAACTTGCCCTGCTCGATATCACCGCTACGGTGGAAGGTAGAGCCACCATGCTTGACGTGGTCAAACGGGTCTCTGCAGTCACCACGATTCCCTTTACCGTCGGCGGAGGCATTGCTGATGTAAAATCAGCGGAAGCCGTGCTCCGTGCCGGAGCTGATAAAGTGTCAACCAGCAGTGCCGCTTTTCGGAATCCCGAAGTGATCGCGGAAATGGTGAAGGCTTTTGGTGCTGACAAGGTAACGGTTGCCATCGATGTAGACCGGAATGCGGCCCTGCCTTCAGGCTATGAAGTCTATATTGACGGCGGGCGGACAGCAACCGGTTTTGATGCCATTGAATGGGCAAAACAGGTAGACGGTTATGGAATCCCGGTAATTCTCCCCACCAGTAAAGCCGGGGACGGTGTCCAGACTGGCTATGACCTGCCGATAATTAAAGCTATCAGGGAAGCGGTTTCAGCTGAAGTAGTAGCCTCTGGCGGGGCCGGGAAACTAGAACATTTTTTTGATGCCGTCCAAGCGGGGGCTTCCATTTTGCTAGCTGCATCGGTGTTTCATTTCGGACTTATAGGGGTCGATGATGTTAAAGCCTACCTTCGCAACCGAGACATTCCTGTTCGCTGAAACTGAGCAGGAAAAGGGTAACATCTGCATAGCAAAATCTGGGTTTGCCCAGCATCCCGGGTACTGAAAATTACGGAAAGAAAAAGGCCGTCTCTCTCACAAGAAACGGCCTTGATGGTCGGGCTCCCCTGGTGTACTCATTTCGAAACTTCTCCAAGGCTGTCGAAGAAATAATATGGGTCGGATAATGAGGTGGGCCTACTTAAACGAACAAGTTGCAAAAAAAGCGCGCTGACTCTATAAAAGAGGACATGAAATCATCACCAAACAAAGTCACTTCCCTTACGGCTGCCATTGCTGCGCTGGTAAAGGATAGTTGCCATTTGAGTATCGGTGGCTTCACGATAAACCGCAACCCGATGGCAGCGGTTTATGAAATTATCCGACAACAGAAAAAAGGGTTGCATCTCTATGCACACTCCAACGGCCAGGGAGTTGATGAACTGATTGGTGCCGGTTGTGTCGCCCGGCTTGAGATTGCTTATGCCGGCAATGGTCGTTTCGCCCCAACTTGTGTCCGTTTCCGCCGGGCCGTGGAAAATCGCGAAATAATCGTCGAAGATTATTCCAACTACCAGATGACCTTGCGTTTCATGGCCGGAGCCATGGGCCTGCCCTTTCTGCCGACGCGCTCGGGACTGGGTACCGACATCGTCAAAAAATGGGGCTTTTCAAAGGCGTTGCGCAAGGTTGACAAAACTTTGCCAGACCATAAACTGGCAACCATCGACAATCCCTTCGGCAACTGGTGCGAGTCGCCAAAGCTGGTGCTGGTTCCGGCCATTAACCCCGATGTCACAATTATCCATGTTCAGCAGGCTGACCGTCGCGGCAATGCCCGGATTCAGGGTTTGACCTTTGCCGACGTCGAACAAGCAAAAGCCGCCCGCCATCTGCTCATCACCTGTGAAGAGCTGGTCGAGGAAGACTTTCTCAAGCGTAACCCAGACCATAATCAGATTCCGTTTCTCCATGTCGATGCCGTAGTTCCGATCGCTTGGGGCGCCTACCCCACGGCCTGTTACCGGCATTACGATTATGACCCTAACTATTTAAACAGCTATCGCCGGACAGCAGAAGATGAAAACGCCTATCAGTCTTACCTTAAAAAAAAGATTATGGAGCCCGCCGACCACCAGGCATTTCTCGCGTTAAGCGACGAAAAACATCTTGAAAACCTGGTCGCCGACCCTGAAACCGGCTATGCCACCGGCCTTAAAAGAGGATGATTCTTCGCTTAATGCAATTAACCTATTTAGTTCCGGCTCATCCGGTTTGAGATAATGGAAAAAAAAGAGGGGATCGAGAACGGCTACAGCCGTCGGGAGATGATGACGATTGCCGCCGCCCGGGAGATCAATGACGGTGAAATTGTCTTTTGTGGGACCGGAATCTCGATGCTGGCGGCGATGGCGGCCAAAAATATCAACGCCCCACAAAGTACAATTTTTTTTGAGACCGGAGCCATCGACTCTCAACTTGAAGAGCTGCCGCTGGCCGTCGCCGATTCGCGCGTTATGCATTTAACTGCCGTCAATGACGGCCTCGCCGAAGCCTTCGCGACGATGCAGAACCGTTTTACCGGCAGCCGGGTAGTCGGCATTCTCGGAGCCGCCCAGATCGATATCTACGGCAACCTCAACTCAACATCTATCGGCGATTACCATCAACCTGAGGTCCGTTTCTCGGGCAGCGGTGGGGCCTGCGATGTCGCGAGCTTTGTCAACCGGACAATTATCTTTATGCAGCATGAAAAACGTAAATTCGTAAAAAAGTTGGATTATTTAACAAGTCCCGGCTGGATTGACGGACCGGGCGGTCGAGAGCGGGTTGGTTTGGGGCCGGGGGGACCCGAGACGGTAATTACCAATCTCGGAGTTTTACGTTTTGCCAAAGAGAGTAAAAAGATGTATCTCGCTGCTTGCTATCCCGGTGTCACTCCCGAGGAGGTTCAACAGAAAACCGGTTTTGCCCTTGATCTGAAACGGGCCGAACGCGTTCCGCCACCGACCACCAGTGAACTTAAAATCCTGCGCCAACGTTGTGATCCGCAACGCCTGATCTTAAATAGTCGTCAATCAACAGTAAAAAACACTGACAACTAACGAATGATCACTGAAAACTGGCGACTATCAACTGTCCTCAGGCAGTTGACAAGCGGGTATATCCCAATCTTTATCATCAATCTTTGTGGCCAAGACCGGACAGTGCGCATGCCGTATCACCTTCTCAGCCACGCTGCCCAGCAGGATATGGGAGAGCCCGGTATGACCATGGGTCGCCATGACGATCAAATCAGCATCAATCTCCTTGGCGTAATTAACAATCTCTTCGTAGGGTACGCCGTGACGAATCTCACCTTCACAGGTAACCCCTGAAGTTTCGCAGTAACTAGAGCAGTTAACCACTTCGTTTGTGATAGTTTCCTGGACTTTCGAGATAAACTCACTACCGACCTCGAGGGTAAGATAAGGAGGCATATCCTCAATCACTGACAAAAGATGAAGCGAGGCCTCAAAATTACGACAGATCTCAACGGCATAACGTAAAGCACTGCGACTGTTTTTTGAACCATCGGTTAAAGCCAGAACTTTCTTGATCAGCATCATACCCTCCCTGATTAAAATCCCGGAAGACTGCATTTGAGAAAAATTGCTATTCTCGAACAACCTTCAATAAAGGTTTTCAGCTCAACCCTTCTTTGACCTCCATTAAAGCTGACCGGAAGACGCTTGTCAAGTCAGATTGTAGGAACGGCACTTCTTATTAAACCATCGCATTTCAATTACTATGATTAAGCCGTTTTATCATCTCCCGATAATTAAAAAAACGATTAAAATCAAGAAGCCCCGCCAGCGCGTGAGATTTAATTCGAAAACCATTCTCTTCCAAGATAGCGGCCGGATTTAAACCACCGACAACCACAGCCCCAAAGCTACCTTCATTAACCGGGATATCGAGCAGTGACTGGCCGGGCCAGCCCAGAGCCATAAATCCACCCATACCGATACCCTTAAGCCTTGCAGCCAGAGTCTCAACCAAACCGCGACTGTCGGCAGGGAACTCACGAAAACTGGCCCCGATTTTGCCATTTCCTGTGGCGATTGCTCCCCGGTAATTGGTCATACCACTCTTGATAAAAATCTCCAGGGGATCGACACTGGTACCATCATAATTGATAATCTCGACAAAACGGACCGCCTCTTTATCCTGCAACTCAAGTAGTCCGCCGAAACGTGAGTTTGTGGGAATCCCACACTTCAGCAAAGCCCCGTTCAGGGTAATTGAGCAGACTGTGGCAAAGCCGACATAACCAGGAGGAATGACGGCCCGCCCAATATGCTCACCGGGATAAAGCAGCGACATCATCTCTCCCATAGCAAACCCCTCAGCGAAAACCCTCTCGATTTCAACTTCACAAAACTTCAAATCTTCCGGTTTGACCAGCGAAACATTAACCACAACCGTACCAGTCTCACTCTCCAGGTCAAAACTCATACGATACGTCATCTGATTAATTTTGGACGAAAGAAAACCGACTTTTTCAATTATCCCGACCGCTTCCAGCTCCTCTATGCCACGCTCACTGATCTGCCGGCCGCGCTTGCCAAAATTTTGGGTCAGGCCGGCTTCGTCCATTTTGTGAAGATAGAGCCGCACCGTCCGCTCACTGATCTCGTAGCCAGTTTGCAGAAGCTCCATCATGATTTTGCGGCCACTCAACGGTTTGTCGGTCTCTTTAAGAATCCGTAAGATGGCCTGCTCTTTGCGGTTCATACACTCTCCATT
>CAZUXG010000059.1:0-12506 GCA_964623985.1 uncultured Thermodesulfobacteriota bacterium | reverse complement strand
CTGCAAATAATCGAGCTGGCCCTGGCCAACAACCGGGATCTCCGGCTTGCGGCTCTGAATGTCGAAAGAGCCCGGGCCTTATACGGCGTCCAGCGGGCTGAACTTTTTCCGGCGATTGGCGCCACGGGTGCAGGCGGCAAGCAACGTTTAGCCAGCAATCTCATCAGTCCGGGCACCTCCAGAAGTGTCGAACAATACAGTATTGATCTGGGCAGCGCCTCTTGGGAGATTGATTTTTTTGGCCGTATTCGCAGTTTGAAGAGACAAGCTTTGGAAGCTTACCTGGCTACAGATCAGGCGTGATGCAGTGTTCAGATCGCTTTAATATCGGAGGTTGCCAAAGTTTACCTGACTCTGGTTGCCGACCGGGAAAATCTGGAACTGTCTTGTTCGACTTTGAAGGACCAGCAGGGGAGCTACAAGTTAATTCGTCGACAATACGAAGTCGGAATCAAGAATGAATTGGATCTGTACCGAGCCCAGACTCAGGTCGATAGTGCACGGAGAGACGTTGCTCTCCACCCTTTTGTTATTTATTACAACCTATCTTATAGGTGGGGAGACGAGAGGTCCAATCACAAAGAGGGAACGTTGAGCAGGCCACGTTCCCTCTTTGTGATTTATGGATCCAACTCTTCGGTGCCTTATTTCAGGTTGTAGAAAACCTCGCGACCAAGGAAGTCGCTCTGGCCGAACAGTTCCCTTTCGATTCTTAAGAGTTGGTTGTATTTGCAGATTCGGTCGGTACGGCAGGCGGAGCCGGTTTTAATCTGACCGGTGTTTAAAGCAACAACCAAGTCGGCAATCGTTGAATCTTCGGTTTCGCCGGAGCGATGTGAAACGACGGCGGTGTATCCCGCCTTTTTGGCCATAGCAACGGTTTCCAGGGTTTCGGTCAGAGTGCCGATCTGGTTGAGTTTGATGAGGATCGAGTTAGCTGAACCCTCTTCGATACCTCGAATCAGACGTTTGGGGTTGGTGACAAAGAGGTCATCGCCGACCACCTGAATTTTTTTGCCGAGTTTATCCATCATCAGCTTCCAGCCCACCCAGTCATCTTCATCAAGACCATCCTCAATCGAGATGATCGGATATTTTTCGACCATCCCGGCATAGAAATCGACCATCCCTGCGGCGTCGAGAGATTTTCCTTCAGCCTCAAGGTTGTATTTGCCGTCCTTGTAAAAAGAGCTGGCTGCGGCATCGATAGCGATCAGCATATCTGTACCGGCTTTATAACCAGCTCCGGCGATCGCTTCAACAATCAACTGGAAAGGTTCCTCGTTTGATTTCAGGTTGGGAGCGAAGCCGCCCTCGTCGCCGACCGATGTATTATAACCTTTTCCTTTGAGGACCTTTTTTAAAGCGTGAAAGGTTTCGGTACCCATCCGCAGGGCTTCGGCAAAATTTTCGGCGCCGACCGGCATGACCATGAATTCTTGAATATCGACGTTGTTGTCGGCATGCTGGCCGCCATTGAGGATATTCATCATCGGTACCGGCAAAAGATGGGCATTGACCCCGCCGATATATTGATAGAGGGGTAGGCCCACGACATCAGCCGCCGCCTTGGCGGTGGCCAAAGAAACGCCGAGCATGGCGTTGGCACCAAGTCGGCCCTTGTTTTCAGTGCCATCCATCTCAATCAGGGCCTGATCCAGTTCGCGTTGTCGGGTGGCGTCAAAACCGATGATCCGGTCTGCAATTTCGCCGTTGACATTTTCGACCGCCTGACTTACCCCTTTACCCAAATAGCGTTCCTGGTCCCCATCTCTCAGTTCGACGGCTTCATGGATACCGGTGGAGGCCCCTGAAGGGATCGCCGCCCGTCCGATGATGCCGCTTTCTAAGGTTACTTCAACCTCGACAGTTGGGTTGCCACGTGAATCAAGAATCTCCAGAGCTTCAACATCAACGATAAATGACATCTTTTTTTCCTTTCTCTAAGAGCAGGTTAGATTTAGTGCTTCGTCCTGTTCACAAGCCGTGTACCGACTTGAGTGGAAAGCGAAGCGATGTTTGTTTTTTACGTTATTATTTTAAAGGTTCTCATTAAAAAACAGTTCCTTTGGGGATGATTATGACACCTTCTGGTGAGACCGGAAATCTTTGGCGATCTTTTTCAAGATCGTAGCCGATTTCCATGTTCGGCGGGATGCTGACTTCTTTATCGATAATAGTTTTACGGATTCTGGCGTTACGGCCGATCTCGACCCGATGCATGAGGATCGATTTATAAACCTGGGCAAAGCTGTGGATCCGTACCCCGGGCGAGAGGACTGAGCGCTCGACCAGGCCGCCGCTGATGATGACGCCATTGCAGATGAGAGAGTCAAGGGCGTGGCCGACGCGCTGTTTGCGGACATTGGCAAAGACAAATTTAGCTGGTGGCATCTGGGATTGATAGGTGCGTAGCGGCCAATCGCGGTCATAGAGATTAAAAGTGGGATCGACTCCGGCGAGATTGATGTTGGCTTCCCAGTAAGCATCAATGGTGCCGACATCGCGCCAGTAGGAGGCGTCCCGCTTTTTTTCTTCTGAGCCAAAGGGGTAAGCAAAGACCCGTTCTTTGGGGTAGAGGGCGGGGATAATGTCATTACCGAAGTCATGGCTGCTGTCGGGGTCGGCGGCGTCGGCTTCAAGGAGCTCTTTCATCATCTCGAAGTTAAAAATATAGATTCCCATTGAGGCGTAGGCTTTGTCGGGTTGTCCGGGAAGTCCTTTGGGTTCGTCCGGTTTCTCCTGAAATCCGACGACCTGCTGCTTTTCGTCAACCTCAAGGATGCCGAGACCGCTTGCTTTGCGGCGGTCGACCGTGATCGCGGAGATTGTCAGCGTGGCATCGTTGGCCTCGTGGAAAGCCAGCATTTTTCCGTAATCCATCTTGTAGATATGGTCGCCGGCTAAGACCAGAACATATTTAGGTCTGATTTCGTCAAGTGAGTAGAGGTTCTGGTAGATAGCGTCAGCGGTGCCCTGATACCAGTTGTCATCGACCCTCATCTGGGGTGGAATTTCGTAGAGGAACTCACCCAGCTCCGGGTTAAATATACTCCAGCCGGCCACCAGATGGCGGGAGGTGGAAACCGATTTGTACTGGGTCAGGACAATTATTTTACGGATATGGGAGTTGATGCAGTTGTTCAGGGTAAAATCGATGATCCGGTATTGACCGGCAAAAGGGACGGCGGGTTTGGCTCGATCCTGGGTCAATGGGCTTAGGCGTTTGCCTTCACCTCCGGCCAGGACAACTGCAAGAAGATCGTTCAGCATGGTCCGTCTCCTTTATTAGTGGTCACCCCAAGAGTACTTCTTTGCTGTTATTCAGGGTGCAGTCGGTAGCGCGCAGTAAAACCCGGCTGACAATTCTGGTTTCGGTTTTGTCGCACCGCTAAATAAGTAGCAAAGCGGAGATTAAATTGCAAGGCGCAAATGTCGTGGTTGGAAAGGTTGTTCGAGAATAGTTTGAGTTATATCTTAGTTTCGTAAACCGGCAATCAGACGCTGGGGCTTTAAGAGGAGGCTTAAGGCTTCAATCGGGTTTGTGACAATCAGGTCGGCGGCGGTTATGGAGAGGGTGTGGGCCCCTTCGGAACCCAGGATGCAGATGCCTAAAGCGGCCTCTTGCAACATCAGGTGGTCATTGTAGCCGTTGCCGATGGCAGCGTGGGTTTGGGGGCCCAGTTTTTTGAGGAAATCCAGCTTGGCAACCGTACCCGGAGTTTCAGCCGGCATCCCGATAAGCTTGACCGGTAGGGGGGCAAATATTTTGCGAGCCGTACCAAAAGTGTCTGCCGTTATGATATAAACCTTCATGATAGCCGACACTTTTTGCAGACTTTCAGCAACCTTCGGGCTCATTTGACCATCAATGGTCAGGGTGCCGTTCATATCGCAAAGCACCCCCTGCAGTTCGAGGATTTTTCCACCGGGGATGTCAAGATTGAGGCTCATTTTTTTTACTTTTATCAATCAAGTTTAAGGTAGAGCTGTCAAAATTTGTAGTTGACAATAGTCCGCTTTACAGGCTGCTCAATTAAGCCATCGAAGGGGTGCAGATGCGGGACATTATGTAGTTATGGGCAGCATTGCGCAGGGCTTCAGGTCCCATCAGGGAGCAGTGAATTTTCTCTTTCGGCAGGCTACCCAGGTGGGATGCTACCCGGTTACCGGAAATCATCATAGCATCATCCAATGATTGGTTGGTGATCATCTCGGTAAAGACGCTGGTGGTCGCAATTGCATAGGGGCAGCCGGCGACCATTGCTGATGCCTTGATGATAATATCTTTCTCTATCTTAAGGTAGAGTTCAATGTAGTCGCCACAGCTGGGGTCGCCGCCTTTTCCCATAACCGTGGCATCAACCATAACCTCAAGGTTACGGGGATTTTTGAAATGCTCTTTTACTTTCTCATTCAATGGTTGGGATCTCCACTTGTCTAAAGGGAGCTATTTTTTCAAATGGGTTGCTATGCTGATTAGACAATGGTCTGAAAATAGCGTTCTCCACTATGTTCTAAGGCTTTAATTTTACCCTTTTCCAACATTAGGTCAAGAATTTTTATGATCTCAACCGCTTTTAGGCCGAGGGCCTGTTCGAGGTCGTTTTTGGTACAGGGACGGCGTTTCAGGGTGGCCAGAATGGTTTCTTCGGTTTTCCCGATTATGCTGCCGTAGTCAGAATCTTTGGCAAAAGGGGCAATGATTTCAGCCTGTGGCCCGAATTTGGGTAAAACTTCTTTCAGGAAGGTTTGTTCAACGGCTTTTGCTTCGTTCATGGCTCCCGGCCGAACGACTGTGTTAAGTTGTACTTTGTCCGGTTCTATTGCGGCCACCGCTTCAACCAGTCGGCTGATCTCGCGGGGACTGTCATTAAGACCCCGGCAGAAAAGAATTTCAAGCCAGATTTCACCTGGGTATTCATGGCGCAGGGCGATCAGTCCGGAGATTATCTCCTTAACATCAAGTCCTGGAGCCGGACGATTCAAGACGGTAAAGAGCTCTTTAGAGACAACATCAAGTGATGGCAGAATTACATCAACTGCCGCTGCTTCTCGGCGGACTTCGGGATCGCTAAAGAGTGTGCCGTTGGTGAGTAGGGCGATCGGGGTTTTAGTTGTTTCGCGGAGCAGTTTGATGACCCGGGGTAGGGCCGTATTCAAGGTCGGTTCGCCGGATCCTGAGAGGGTAATATAGTCGAGTTTTTGGGCTGTCTGGGCTGAGACTTGGTTCTCCGAAGCAAAAAAGGCTTTGATCTCGCTTTCGAGTTGCGGGTAGGGGACGTATTCAGCCCGTTCCCTAACCGGGGTTGCAGTTTTGCCCAGTTCACAGTAGATGCAGTCCAAAGTGCATGTCTTGAAAGGTACCAAGTCAACACCAAGGGAGAGGCCAAGCCGGCGCGATGGTACCGGCCCAAAGATATGGGTAGAAGTAGGGTCCATTGGAAAAAGGGGGTTGTTAAACTACCTTTTAAGCTAAATCATAAGTACTCAATTCAGCTATCTGAAAGGCTTTCTTCAACTTCCTGTTTTAGTCGATGATTATTAATGATGAAGCGGATCGGTAAATCCGGGGCCGCCTGCTTTGCGGCCCGCTTCATATCATTCCCGAGCTTGAAAATCAAGGGGCAGATATTGGATGAAGGGGTCAGCGTGATAATGATGCCTTTTTCGTCGATTTCGAGTTTATCAAGCAACGGTAGGTCGGTCACCTGCATGCCGGTTGAAGGGTCACGGACGGTGCCTAAAGCCGCGAGCACTCTCTCCTTGAGTTTTTCCTGTTCGTTTGCCATGTTTGATTTCCCGTCAGAGTTGTTCATCTTTAAAATGGCCATGAAAGCCTCCCAAAGCTTTGGGAGGCTTTCATGGCTGAAAATTTAATGGTCTAACTCTTTTTTCACTTTAGTCCACATTTCGCGAACCACTTGGCTGACGAGGCCACACTCATATTCAACGACACTCTGGCGGGCGACCTGGGCTTTATTAACAACCGGATCGAGAGGGATCTCGCCGACCAGTGGCAGGTTATGTTCCGTGCAGTAATCGTGAATTTTTTGAGTGTTGACCAAGTTGAGATCAAAACGGTTGACGCAGACCAGGGCCGGAATATCGAAATGCCGGCAGAGGCCGTGGACGCGTTCCATATCATGCATCCCCGAGAGGGTTGGTTCGGTGACGATCAGGACGAGGTCGACGCCGGTAATCGCTGCCGTGACCGGGCAGCCGATCCCCGGCGGTCCGTCATTGATGAGCAGTTCAAGACCCTCTTTTTTCGCTGTGAGTTTGCCCTGCTGGCGCACCAGAGTGACGAGCTTGCCGGAATTATCTTCGCCGATGCCGAGTCGGGCGTGAACCATCTTGCCGACTCGGGTTTCAGAGATAAACCAGCGGCCGTTGATGGTGTCAACCATGGTGATTGCCTTTTCGGGACAAGCCAAGGCGCAGAGACCGCAACAGTCACAGGCGAATTCATTAATTGAATAACCCGATTCTTCTGAAAACTCAATGGCGTCAAAACGGCATAAACGCTGACATTCGCCGCAGAGCGTACATTTTTCACTGTCCAGTTGCGGTCCTCGGCCGCCGATGAAATCCGCACTAAAGAGCTCTTTGGGGGTCAGGATCAGGTGGAGGTCGGCGGCGTCGACATCACAATCAGCCAGGATTGGGTTTTTTGCCAAGACCGCAAAGGCGGCGGTCACCGTGGTCTTGCCGGTGCCGCCCTTGCCGCTGATAATGGTTAGTTCCTTCATTTTTCCACCTCCGCGACAATCTTTTGGTGCAGTTTTCGAAAACTTTCTCTTAAACTTTGACTGTGGATGACAGCCGCTTCACCTTTGGAGTAGGCGAAGGCGAGATCGCGGTCAAAGGGAATCTCCATGAGGATCGGGATCGCTTCGCGTTGGCAATATCTCTGAACCTGGTCATCACCGCTGTCAGATCGGTTGATAAGGATGCCACAGGGAATTTTAAGTTGACGGGCGACGCCAACCGCCAGTTCAAGGTCATTGAGACCGAAAGGGGTTGGTTCCGTGACGAACAGGCAATAGTCACAACCCATTAGCGTCTGAACCATGGGGCAAGAGGTTCCGGGCGGTGCATCTAAAATTGCGAAACAGTCATTATTAATAAGTTTTTTGACTTTCTTGATGATTGGTGGTGAAAGCGGATTGCCGATGTCCGAGACGCCATGGGCAAAAAATAGTTCATTTATTTCTACAGCATCGGCCTTGCCGATCTCCAGATGGCCAATGATCTTGGTTGTCTCACTGATCGCTTTTTCTGGGCAGATGAAGGTGCAGGTTCCGCAACCATGGCAAAGCTCGGAAAAGACCATTACCTTCTCGCCAATGACGGCCAAGGCATTAAACTCGCAAGCTTCGGCACATTGGCCGCAGTAGGTGCAACGTTCTTCGTCGATTTTAGGAATCGGCATGGTGACGTCACGTTTTTCGCTGATCCTGGGTTTCAGAAAGAGATGACCATTAGGTTCTTCAACATCACAGTCAAGGTATTGGGCGGCTGGTGCCACCAGTGCCAAATTGGTGGCGATGGTGGTCTTTCCGGTTCCCCCTTTACCGCTGGCAATTGCGATAATCATTGTTTATTGTCCTTATTCAGGTTGTTTCGGATGTCGGTTGAAGGTTATTAGATCTTAGCAATGAAACTTAACGCAAAATGGTCAAAACTCTGATCAAGTTAAGCTGTTCAAGAAAGTCAAGATCCTTTGCTTCACGTGGGGACGCTTTTATTTTAGTGTTTCAGTAAAACAAGAGCGCCCCCGTTGTTGGGGGCGAAGCAACTATCTACCTGAGCAAATATAAATCATTATTGATTTAGGCCCGGCCCCGTCCCCGGCCACCACCGCCCCGGCCCCGGCCCAGACCTGAGCCCTGTCCGCCGCCGCCCCGGGGTAAGCCGCCCTGACCACGGCCGTAAACAACCTGATCGCCGGTTTGAGCGGCCGCTGGTTCGAGGTTGTTGGGATCAACTTTTCTTAATTGATCATTCAGGTTCTGTTCGTTTACATCACTGCTCGCCGGGCGACAATTGCCCAGCCCACGACCGGTCATCGGACCCCCACTTTGAGGTCCTTTTCCATTTAATCCAGGCATAACATCCTCCTTATATATAATGTGTTTCCGTTGGAGGTCAGTAGTTTATCAACCATTTTGCGAAAACTGTTAAAATTTTTGAATAGCATATTCTTTAAGCTCTTTCGTTTGCCATTTGGCGATAATCTCTGCAATGGGCAGCTCGGATGGTCCGAGCAGCATCTTGATATTAGCCGCCCCCAAAACCTGGGACGCCTTAGGGCCGTATTGGCCGCTGATTACTACATCAACGTTACGGTCAAGAAGGGCTTGGGCGGCTCCGGTTCCAGCCCCTGAAGCGGCTCTAATCCCGCCGTTTTCAAACCATTCGTACTCTTTTGTTTCACTGTCATAGACGGCAAAATAGGGGCAACGGCCAAAACGCATTTCGAGATTGGCACCCTCTCCGGCTTTGGTGGTACTGATAGCAATTTTCATAATTTAAAGTCCTCCATGATCATGAGTCATGATTGTGATTGCAACCGGCGGCACCGGAGATCTCGCCATTGAGATAAGCCTTCAAGACATTGCCGACCTGGCCGCCGACGCCGGTGACCACTTCGATGCCGAAGTTGTTAAACATATCAATCGCTTTCGGACCCATGCCGCCAGCAATCATTATATTAACCTCAATGGAACTAATAAAACGTGGAACCTCACCTGGGGTATGTTGTTTGAAATAGGGATTTTCGACGACCTCGGTGGCAGTAATGTTGCCATCATCTTCAACTTGGGCCACGACATATGACGGACAGCGGCCAAAATGCATGCTCATCTCACCCTCAAGGCCGAGCATGTCATTGGCCGCTAATGCAATCTTTTTCATTGTTTGTTCCTCCTGATGTTCTTATGTTTGACTAACTTTTGTTTCCGAAAAAAGCCCCGCTTTTGAGATTTGTTACAAATCTATATGAGCGGCGCTTTTTTCGAACCGGCCGGAATTGGCCTTTTATTCTGTTAAAACTACATTCCTTCTTCGATGAAGCAAAGATTTTGTTCATCACCGGAGACCCAGCCTTTTTCATACTGGTTGCTGAAAACAAATTCACACAGCGGTTTGCGGGGAGGAGCTTTGCTCTCTTTAGCCGGGACCCCGAGTGGCATCATTGTGACAACCTTGACCGAATCGGGAAGGTTGAGAATTTTGCCGGCCGCATCGGCGTCAAAAAGTCCGAGAATAACTGAGCCCAAACCCATGTCATGGGCCGCCAGTGAGATATTTTGGGTTGCCAAACCGACATCATAGAGATACCAGTTGTCACCTTTGCTGGTTGCCACTGTACCTTTAAAAAAACCGGAACTGCCGAGTTTACCGCAGGCAACCAGGAGAACTGGGGCGCTTGAAGCCGCTTTGCGGGCCGGATTGCCTTCCGGTAGAGTTTCCGCCAGTTTCTCTTTGAGGGCGGCATTACGGACAATAATGAACTCCCAGCACTGGGTGTTGGCCCAAGACGGAGCATAACGGGCAGCCTGCATGAGCTCTTTAAGCTGTTCGTTGCTGACTTCCTGATCGGTAAATTTTCTGACGCTGCGCCGTTGGGCAATACATTCCAGAGTTTTCATCAAGATACCTCCTGTGTAGTTTTTAGCCGATAACTTAATTATTAATAAGACATAACTTTTATATTATAAGCCTTTTTTGCAAAAAAAACAACAAATTGATGTGATTTATTGTTTTATGCTGGCTTCTACCTTAGTTGTGATCTCATTAAAGGCTATGGCCGCCGCAGTTTCGGGGAAGGTCGTGACAAAAGGTTTACCGGCATCGCCCTGTACCACTACTTGGGGATCGAGAGGCACCGCTCCCAAAAAGGGAACCTTGAGATCCTCGGCTGCTTTACGGCCGCCGCCCTGTTTAAAGAGGTCGATAGTTTTATTGCAGTGCGGACAGTTAAAGCCGCTCATGTTCTCGACTATACCTAAAACCGGAACCTCAATCTGTTGGCTGAAGACCACTGATTTGCGGGAATCGAGTAGCGCGACATCCTGTGGTGTGGTGACAATAATGCTGCCGTCCATCGGTTTTACGACCTGGGCGACACTCAAAGGTTCATCACCGGTTCCCGGCGGCAGGTCGATGATCAGGTAATCGAGCTCACCCCATTGCACATCGGCGACGAACTGGCGGATGACCGTATGTTTCAAAGGGCCGCGCCAGACCACTGGGTTGTCGGGGTTTTCAAGCAGGAAAGCCATCGAGACTACAGCCAGGTTCTCCATTGCCGGTTCCGGAATAATTCCACCTTCACTGGCCTGCAGGCGTTTATTGTCAAGGCCCAGCATTTTCGGTATGTTGGGACCATGAATGTCGGCATCAAGAAGTCCGACTTTGCGGCCCTGCCGGGCGAGACTGACGGCCAAGCTGACGGCCACCGTACTTTTGCCGACCCCGCCCTTGCCGCTCATCACGGCGATGCGGTGTTTAATCTTGGCGAGACGGGATTTTAAAACCTTTTCTTCTTGTTTTTGTTTCTCTTCGGCTGAACAACTTTCGGTATTGCCGCAACTGCCGCAGGTTGCACCATCAGTACAAGTTTCACTCATTATAGATCCTTCTAAGGCAAGGGTTAAAAAATATGGACGTTCTTTCAACGCTACATATAAACATCGGTTTTATATGGCTTCAGATAAAATAATACTGAAAACCAGCTTGTCAAGGGTAAAACCACACACAAGCTCTTTTGTAAGCGATAAAAGTTGTTTTTATCGCTTTTGGCATTATATTTTCTATTGCGAAAAGTTGAGCTCTGGAATATTATGGATTAAATCGAACATTATAAATATTGAGGCTCTTTTATGCGTGTCGCAGTAATTGATGGTCAGGGTGGCGGGATCGGCAGTGCCATTATCCGGCGCCTTAAAGATGAATATGGTGAAAAGGTTGAAATCTGGGCCTTGGGAACTAATGCGATTGCGACGGCGGCGATGATGAAAGCGCGGGCCAATCGCGGGGCAACCGGCGAGAATGCGATTATTCGTTCGGTGGGCCGCGTTGAGATTGTTATTGGTACTATTTCTGTTGTTATGGCCCATGCCATGATGGGTGAGTTGACGCCGGCGATGGCTGAGACCATTGCCGCCTGCCCGGCAAGGAAAATTCTGATTCCTTTAACCCAGGAAAATCTGACTATAGTCGGCATCCAGAAAGATCACCTGCCGGTCCTGATCGATAACCTGGTTCCTTTAATTAATGAGGAGATGGTAGCTGATGTGTGAAGCAAATGCTTATCTAAAACGAGATGGCCATGAAACCTTGGTTATGGAAGAAGTCTTTGTTCTAAAACCGGAAGGCGATAAAGTTCTGCTGGAAAACATTTTCGGCGAACAGAAACTGATTGACGCAAAAATCAGTCAAATATCCCTTATGGAGCACAAGATTATTCTTAAATAGTGACTGAACGGAAAGCGCTACAACTTGGTTGGGCAAGGATTTTAGCCTATAATTCTTCACTATCCTGGCTCAGGTCAGTTATCTTTATAATAGTTTGCTGTGAAGCGGGGAGATAGCCAACCGGCAAAGAGGGTAGTGTCGTACTCTTTGCCGGTTGGCAAAAACAGCCGTGATGGGTTTGGAGCTATTCGGATGTTTCAGTTTCCAGCTCAGCAAGCCTTTGCTTGATTGCTTCCAGAGATTGTTGCAAGTAAGAAGCTTCATTTTTCAGATTTAAGATTTCTGTGGTTCGGTTTTCCACCACACCGCTGGCAGCGGCTGGCGGATACCAGTTAGAGTTGCGACCATAGCCGACACCAGCACCGCGAAAGCCGCGTCCAAAACCAAAACCCCTACCATAATTGTAACCTCTGTTAATGCCGGGGTTGTAACCGGGACTGGCTTGATTGCAGAGTCCTCGGGCACCACCGGTCATGGGGCCGGCCCCATTTGGGCCGGTTCCGTCAAATCTTGGCATAATTATTACCTCCTTTGTTATTCATTATTGGCGGCGACGGTCTTGTCCGCCATTTTTGTCCCCTCTGCCACCCCGATGTCGGCGGTTGCCGTCTAGGTTGCGTAATTCATAGTTGCCGCCCTCAATCTTGAGAATTTGACCGATTATCAGGGCTTGGGCTACTGTCGAACGGGCATTATTAAGAATTCTTCCGAAAGTATGTCGAGAGACGCCCATCATTAGCGCCGCAGTTTCCTGATCCAGATGTTCGAAATCACTCAGCCTGATGGCTTCGAGTTTTTCCACTGACATGAAAACCTCACCCCTTATGGCTAACCCTTCGGGAACAAAAGCAACGATTGTTGGATAGGCTGAAACCATTCTCGTTTTTTTCGGTCGCGGCATCCCTTCTCCTCGCTGTTTAGCTCATATGATCATAAGTATAACCGTTAATTTCTTGCTTGTCAATCATTAACCCATGTTTAACAGCGTAAAAAATATATCTATGTAAATCAGCTATTTACGC
>CAZUXG010000058.1:6619-12602 GCA_964623985.1 uncultured Thermodesulfobacteriota bacterium | reverse complement strand
AGTGCCGGAAAAGAGTGCCGAACAGAGAATCAGCAAGAAAAAGAGAGCGATTTGGAGGAGCATGGTCAGGGGGTTCATTTTTTTAAGTATTTCCTTTACAAAAGAGACGCTATCGACTATTTTTCGGGGCGATATGATCGGTTGAAACCAAGTGGGCTTTTTACGAAGACATTATGGTATAATAACGTGGAGAGCAATGAATGTCTATAGGTAAAGAGCAGGATGAACGAAATATCGATGTTGGAGAAGATCTTAAAAATAAGGGCCGTGGTGGTCTTTTCGGTCGTTTTTTCGGGAGTCGAAGCAAGTCTGAAGAGGAGGTCGAGCACGAATCCGGGGTTGAGGTAGAGCTTTCGGGAGAGAATTTAGAAAGTCGTGAACCGGCAGTTTTGGTAAGTGATGGGCTGGCGCCGGAAGTTTTGGTTACTGGAGATGCTGATGCGATAGAAGTGGCGAAGGTCGGCAGTTTACAGTCTGATCCGAAGTGCGATTCAGATTCAAAAAGTGAAGTGCAAAGCGGAGCAGATTTACAGGAGGCCGCTCAGTTAGAGAACGACGATCAAGATCCGGTGCCGGAGAAGAAAGAGCGGCGTGGTCTTTTCTCTCGTCTCAAGCAGGGACTTGCCAAAACCAGAAATCAGTTTGTTGGCACCCTCGATAACCTTTTTTATGGCGATAAGGAGATTGATGAGGAGTTCCTTGAGGAGCTTGAAGAGATTCTCCTGACCTCCGATCTCGGGGTCAAAACCAGTTATCGGCTCTTTTCTCAGATCGAGGAGAAGGTCTCCCATAAAGAACTTGAAAATCCCGCTCATCTTCGTGATTTTCTGCAAAGTGAGATTGGTACTATCCTGGCGCAGGCTGAATCTCATTGGGAAATTGATAAAAAACCCTATGTTATTATGACTATCGGGGTTAATGGCGTGGGTAAAACGACGACTATTGGTAAGCTGGCCTCGATCTTTACAAAACAGAATAAAAAAGTTATTTTGGGGGCTGCCGATACCTTTCGCGCTGCTGCCGTCGAGCAGCTTGCGGTCTGGGCTGAGCGGGCCAAAGTGCCGATTATCAAGCAGAATATGGGCGCTGACCCGGCGGCCGTGGCCTTTGATACGGTCCAGTCCGCGATCAAGCGTGAAGCCGATATCGTCATTATCGATACTGCCGGCCGCCTTCATACCAAAGTTAACCTGATGGATGAGTTGAAAAAAATTCAGCGGGTTATTGACAAGGCTCTGCCGGGGGCTCCGCATGAGGTTCTTTTGGTGCTTGATGCCAATACCGGTCAGAACGCAATTACCCAGGCTCAGATGTTTCATGAGGCGATTGGTGTGACCGGGTTGGTTATGACCAAACTTGACGGTACTGCCAAGGGTGGGGTGATCGTCGGCGTCTGTGATGAACTTAAAATTCCGGTGCGCTATGTTGGTATTGGTGAAAGTATTGAGGACCTTCGTATTTTTGATGCCGGCGATTTTGTTAGCGCCCTTTTTGATAAAGTATAACTCATTCCCAAGGTAGTCGTTAGCGGTCAGTCGCCAATTTTTTGTTGATCATTGACCACTGATCATTGACTGATTAATAAGTTATGGATCGCGAAACCCAGTTCGATACCCATGAGTTCGATAAGCTTCTAGCCGATGAAAATTTTTGGACGGCTCTAGTAGGGTTGGCGCAAACTCTCTCCCCGGTCTGGCTGGCCTGTTCCGGTGGTATCGACAGCCTTTGGCTGTTCCATTTTTTTAAACACATTGCCGCGATTGAAGTGCGGCCGGTTTTTTTTGATCACCCTGGGGTCTATCCTCAGGAACGGGTTGCGGCACTGGTGGTAATGCGTTCTGAAAACGGAGTTATCGTTGATTTCTCTATGGAGGAGATGTCCGCGGTTTGGGGGGCTCACCGTAAAGATCGTTGTTATCGTTGTAAACGGTATCTTTTTGAGAGGTTTGCCCGGTTTGCCGGTGATTCGGTAACGCTTTGCGACGGTACTCATGTCGATGACTCACCCGAACGCCGGCCCGGTATGCGGGCCCTGACTGAACTTGGTGTGATCAGCCCGCTTCGACTCTGCGGCTGGAATAAAGAGATGATCCGCAATGCGGCCAGAGAGGCCGGTCTCAAGGCCTGGAATCAGCCGGCGCGGGCCTGCCTGGCGGTAGATGATAAATTATGGACAAGTGAAGATGAATAGCGAAGATTTAAAAAATATTCTGGCCGAGCTCCAGCGTGGTGAACGCCAGGTTGATGAAGTGGTAGAGTTTCTTGAGCACCTGCCTTTTCGTGACGTCGGGGTCGCCCATCTCGATACTCACCGAGGGTTACGTTCGCTAATGGGGGAGGTAGTTTTTGCTTTAGGCAAGGAAGTTAAAGATATCGAGATTATTCTCGAAGGTTTGCTTAAACATGAGAAAAATATCCTTGTAACTCGGCTCGAAGCCCATAAAGCAAAGTCCCTGAAAGAGAAGTTTCCCCAGTTTGACTACCATGAATCGGGTCAATATTTTGTCAAACTCAGTCGCAATAACTTTGATCAAGGGCGGGGTACGGTGTTGATTGTTACGGCCGGAACCTCAGATCTGGGAGTTGCACATGAGGCCGAGATTACTTTACGGATGATGGGGCAAAAGAGTGAAATGTTGGTTGATGTCGGGGTTGCCGGGATTCACCGGCTGTTGGCCTATCGAGAAAAGCTTATGGCCGCCGAGGTCCTGATCGTCGTGGCCGGTATGGAAGGAGCGCTGCCCAGTGTGATTGCCGGTTTGGTCGAGAGACCGGTGGTCGCGGTGCCAACCAGTGTTGGCTATGGCGCGGCTTTCGGCGGAGTTGCCGCCCTGTTGGGCATGTTAAACTCTTGTGCCGGCGGGGTTGGGGTCGTCAATATCGATAATGGTTTCGGCGCTGCCTACCTGGCCGGTCTGATTAATCGGAAATGATGGGTTGAAATAGAAAAAACCCGGGAGCGGACAAATATTTATTATCTCCCGGGTTTTTATTGATCTCTTGCTCATCTGTAGTTGACAGTTGCCAGTTTTTTAACTGACAACTGTCTATCTATTTACCCTGAAAGACAGCTGGTCTTTTTTCAACAAAGGCTTTTAAACCTTCACAGGCATCTTCACTGGCAAAAGCTTTCATGAAGGCATCCTGCTCAATCTGCATGGCTGTTGCGGTATCCTGATTGTCGCCCTGATAGATCGCTTTTTTGGCCTGAGCGATGCCAATTACCGCCTTGGTTGCCATTTTCTCGGCAAAAGCGATGCTCTTTTCGTTGAGTTCGGCACCCGGCATCAATTCCTGTACAATACCGAGTTTCAAGGCCTCCTGCGGGTTGATGTTTTTTGCGGTGGCGATGTAGTAGAGAGCCTGTTTGGTACCGAGCAGACGGGCCAAGCGTTGGGTGCCGCCAGCGCCCGGCAGGATTCCCAAGGTAGTTTCCGGTAGGCCAACCGCCGGAATTCTTTCTTTATCTTTAATTGTTACACTTTCGGCCATAAAACGGAAATCACAAGCCAGCGCCAGTTCCAGTCCGCCACCTAAAGCATAACCGCCAACTGCAGCGATAGTGAGTTTTGGCATATCTTCCAGTTTCTGGTTGACGCGCTGCAGTTCACCAGAGATCTCCCAGGCTTCATAAGCGGTCATCTCGGTAAACATCTTGATGTCGGCCCCGGCGATGAAGAATCCCGGGATTTCACTGGTGATGACCAGGACTTTGGCATCGTCGTTGGCAGCTATTTCATCAAAAGCCTTATCGATTTCCGCCACTATGGCTCCATTCAGGGAGTTGGCCGGGGGGCGGTTAAGACTGATAACTCCAACACCATTGTTTACGCTGAGTTTTAAAAATTCGTAGCTCATTTTATTAATCCTTTAGCCCATGTTGAAGGTTGTTCGCGGATATCCGCATAATCATTTTTAATCGTAGCACAGTTATGTCTTTGGCTCAAGTGTAAAATAACACTATGACATTTTGCAGCTTTTTAGGAGAACTTTAATGTCGCAAAACACCTCTTTTCAATCTTTAACTTTTCCTTTACCGGTTGATACCCACGTTCATTTAAGTCTGGGGGGTGATCCGTTTGCTAATGCCCGCCGGCAACTGGCTGCCGGGGTTGCTGTGGTTCGGGATGCCGGTGATCGAGATGGTTCTCTTGATGGGGTTGAACTTCCATCGGCCTTAACAGTTGTCAGGACGGGGCCGGCGATTTTTAAAAAGGGTTCTTACGGATCTTTTCTGGGCGAAAATCGTGATTTTTCTTTAGCTGAAAAGATTGCTCAGACCCCCTCCTCTTTTGTCAAGGTGATTCTCACCGGTTTGGTTTCCTTCGATGTTTATGGTGAGGTCGGCCGTCAGCAGTGGAGTTTCACGGAACTTTCCGAAATTGTGCGAATGGCGACTGCTGCCGGCAAAAAAGTGATGGTTCATGTCAATTCAGACAAGGCTTGTCGTGAAGCTGTTGAAGCTGGGGTTCACAGCCTTGAGCATGGTTATTTTATTGCTCCTGAAACCCTTGAAATGATGGCTGAAAAAGGGATCTACTGGACCCCGACGGTAGCCGCCATGGCCAACCAGAGTCGAGACCCCGATGGCCGTTTTTCGGCCGCTCAATTGGCGATTATTGAGTGCAACTACAAAAAACATATGGAGATGATCCAATTCGCATATGAAAATGGTGTTAAATTGACAATCGGGACCGATTCAGGATCTTATAATGTACCACATGGCAGCTCTTTTTTACGTGAGATGGAGCTTTTTTCCGAGGCTGGGATTCCCGTTACCGAGGTCTGGCGGATCGCGACCCGCAATGGTTGGGAACTGCTTGACTTAAAGGGAGAGTCTCTACTGGTTATTGACCATAAATTGCCGCTCGTCTCTTTGCTCAATCAAGCAAAACTTTTATTAAAGCCCGAAAAAAATCTCTAAAAATGGAGGATTTGGTTAGCTCCATCTCAACCTGTCTTGTAAATCAGATGAACCTCTCCGGCTATCGTAAGCACATCAATTAGTTTTCATACGTCATGTTATCAGGAAACCTTTTTACAAATTTTTAGTAGGTATCCTGGGAGCCGCACTCTAGCATCAATGCCCGCCCCACTGTGTCTTTCTTTCTGATTAATAGCCGTTTTTTTCTTTTGACCGTTAGCCATGACAAGTTGAAAATTAATTGACTGTATAATAAAATTAGTATATTCATTTATAATTAGATTTTTTTAAGTAATATTGATTTTCTCAAGAGGAGTTCGAGTTTGTTAGAGGGCTTGCAAAAGTTTGGTCACTGGGGGTTGGAAAGTCTTGAAAGTATGGGGCGTTCGGCCCTTTTTCTGTTGCAGACCCTGCAGGGGGCCGTTCAGGCCCCATATAAGATCAGGCCGGTTTTACGCCAGATTCAGGTGATTGGTTCAGGCTCTTTTTTAGTAATTTTTTTTACCGGAGCTTTTGTCGGGATGGTGCTCGGCCTGCAAGGCTATTACACGCTTAGTAAATATGGCTCCTCCAGTGCTTTAGGTGCCGCTGTGGCTTTGAGTTTGGTCCGGGAACTCGGGCCCGTGTTGACGGCTCTGATGGTGATTGGGCGGACCGGCTCGGCGATGTGTGCCGAACTTGGTATCATGCGGATCTCGGAGCAGATTGACGCTCTAGATTGTATGGCGATAAACCCTTATCGTTATCTGGTGGCTCCCAAGTTGCTCGCCGGGCTGTTTTCGATACCATTGCTGACGGCGATTTTTAATCTGGTCGGGGTTTTTGGTGGTTATATGGTCGGCGTCGTTTTGTTGCATGGCAATGGCGGTGCGTATATGGCCAGTATGCGGGATAGTGTGACGGCGGTTGATCTCAAAATGTGTTTTGTCAAGTCGATCTGTTTTGCTTTTTTGCTCGTTTGGATCTGTGCCGAACACGGTTTCTGGGTCAATCGTCGATCCTGGGGTTTCGGAGCTGAAGGGGTTAGACGGGCAACAACCTCGGCGGTGGTGGTTTCAT
>CAZUXG010000058.1:0-6609 GCA_964623985.1 uncultured Thermodesulfobacteriota bacterium | reverse complement strand
CTGGTGGCCGATTATGTGATTACATCATTAATGATGTAAGGCCACCTTAAAAGTTAATTATAAGAGGATTGATGTCTCAATCAGAGTACTGTATCAGGCTCATAGATATTCATAAAAGTTTCGGCTCCCAGGCGGTTTTGCGCGGGGTTGATCTTGATATTGAACGCGGTGCAACAACCGTTATCTGCGGTGAGAGTGGCCAGGGAAAGAGCGTTCTTTTAAAGCATATTCTTGGTCTGGTGCGTCCTGACCGGGGCCGGGTGCTGGTTGAGGGTGAGGATATTACTCGGATAAAAGGGGCCGCTCTGAGTCGTCTGCGTACACGTTTCGGGGTTCTTTTCCAGGGTGTGGCTCTCTTTGATTCAATGAGTGTCTTTGATAATATAGCACTGCCTCTTAGAGAACGCAGTCGACTGCCTGAAAAAGAGGTTGAAAAAAAGGTCGCTGAGGCTTTACAGATGATGGATCTCGAGGACAGTGCCGATAAATTTCCGGCTCAATTGAGCGGCGGGATGAAAAAACGGGTGGGCCTGGCCCGGGCTCTGCAGCTGGAACCCGATATTCTATTGTTTGATGAACCGACGACCGGCCTTGACCCGGTGAAAAGTTACGATGTCTATCGCCTTTTTTTTGAAACCCAGAAAAAACTGGGTTATACCAGTGTAATTGTCAGCCATGATATTCCCAAGATCTTTAACTTGGCTGACAAAATTGCCATCCTTCATGAGGGGCAGGTGCGGGCCTGTCTGGCACCTGAAGAACTACAACGTAGTCGGGATCCTTTTGTCAGGGGTTTCATAGTCAGGGTCATGGGCTCTGCGCATAGTAGCAAGAATGAATTAAGTGCCGAATTAAGGAAAAGTTATGAAAAGATTTAATCTGGAGATGTCGGTTGGGGTTTTTATGGTGGTAGGCCTGTTCGCGATTGCTTATCTGACCCTTAACCTTGGCGGACTTGAACTTTTTGGCGGCGATTATTATAAAGTGCATGCCAGCTTTAGTTCGGTCAGCGGCTTAAAAAGCGGGGCTCGGGTTGAGATTGCCGGGGTTCAGGTTGGCAAGGTTTCACGGATCTCTTTGATCGATGATCAGGCAAAAGTCGAACTATCTCTTAAACCGGAGGTGAAAATCGGCAGTGATGTCTTTGCTTCGATCAAAACTCAAGGGATTATTGGCGATAAATTTGTCCAGCTGGCTCCCGGTGCCGAAGAAGATATTCTTAAAGATGGTGATGAAATAACCGAAACCGAGGCGGCTGTTGATCTTGAAGCGTTGATCAGTAAGTATGTCTTTGGAACAGTAGAGTAGAATGGCTTCGTAAAATGTCCACCTACTTAGTTTTGCTAAACCTTTGTCAATGCTGCGTACTTTATGAACGCCTCATTTCTCAGGCCTAGCGCACCTCGTATCTGAACATTTTACTTTACCATGACAATGAAAACTTTATTAGAGTATTAGTAGAGGAGCTTATGTTTAAGAAATCTTTAGTTATTTTAATTTTGTGGTGCTCTTTTTTCAGTGCTAGTGTTTTGTTGGTGCCTCACCTTTGTCAGGCTACAGAGCCAACGGTTGCCGATGGTCAGGATGAGTTTTCTGAGTACGATGAAGAGGTCGGCGATTTAAGTGATCCCCTGGAGTTGGTGAACCGCGCTATATTTACCTTTAATGACCGTTTGCATATCTGGGTTCTGGAACCGACCGCCCGCGGTTATCGCAAAGTAACTCCCAGTGTGTTGCGTACCGGGTTGCTCAATTTCTTCAACAACCTGTTGGAACCGACGCGGATTATCAACTCTCTTCTACAGGGTCGTTTTAAAGCTGCCGGAGAGACTTTCCTGCGTTTTATTCTCAATACTACCGCTGGGGTTGGTGGTCTTATGGATCCGGCGACCTTTGAGGGCCTAAAATCACATGAACATCAATTTGCCTCGACCCTTGCCGATTACGGAGTTGCCAGCGGACCTTACATAGTACTACCTTTTTTTGGGCCGAATGATCTTCGGGGGATCTTTGGTCTGGTTGGTGATACTTTGACATGTCCTCTTTTTTTCATCTTGAACAACGACCCTCTGGCGGCAGCCGCTGTGCAAACTTCAGACACAGTCAACCGAACTTCATTTAGGCTCGACGAATATGAGAAGATGCTTAGTGGTGCCCTGGATCCCTATATCGCAGTTCGTGATGCTTATGGACAGCATCAGCAAGAGGTGCTTGGGGAATAGAGTAGGGATTAAGACAAAACTAGAATATTTTATCGGAGAAGGATATATGTTGCGCCATCGTTTGATTGTCCTTATACAGCTCTCTTTTTTTCTTTTGCTCAGCTTCGTCCCGGTGAATCTCTGGGGTGGTGATTCCGGCCCTCAACAGCAGTTGGAGGTCAGTATCAATCACCTGCTTGATGTTTTGCGGGATGAGACTCTGAAAGGTGATGAACAACAGAACTTGCGCCGCGAGCGCATCGCTGAAGTTGTTTTTATGCAGTTTGATATGCGTCGTATGGCGAAACTCGCCTTAGGTCGCGACTGGAAAGGCTTGAGTGATGCAGAGCGTTGTCGTTTTACCGGGCTCTTTAGAGATCTTTTGAAAAAAAGCTATGTTGCCACTATTGATGGTTATGCTGATGAAGAAATCTCCTATCGTAAAGAGATTATCAAGGGTTTTAAGGCCGAGGTTAAGACCCTGGTCATCAGTCGGATTCGGGGGGAGATCCCTCTCAGCTATAAACTTCATGTTGAAGAGGGAAAATGGCTGATCTATGACGTGATTATCGAAAATGTCAGTCTGGTAAGAAACTATCGTAGCCAATTTGGCCCGATCATGAAAAAGAAAGGTTTTATCGGACTTATAGCCCAGATGGAGAAAAAAGTCGCCTTGGCCGGAGAAAAAAAGGATGGTTGAGTCAGGCCTGGTAAAAGGGGTTGATTTTGACTGGCGGAACGCGCCGCTTTTTCGTTTTTATGAAAGTTCGGATTGGGAACTTTTTCTAAAGACAACTGAGATTTGCGAGAAGTCGGCCGGTAGTCAAATCTGGTCTGAGGGTGAGAGCGGTGGACAGTTAATTTGTGTTCTGGCAGGGTCTTTGGAGGCGGTAAAAAAGACGCCGGGTTGGGGCAAACCAATTATTATGGCGGAATTTCTGCCCGGGGCAACCGTTGGTGAACTTGTTTTTGATGATGTGGACGAACATTCAACTACCCTGCAGGTGGTTGAGAATGCTCGACTGCTGACCTGTGGACCGGAAGAAGCTGTAAATTTGCTCAGTGACTTTCCGGTTACCGCTGCCAGACTTTGGCGTGGGGCAGCCGGCCTGCAGCAATTTCGTCTGCGGCAGGCCAATGCCCGGCTGGCAACCCTATTTTAAAGCAGTGATCAGTAGGTAGTTGTCGCTGACCAGGAAAATTAACTTTTTTAGATGCACTGCGAAATTGATAGTGATTAAAAGGCGCAAGCTCTGGGACATCAGATTGTGAAACGTAAAAAAATAACGGTTATTGGAGCGGGTAATGTTGGGGCTGCCTGTGCTCATTGGCTGGCGGCCCGGGAACTGGGTGATATTGTTCTTTTTGATGTTATTGATGGTTTGGCGCAGGGCAAGGCGCTCGATCTTTTCGAAGCCTCTCCGATTGATGGCTGTGACGTCTTGATTGTCGGGACTAACAGCTATGCCGAGACGGCAAATTCAGATATTGTCATCATTAGCGCCGGCCTCGCCCGGAAGCCGGGAATGAGCCGTGCTGACCTGCTTGAAAAAAATTGCTCGATTATCTCCTTTGTAACCCAACAGGTGGTAAAATATTCACCCGAGGCTTTTTTACTGGTGGTTACCAATCCGCTTGATGCGATGGCTTATGTTGTCAAGCAGATCAGCGGTTTTCCCAAAAATCGGGTTATGGGTATGGCTGGTATCCTTGATGCGGCCAGAATGCGTTCTTTTATCGCTTTGGAGTTGAAGGTTTCGGTTGAAGATGTTACCGTCTTTATCCTTGGCGGTCATGGCGAGAGTATGGTACCTCTGGCCCGTTATTCGACAGTTTCAGGTATTCCTTTGACGGTTCTTATGAGTCCTGAAAAAATTGATGCGATCATTGAGCGAACTCGCAACGGCGGGGCCGAGGTCGTCTCTTTTTTAAAAACCGGTAGCGCTTTTTATGCTCCGGCCGCTGCCGTCGGGCGAATGGCTGAAGCGATTCTTAAAGACAAGAAAAGGATTCTGCCCGTGTCTGTCCTGCTTGAGGGAGAGTACGGGATTTCCGATTGCTACGTTGGGGTTCCGGTAAAATTGGGCGGTCAGGGGGTCGAAGAGATTATTGAACTTGATCTGCTTCCGGAAGAACTTGCCGCTCTTAAAAGATCTCACCAGAGTGTTCGTTCTCTTATCCAAAGACTCAAAATCTGATGGCTGAAAAAAAGAAAGTTCGTCGATTTTTCCGGTTGTCTATAGTTGTTGGTTTGTTGGCGGCTTTGTTTGTAGTTTTGCCGCTGGTTCCCCAGACGAGTTTGAAAAGTCGTCTGATCGGTGAGTTTTCGAAAGCTTTGCAGCAGCCTTGTCAGGTGTCGGCGGTGAGCCTCAAACTTCTACCACGTCCGGTTATCGCGGTGCAGGGCTTGGTTTGCAAGGTGCCGGGATTTATCCTGCAAGTCCGTTCCCTAGACCTCGAATTTTCTTTTTTATCCCTGCTTTCTTTTTCGCCCCGGATCAGGGGCATCCACCTCCGGGGGGGGGTGGCGGAAATTCCTTTTACTGCTTTATCTTCTAAGCCCGGGGTTAATGGGGTGGTGGCCCTTTTTATCCCGGAGCTCTTGAAAAGTATTTTCAAGGGTAAATATCAAGCTCCGACCCTTCTCTCTTTGCATGATGCCATTTGTAAAGTGACAAAAATTCCCGGTTTAAATAAGTCTCAACTTTTTACTGATCTTGAGGGTAAGTGGTGTTTTCATCCTCAAAACCAGAGTGAAAATATCGAGTTGACCGGAGCTCTAAATGGCGGCCGGGGCCGTCTGCGGGTGACCTGGTATAAAGTTGACGGAGAAGGTGCTCAGGAAAACGCTTCTGGGGATACGGATGCCGGTGATCGTCTGGAAATTACCTGTAGTTTGCAGGGCGTTTCATTGTCAGAATCTGAGGCGTTTTTTTGGGGGCCGCCAGAGAGTCGCTGGCAGGCTGATTTTGAAAAAGGCGATCTGGAATTCGATATCAATGGTGATCCCGAGGCCGGACTACGTTTTAACGGTAAGCTGGTGGTTGCTGATCACCATCTTTCCCGGTATGAGGCAAGTCCGAGCCGGGACTCGGTTTGGCTCTGGTCACAGGGCGCGCTGAAGGCAAATTTCTCCGGTTTTTTTCAGCGTCGTAAAGGTTACCTTAATATAAAAAATGCCTTCCTGGAATATCCTGGGGCGGCTACTCTTTTTTCCAGCGGACTGATTCGTTTTCGTGAACCTTTTTTTGTTGATCTTGTAAACCATCTCAAGGTTGATGATCTAGGTCGGACAATCCACAACTGTTCTCCTCTGCTGTTGTCCGGTTATCAGTGCGAGGGCAGTCTCGAAGGTGATCTTAAGCTGGTCGGCAACCCTTTTTCAGTACCGGTTTTGAAAGTTGAGCTCAATTCTGAAAAAATCGTTTTGCGAGAGGTCCTTTCTGCATCAACAAGCCGGGCATCTGAAAGTGGGGAGGAGACGACTTTTGAGGTGTTAGCAAATGGTCCTTCACCGTTATCAAATTATAAGGATATGACCGCAAACCTTTTGCGGTCACTGGCAAAATGGGAGTGGGTTGTTAAAAGTGATTGCCGGATTGGTGTGCTGGAACTGTTTAATATGCACCTTGCCGAACTTTCTTTGCGGGCTGAAAAAAATCTTGTTCAGCTTGAAATCGAACGTTTGGCCGTGCGGCTTGGCAAACAGGGCCAAGTTCGACTCTCCCTGATCCTCGATGATCTTTTGCATGATCCTCGTTGGCAGGCTTCCTTGGTTGTCGAAAAGCTTAATCTTAAGCCCTTCAGCAAAACCCTGTTATTGACCGGGAAGCTTGATGCTTCCATGGTTGGCGGAGGTCGGTTGGGGGATGATTTTGAGAGTAGCGAAGAACTTGTACTTAACGGAAAATGGCAATTACGGCAGGGCAGTTTTGCCGAGCAGCCATTGTTTACGGCTTTTAACCGTTTTCTGGTGCAGAAGGGGGGCGATGTTAGAGCCGCAGGTTTTTCCGGCTTTTCCGGCAAAGTCAGCCTGCGTAATAAGATCTTGCGTCTTGATGATCTTAAGCTCCGCTCATCAGCTAGTCAACTGGAGGCCCGGGGGCGTTTTTTTACAGTCGATGACCGACTGGATTTTAGTGGTCAGTACAGTAAGGGGAGTTCTTTTTTGCAGTCATTCCATTTGGTCGGGGATCTCAGTAAGCCAATTTTCAAAGCTGATCGCTATCATTGATATGGTCTGGAAGCACTGGAGAAATTAAAATTCGTCATTTAGGGACTGGTCCGGTATTTAGAAAATACTGAAGTCGCTGAATTCGGGAGAGCTTGCCCACCATCTTCAGGAATTTGTTTGAATATTGTTTAAAAAGGAGCATCCTGAAAACCAAAAAATGTCAGGTAATCCATG
>CAZUXG010000057.1:0-12652 GCA_964623985.1 uncultured Thermodesulfobacteriota bacterium | reverse complement strand
CAATAAAGATGGGATATATGTTGATATCGTATCAGGAGAACCTTGTCTTTGAACTGGCTAAGCCCGGCTCCATTCTTCCGGGTGTGGGTCCATGGTTAAGCCTGGTGGGCTGGAGGATCCAGCGCCTGGGTCTGACTGCGGTTCTAAAAACGAGGGAGTAGACTTTTGCGTTTACGAAATATTTTATTAAGTTTGCTGGCCGGTGGTTTATTGGTAATCGCCCTGGTTTACGGTTTTCGGCCGCAACCGGTTAAAATTGATATGGCTGTCGCCGAGAGGGGGCCCTTGACCGTGGTGATCGCTGAGGAGGGCCGCACCCGGGTTGTCGATCGTTATATAATCTCGGCCCTGGTTACGGCAATGATGGCGCGGATAGATCTTGATGTCGGTGATGCTATAGCCACCAATGATTCTCTGGTCACACTCCTTCCTCGGGTTTCGGTGGTGCTCGATCCGCGCACCCGGGCTCAGGCTAAAGCCCAACTGGCAGCGGCTAACGCCGCTTTGAAGGCCGCGCAAGAAGGGGTTGAAAAATCGCGGGCCCAACTTACTTTACTGCAAATCAAACAACAGCGTATCAGTAATATTGTGGCCTTGCAGGGACTTCCTCAAGAACGCTTGGATGAGGTCCAGAGTTGGGTCAAACAGGGTCGGGCGGGGCTCAAATCAGCCGAGTTTATGGTTGAGATGGCCCGTTATGAGCGCCAGGCGGCATTGGCGGTTCTTGAATTTGCCAAGACGGCGGCGGTTTCGGGTGAGATTGATAAAATTGTACTGAAAGCCCCGGTCGCCGGCCAAGTGCTTAAGCTTTTGCAGAAGAGCGCCGGGGTTGTCAATGTAGGTCAGCCTCTTCTGGAGATCGGCGATCCGAAAACCCTTGAGGTCGAGGTTGACCTGCTTTCGGCCGATGCGGTGCGGGTGCGACCGGGTATGCGGGTCTTCTTTTCTCGTTGGGGGGGTGAAAAGGAACTTTCCGGGGTTGTCAAAAGGGTCGAACCGCACGGTTTTACCAAGATTTCGGCCCTGGGTGTTGAGGAACAGCGAGTCTGGGTGATTGTTGATTTTACCGAGTCTCCTGAGAATTTACAGCGTCTTGGTGATGGCTATCGTCTTGAAGCAAGTTTTATCCTTTGGCATGAAGATGTGGTTCTTAAGGTGCCGGGCAGCTCCCTATTCCGGCTCGATGATGAATGGGCTCTCTTTACCGTTGAGGAGGGAAGAGCGCGGCAGCGGCGGGTCGAAATTGGTCGTCGGGGCGGGATTTATGTGCAGATTCTTTCCGGTCTTGAGGCTGGGGCAACCGTCATCAATCATCCCGGTGATACCATTGTCGATGGCTGTCAAGTACAACGGTTTAGTAAAAAATAAGATGACCTGACAAAAATTGCATTTTTGACCTCAAAGATGCCATTATGGACTAAAATTTCAAAGTATAGGCTTTTCCCAAATCGTCCGTAAACACTCCGTTTACACCCCTTGCAAAGAGTGAATTCTGGCGTTGCAGATCGTTTACGGTGTAGACATTGACAAAAATCTCCGCGCTTTTGAGTTCTTCAAGCGGTGCTTTATCGACAATCTTTTCACAGGGATGATATGCATTAACCCCGACTGTTTTGAGATAGGTAATAAGATCATCGGGATTACGACGCTCTTGTAATGCTGCTGTTGCGATTTCCGGTGCCAGAGCTTTGCACAGTCTCAGATAAGGATGATATCCTGAGGAGAGCATTACCAGCGTTTCTACTTTTTGTCTTCGGATCAAACCGACGATGGTTTCGACTACGGTCGCATCGGAAACCTGTTTCGGCATCACTTTGATCTCGAGATCTAAAAAGAACTTGTGGGTTTTGGCAAATTGTAGTGCCTTTTTCAGTGTCAGAAGTGGTTCATAGGTTATCTTGGGGAGTGATACCTTATGGTTTTTCAGTGAGCCAAACGGATCATTGATGTAAAACCAACTGCCATAATCAAGGCTTTGAAGCTCTGCCAGCGTAAAGTCACTGACAGACCACGGCGCGCGCCCCGCAAATTGCGGCAGTTGCAACACATTGCTGGTGCGCACCAGGGTTTCGTCGTGGATGATGACCGGTACTCCGTCCGAGCTGAGCTGCACATCGATTTCAGCAAAATCGCATTTGCCGATACTCGAACGCAGGGCGGCAAGGGTGTTTTCCGGGTAACGTGACCGTTCCCCCCGGTGAGCGGCGATGAGGCCGGGTTTTTTGAAAAGATCTAAAAACTGCATACCCTATTTTATCCCTCCGACATGCTTTGGTATCAGTATGAATGATAAACGAAGTATCTATGCATGGTCCATGTACGACTGGGCCAACTCGGCCTATGCAACGACCGTCATGGCCGGATTTTTCCCGCTTTTTTTCAAAGAGTATTACAGTGCCAGTGCCGATGTCACTGTAAGTACGGCACAGCTTGGAGCTGCCAATTCGTTCTCGAGTCTGATAATCGTCCTGATTGCCCCGTTGTTGGGTGCCGTTGCTGATGTCGGGGGGCTGAAGAAACGGTTTCTTTTTCTTTTTGCCTACCTGGGCATCTTGATGAGTGCCGCGTTGGCCCTTGTCGCGAAAGGGTCATGGGAGATGGCCGTCTTTGTTTATGTCTTGGGCAATATCGGTTTTATGGGGTCAAATATCTTTTACGACGCTCTGCTCCCTTCGGTTGCCGGGGAAAAAGAGGTTGACCGGGTTTCGGGGTTGGGGTTTGCCCTGGGCTACCTCGGCGGCGGCCTGCTCTTTACCCTGAATGTTATGATGGTACAACAGCCCGACTGGTTCGGTCTTTCAAACGAAGTCCAGGCCGTCAAGCTCTCTTTTTTAAGTGTTGCATTGTGGTGGGCCCTTTTTTCAATGCCGCTTTTCCTGTTTGTCAGGGAGCCGAAAAATGAAACGGTAAAAGGAACCCTGGATGTTGCGGTAGAAGGCTATCGGCGGCTTGTCAAAACCCTTAAAAAGATTTCTAAACTCAAAGGCCTCCAGCTTTTTCTGGTTGCTTACTGGCTCTATATCGACGGGGTTGACACTATCATCCGGATGGCCGTGGACTACGGCATGGCCCTTGGGTTTGATGCTAAAAAACTGATCACCGCTCTGCTGATTGTGCAGTTTGTCGGTTTCCCGGCCACTTTGTTTTTTGCCAAACTGGCCCAGCTCTGGGAGACTAAAAAAGTGATCTTGACAGCGATCTTAATCTATCTTTTTATTGTACTTTGGGCCAGTGTAATGGATGAAATCTATGAGTTTTATCTGCTGGCCGTGATGATTGCACTGGTACAAGGGGGTATCCAAGCACTCAGTCGTTCTTATTATGCCAAGATGATTCCGTCGGAATATGCCGCCGAATTTTTTGGATTTTATAATTTTTTGGGCAAACTGGCCGCAATTTTGGGACCGATGCTAGTCGGCATCGTGGCGCTAACCAGCGGCAGTTCGCGGGCCGGGATTGCCTCGATTGCCCTCTTCTTTATTCTCGGGGCCGGGTTGCTGATGATGGTCGATGAGAAAAAAACCGCCCGGCAAGTACGTGAGGCCTTGGACTCATGATCGGAGATGCGATCTGCACCCCGCAGAGACCCCAGAATATTTTCCAAAATGGGTATATATAAACTAACAAATTTTATTTTAATGTCAAGTTGACAGCTAACCATTTTGAGCCATCATAACTCCATCGAACACTAGTTACTTTGTATAGTTCTTTAGGCAGGAGAGAAGCTCGTCGGATTAGCTTTTATCTATTGATGTGTTATATTAATCAGTAACGTTGGAAAAGGTGTTGCAGGATGATTAATAGGAGGTTCGTATTCAGGTCTGCCCAGTAATCGTAAAAGGAAGGTAGTTTCCAAACTAAGGGTTTTTGAGTGAATCATAAACCAATATATAGAGGGAGAACTTGCCATGACGACAAAATTTTCATTCAGCAAGATTGAGAATGGACTACTTCCGTGGTTCAGGAAAAAGATCGGGAATGCAGAATCAACCGAGGATGTAAAAAAGTTTTATGTCTATACCATGCAGGAGCTTTTCCATCAGGTCTTCTCCGGTAATCTCAATCTGGATTATGATGATATCTCCCTGCAACCGAATCAGGATCAGTCTTTTGTCCTGGACAAACGGATCAAGGAACGAGCTGATTTTGCCGCAACCTGGAAGAATTCCGATCTCTCCCATGTGATTATACGTTTTACCGAAACCGCGATTAACAGGTATAAGCATCTGGAGAAAAATCCTGCGAAAACTGAGGCAAAAATCAGGATGTAATGGAATAAATTGATGACTCAATCTACAATAAAACTGCATCGGCATGATGCCTTGTTGATTGTTGACGTGCAGAATGATTTTTTGCCGGGTGGTTCCCTTGCCGTTGTTGGAGCTGAAGCCATTATTCCTGTTCTTAACAGGTACATAGATTTTTTCACCTTACGATCGTTGCCGGTCTTTGCCAGCCGTGACTGGCACCCGGTTCGCCATTGTTCTTTTTCCGATAGGGGAGGGCCGTGGCCTGGGCACTGCGTTGCCGGTACACCTGGAGCAGAATTTTCATCCTTGCTTAAGCTTCCGCAACAGCTCTTTGTTATATCCAAGGCAACCCATGAGGACCAGGACGCCTATTCGGCTTTTGATGGTACAAATCTGGCGAACCTGTTTATGCAACACGGCGTTGAGCGGCTTTTTATAGGCGGGTTGGCTACAGACTATTGCGTACTCCATACCGTACAAGACGCGCTTAAACATGGTTTTGCGGTCAGCCTGCTTGTCGATGCTGTTGGTGCCGTAAATGTTGTCGCTGATGCTGGAGAGCGGGCCATAGATGCCATGCTTTCTGCCGGGGCTGTTGCCCTGCACGTAAGTGAGATTATAACATGAAGCAGAGCTCTTCATTGCTGACGGATCTTTACCAGCTGACCATGCTGCAAGGGTATGTCGAGCAATCAATGGATGATATTGCCGTATTTGAGTTTTTTGTCCGCAAACTGCCAAGGGAAAGAAATTTTTTTATGGCGGCCGGTCTTGCCCAGGTTGTTGATTACTTGGAAACCCTTGCTTTTAACCAGGACGACCTCGACTATCTGGCTGATGATCGGCAATTTCACCCTGACTTTTTACGTTATCTTGCCGACTTGCGTTTCACCGGTGATGTACACGCCATGGCCGAGGGAACCATTTTCTTTCCTGATGAGCCGATAATTCGCATAACCGCCCCCATTTCCCAAGCTCAATTAGTAGAAACCCGGGTCATTAATGTTCTCCAGTTTCAGAGCATGATTGCCTCGAAAGCGGCCAGGATGACTCTTGCCGCTCCGGAAAAACTACTGGTTGATTTTGGTTTGCGCCGGGCCCACGGTGCTGAGGCAGGACTTTTTGCAGCCCGGGCCAGTTATCTGGCAGGATTTAGCGGCACCTCCACGGTGCTTGCCGGTAAAATGTACGGCATTCCGGTTTTCGGCACCATGGCCCATTCCTTTATCCAGGCCCATGATTCTGAAACCTTGGCTTTCGAGCATTTTGCTGAAAGCCAGCCGGATAATGTCGTTTTGCTTGTTGATACCTATGACACCGAAAAGGGGGCGCATAAGGTGGTGGCACTGGCCCCTCGTTTGGCCGAAAAGGGTATTATCATTAAAGGGGTCCGGTTGGACAGTGGGGACCTGATCCTTCATTCAAAAAAGGTCCGCCGGATACTTGACCAAGGCGGTCTTAAAGATGTGCGCATCTTGACCAGTGGCAACCTTGATGAATACAAACTGGCCGAATTTAGTCAGGCAAACGCTCCCATTGACGGCTTTGGCGTGGGGACCAGAATGACCACTTCAGCCGATGCGCCTTATCTTGATTGCGCTTATAAGTTGGTGGAATATGCCGGAATCGCTCGTCGTAAGCGCTCGGAGGGGAAGGCTACCTGGCCGGGCCGCAAACAGGTGTTTCGGAGCTTTGATCAGGGTGGCAAGATGTGTGGTGATATACTCACCCTGGAGAGTGACGAATTAACCGGAACACCCTTGGTGGAACAGGTTATGAAGCAAGGCAAACGGATTGTCGGGCCGCCGGATATAAAAAAATCCAGAGAGTATGCCTTTTCTCAGCTTGCCAGTCTGCCGAAGTATTTGACACAATTAAATGAGGGTGATAAATATCAGGTTGAAATATCCAGGACCCTTGCTGAACTTGTGCAAGAAGTGGATTTGAGGAGTAGTGCTGAGCCCTGAAACAGCCGATCACCAACGGAAAACAGCCGATGACAGGGGTAATGGCCTCCGAAGGGATGGTGATCCCCCGATGCGGTGGGGGTCGAAATAGGTTGGGACTGACACTGGAGGAAGAGGTTAAAGAAAAATTATGCGTATTGCAATGCTTTCACCCATTGCGTGGCGAACCCCGCCACGCCATTATGGCCCCTGGGAAAGTGTGGTCTCCCTCTTGACGGAGGGGTTGGTTGCCAAAGGAGTGGATGTCACTCTTTTTGCCACCGCGGATTCCAAAACCAAGGGAATGTTACAGGCTGTATGCCGGTACGGCTATGAGGAAAACAGTAATGTGGAACCAAAAGTTTGGGAACATTTACATATATCAGAGCTCTTTGAACGGGCTGATGAATATGATCTGATTCACAACCACTTTGATTTTGCTCCATTGACCTACAGTGGACTGGTGACAACCCCGGTACTGACCACCATTCACGGCTTTTCCTCTCCCCGGATCCTGCCTGTTTATGAAAAATACAATGGCAAAACCTTTTATGTGGCGATCAGCGAGGCCGACCGTTCGCCAAAGCTCAACTACACGGCAACTATCCATCACGGCATTGACCTCAACGAGTTCACGTTTAACCCTGATCCGGAGGACTACTTGATTTTCTTCGGTCGCATTCATCCGGACAAAGGAGCCAAAGAGGCTATTGCCATTGCCAAAGCTGCCGGCCGGAAATTGATTATGGCCGGCATTATTCAGGATGAAAGCTACTATGAATTTGAAGTCGAACCTCATCTTGGTGAAGATGTTGAGTATGTCGGCAGCGTTGGGCCGGAGCAGAGGAATGTCTTGCTCGGTAAAGCGAGTGCTTTATTGCACCCGATCAACTTTAATGAACCTTTTGGTCTTTCAATTGTCGAGGCGATGTCGTGCGGTACGCCGGTGATTGCTTTTAACCGGGGCAGCATGCCTGAGTTGATCCGTCCCGGGCTCAACGGATTCCTGGTTGCCAATGTCGAGGAAGCGGTTGAAGCCGTTAAGGAAATATCCCGGATAGATCGGGCTGCCTGCCGTAAGCTTGTGGAGAAAAATTTTTCCACAGCGCGGATGGTGGATGATTACATCAAGGTCTATGAGCAGATCATTGCCCGGACAAAACGTGAAGATCATCGGCCGTGGGGATACTACACGGTCTTGGCGGATGAACCGGATCATAAGGTCAAGCGCATTCACGTTGATGCCGGCAAACGTCTGAGCCTGCAGAAGCACCAGCGTCGGGCGGAGCGCTGGAGTATGGTTTACGGCGAGGGGGTTGTCACCCTGGACGGCCGGCAGATTCGGCTGAAAAAGGGCGAATCTATCGATATCCCCAGGGGAGCGGTTCATCGCATGGAGAATCAGACCAACGAGAAACTGGCTTTTGTCGAGATTCAATTGGGAGATTATTTCGGGGAAGATGATATCGTCAGGTTGGAGGATGATTTCGGCCGGACATAGAGGGGGGTAAATCATGCAAGATCCTGTAGTGCAGCGGTATTTTAAAAATCCGATCCTGACTAGACATGACGTCCCCTATCCGGTGGCAACTGTGCACAATGCCGGGGTGGTCAAGCATGACGGTAGGTATGTTATGCTCTTTCGTTCCCACCTTAGAAACGGCCGTTCTATTATCGGTCTGGCCGAGAGTGGTGATGGTTTTTCCTTCACGGTGCGGCCGGAACCTTTTCTTACGCCGTCCACGGAGGGGGTGTTCGGCGAGTACGAAGAATTTGGGGTGGAGGATCTGCGCATCTCCGCTTTGGAGGGCGAGTATCTCCTGACCTATAGTGCCTATTCAAGACACGGGGTACGCATTGCCTGTGCCCGGACCAAGGATTTTAAGCAGGTCGAGCGGATCGCTTTAATCTCCCAGCCGGATATGCGCAACGTGGTCATTTTCCCGCAAAAAATCAACGGGAGATATGTGCGTCTCGACCGGCCCCATTCCGAGATATCCCCCTGGTCCATCCATATCTCTTATTCTCCCGACCTGATTCATTGGGGGGACTCCAAGGTGGTCATGAAACCGGTGATTTATCACTGGGACCAGTTGAAGATCGGCCCGGGCGCTACGCCGTTTATGACGGATGCAGGTTGGCTCCATATCTACCACGGAGTCTTTGAGACCATGGCCGGGGCCGTATACCGGCTCGGCGTGGCTTTGCACGACCGGGATGATCCCGCCCGGATTATCGGGGTTGCGGATCAGTGGATCCTGCAGCCCGAAGACCCTTGGGAGACCACCGGCTATGTGCCCAACGTGGTCTTTACTTGCGGTGCCGTTCCGGAAGACGATGGTACCGTGAAAATTTATTGGGGTGGCGCTGACACGGTTATGTGTGCGGGGTCGGCTCGGATCCGGGATCTTGTGGAGATGTGTCTTAGCAACCCGAGGCCACCATATTAGGATTAGGCAGATGTCTTTAGCACCTTTGAAAGTAGAAAGAGAAAAGAAAAAATTTTCAGCAGAGTCCACCCGGGTGATTACTAAGTTTTATCTTCCGGGTGGTGAAGAGCGGAGCAGGCACATCATCGCGCGTGTTCTCGGGCTGTCTGAAGCAGAAACCCGGCAGAACCTGAAGCAGGTTATGGTTGATTTTGCAGCCCGCCATAAGGATATCCGCCAGGTATTTAACCGGCACTTTAAAAAGATCAAAAAGTATCTTCCCGAAGGTCTTGACCTCTCAGAAGAGAAGATCTGTCTGCTCGGGGCTTTTTTTACGCATGAGTATTCGATCCAGGCGGCCGCTTTTTTCAACCCTTCTATCGTTATGCATCCAGACCAGAGTTATCTTGAGGAAAAATGCCTGCGTTTCATCTTGAGTTTTCGCTCCACCGGAGAAGGGCACATATCATCTCTTGAATTCAGAAGCGGTGTTCTCGATGAAAAAAACGACTTCCGTTTTGACGAAGTCAGCCGCTTTGTGCAAACTCCTAAAGTCATTAAAAACCCTACCTATGACAAATATGTTTTTCAGCTGAAATTTGTCGATATGGTAGCTATGAATGAAGTAGCCAGTGAAATACTGCAGGCTCTGCCGGACAGATTCACGTTCATTGAGCTAGAGGCCGCTATCCATAAGAAAACTCATGTCTGGCTTGAAGAACCGGTTCCTTGGCTTAATGAAACGGTAGAGAAAATGCTCTGGCTGGCGAGATCCAATTACCACTTAAAGTTCAGAAGTGATCGACGGATATCGGAGAGGGTTATTTTCCCCGTGTCGGAAAATGAAAGCCAGGGTATTGAGGATGCCAGGTTTGTACGCTTTTGCGATACCAACGGTGAGGTCACATATTACGCGACCTACACCGCTTACAATGGTTTTGATGTTCTGCCGATGCTACTCGAAACAAAGGACTTTATCAGCTTCACAATCCGGACCCTTAACGGCAAAGCAGTACAGAATAAAGGGATGGCTCTTTTCCCCAGAAAAATTAACGGCAGATACATGATGATCTCCCGCCAGGACGGTGAAAACATGTTCATCATGTCTTCGGAAAATATCCATTTCTGGCACGAAGCCGAGATCCTGCAGGGGCCGAGATATCCGTGGGAGTTTATCCAGATCGGTAACTGTGGTTCTCCCATTGAAACCGAGGCGGGCTGGATCCTGCTGACCCATGGGGTTGGGGCGATGAGAAAATATTGTATCGGCGCCTGTTTGTTGGATTTGCAAGACCCCTCCCGGATTATCGGCCATCTTGCCGAGCCGTTGCTCAGCCCCATGGAAGAAGAACGTGAAGGTTATGTGCCGAATGTTCTGTACACCTGCGGCGCCATAATTCACAACAATGAATTGATCATACCATACGCCATGTCTGATACCTCATCCGGTATTGCGACTGTTTCAATGCCGGAGCTGCTGGCCCGGCTGTCGGGAGTGTAAGTCTAAAACAAGGAAGCCTATATGAAAAACATGAAGATAGCGGTTATCGGCAATTATCTTCCCAGGCAGTGCGGCATTGCTACTTTCACTACCGACCTGTGTAACGCTCTCGCCTCGGGTCTGGAAAAAAGTGGTGAACGGCTTACGGTCGTGGCCATGGATGACATTGATAAAGGTTACCCTTATGCGGATCGGGTCGGGTTTCAGGTACGGGCCAACGTTCAGTCTGATTATCTCCATGCCGCTGAATTTTTAAATGTCCATAAATTTGATGCTGCGATTCTCCAGCACGAATTTGGCATATTCGGGGGAGAGGATGGTTCCCACATCATCCAGCTTATAAAAAATCTGCACATGCCGGTGATTGCCATCCTGCATACGGTTCTCAAGGATCCTACGGACGGGCAGCGTGCCGTTACCCAAAGATTGGCCCAATATACCGACACCCTGGTGGTCATGGCCCATAAAGCTAAGACCCTGCTCATCGATTCCTATAACATTGAAGAGTCGAAAATCACCTTTATTCCCCACGGCATCCCGGACGTGCCTTTTGCTGAATCCGTTTCTGGTCCATTCCGGACCCAGCTCGGGCTCAAAGGTCGGAAGATAATATTGACCTTCGGCCTGCTGAGCCCCGGCAAGGGGGTTGAGGTCATGCTTAAGGCGATGCCCGCGATTATCGAACAGCACCCTGATGTTTCCTATATTATCCTCGGCAAGACGCACCCTCACGTTATAAAAGAGACTGGCGATGCCTACCGGCAGAGCCTCTATCAACTGGTTCGCCGTCTTGGCATTGACGATCATGTGCTGTTTCACAACCGTTTTGTCGAGCTTGAGACCTTGACTCAATATCTGACCGCCGCCGATCTCTATGTCTCCCCCTATCTCAAGGAAGAACAGATTGTCTCCGGTACCTTGGCTTATGCAGTGGGCATGGGTACAGCCGTGGTTTCCACCCCCTACTGGCACGCCCAGGAGCTGCTGGCGGAGGGCCGAGGATGCCTGGTGCCTTTTAACGACCCGCGGGTTTTGGCCAAAAAGGTCAATCATCTTTTGATGCACGAAAAAGAACGTAAAGAGATCAGGAAAAAAGGTTATCAGTCCGGTCGTTCAGCGGTCTGGAAAGCCGTGGGTACAAAATACCTCGACCTGCTTTCTGAGATATTGGAACGGACAATCGACCAGCCGATACCACAATATGCCGAAAGACCGGATGCTGGAATTCTGGAACCTGACACCCGGCTTCTGGGTGTCATGCCGGAGGTCAACCTCCAGCATATGCTCATCATGACCGATAGCACCGGCATTCTCCAGCACGCCAAATATTCAATTCCAGACCGCAACCACGGCTATTGTGTGGATGATAATGCCCGGGCACTAATTGTTGCCGCCATGTACTATGCTCTTTACCAGGATAAGGATGTCATTCCCCGAATTCAGACCTATCTTTCTTTTTTGCACTACTCTTTCAATCCGGAGAATGGACGGTTCAGAAATTTCATGTCCTATGACCGGCGCTGGCTCGAAGAGATCGGTAGTGAAGATTCCCACGGGCGTACCCTCTGGGGACTGGGGGTTGCCATCCGGCATGCACCCTATGATTCGATCAGGAATCTGGCCGTTCGGCTCTTTCTCGACGGTCTTCCAGTTGTCAAAAGTTTCAAGTCCCCCAGATCATGGGCCTTTGTCATCATCGCTCTACATGTCTATATGGAGGTTTTTGGCGGGGATACCACGGCCCGCCGGTTACGCGCTCTGCTGGCGGAAAAACTCTTTGCTCTCTTTCAGAAAGGTTCCAGCCCGGACTGGTTGTGGTGTGAAAATAAGCTAACCTATGCCAATGCCAAATTACCCCATGCCCTGATTCTGGCTGGGCAGTGGATCCCCAATCCCGAAATGTTTAAAATGGGCATCGATTCTCTCACCTGGTTGCTGGAAAAACAGCAGGCGCCGGAAGGTCATCTTTCAGTTATCGGTAATTTGAACTGGCACAACAAGAATGGTCTCACCTCTAATTTTGATCAACAGCCCATTGAGGTCATGTGCCTGATCGGCGCTTGTGCCGCGGCCTTTCGTTCTACCGGCGAGATAAAATGGCTTGACCAGGGGCATCGTTGTCTCGACTGGTTTCTGGGCAGTAATGATTTGAACGAACAGATTTATGACTTTAAGACGGGAGGGTGTTGCGATGCTATTCAGCCCACCGGCATCAACGCCAATCAAGGTGCGGAATCAACCCTTTCCTGGTTGATCTCTCTCCTCAGCATGTATGAAATTCTGGAGCAGATGGACAAAAAGTAGAATAAAATTTTTACTTAGCCATCCCGTGACTTGTTACTAGTGCATCAAAGAAGCTCGAATATCAGCAGACCCTGTTGTCTATGAAAAAGATCTTTTTGCTTGTTATTCTCCTCTTTGGGTTTTTGGTTGGCCTTCCTCTCATGGGGGTTCTGGTCGCCGGAAAAAACGTTATTCAATACTGTGAATTTCCTCCCCTGACTCACTACGTTTCACATGCACCGT
>CAZUXG010000056.1:0-12745 GCA_964623985.1 uncultured Thermodesulfobacteriota bacterium | reverse complement strand
AAATTTGGTACATTCATAAAAAATATTGGGATTGCTAAGTAAACATTTCACTGTACAAAAAATAATAGATCAAAAATTTTTATGACGCCAGCAATTTTTTATTGCAATTTTAGCGTTGGTTGGGTATTTCATACTGCTTCCGTTTTTCTCACATTTACATAACTAAATTAACAATCTAAAAATTCGCTAAAAAAGGAAATAAATTATGGCTACCGTCAAACAGGCTCTGATAAGTGTCTCCGATAAAGCGGGGATTGTCGAATTTTCACAACAACTGATCGCCTTAGGGGTGCGCATCCTTTCGACCGGCGGTACTGCCAGACTCCTGCGAGACAATGGCCTGGAAGTAGTTGAAGTTTCTGATTACACCGGCTTTCCTGAGATGCTTGACGGACGGGTCAAAACCTTGCATCCAAAGATCCACGGCGGTCTCCTGGGACGCCGCGACCTGCCGGAGCATGTCGCCAAAATGGCTGAGTACAACATTGAAGCGATCGATATGGTGGTCGTCAACCTTTACCCCTTTGCCGCAACCATCGCCAAACCCGATTGCGTTTTTGCCGATGCCATTGAAAATATTGATATCGGCGGCCCCACCATGCTGCGCTCGGCAGCCAAAAATTATGAGGCGGTTACGGTTATCATTGATCCCGGTGATTATGCCCCGATTATCGCTGAAATGCAAGCCCACAATGGGGCGGTCAGCCCGCAAAGCAATTTTTCTCTGGCCAAGAAAGTTTTCCAGTCAACAGCTTTATACGATGCCTCAATCGCCAACTACTTGGGATGCTTTCCACGCCCTGATGCTCAGCCTCTGGAACAGTACTTTCTACCTGAAACTTTCACCTGGCAGGGAACCAAGGCCCAGGATCTACGTTATGGTGAAAACCCCAACCAGCGGGCCGCTTTCTACAAAGATCCAAAGATTGATGAACCGTGCATCAGCAATGCCAACCAGCTCCAAGGTAAAGAGCTCTCCTTTAATAATATTTTGGACAGCAATGCCGCTTTCGAACTGGTTAAAGAGTTTAAAGAACCGGCTGCGGTCTTCATCAAGCACACCAACCCCTGTGGTGCCGCAGCCTCGACCTCAGCACCACAGACTGAGATTCTACGCTGGGCTCGGGCCTGCGACCCGGTCTCAGCTTTCGGCGGTATCGTCGCCTTAAACCAGAAAGTCGATGAAGAGAGCGCCGAAATTCTGACCGAAACCTTTCTTGAAGCTATCATTGCTCCGGGCTTCAGCTCGGCCGCCCGAGATATTCTAGCAACCAAAAAAGCTTTGCGCCTGCTCGAAGCACCACTCCTTGAAGAATTCCAACCAAGTGGCCTGGAGATCAAAAAAGTTATTGGCGGTTTCCTCCTGCAGGAACGTGACCTTAAAGAGACCCCAAGTGACAAATGGCTGACAGTTACCGACCGTCAACCTTCAGCGGAAGAGTTGGAGACCCTGCAGTTCTCCTGGAAAATCTGCAAACATGTCAAATCCAACGCCATCGTTCTGGCGGCCGACAATCGTCTGGTCGGGGTCGGCGCCGGGCAGATGAGCCGAATTGATTCAGTCAATATTGCGGTCATGAAAGCCCTGGTACCGACTGCCGGTTCAGTTTTGGCCTCCGATGCCTTCTTCCCCTTTCGCGACGGCATCGATGCCGCTGCCAAAGCCGGGGTGACGGCAATAATTCAACCTGGCGGCTCAAACCGTGATAACGAAGCGATAGCCGCAGCTAACGAACACAATATGGCCATGATATTTACCGGCAATCGCCACTTCAAACATTGATGACAAAGCAACACGTCAGAACCTTTAAAAGATATTTCCAATCCGGCTAAGGAGAAAAAATGAAAATTTTGGTAGTTGGCGGCGGTGGCCGTGAGCATGCTTTGATCTGGAAACTTTCCCAAAGCAATAAAATAGAACAGATTTTCTGCGCCCCCGGCAATGCCGGGATCTCTTCTTTAGCAACCTGTGTACCGATCGATGCCGATGACATTGAACGATTGCTGGAGTTTGCCCGCAACGAAAATATTGACCTGACAATTGTGGGGCCCGAAGACCCTCTAGTTGCCGGCATCGTCGATGCCTTCAAAACAGCCGAATTAAAAATTTTCGGTCCCGACCGGGCGGCGGCCGAGCTCGAAGGCAGTAAAACCTTCTGCAAGAACCTGATGAAAAAATACAACATACCAACCGGTGACTTTGCCTCCTTTGACAACCTTGATGATGCCATTGAATACGTCTACAAAAAAGGTGCTCCAATTGTCATTAAGGCAAATGGTTTAGCGGCGGGCAAAGGAGTCGTTGTCGCCCAGACTGTCGAGGAAGCTGAGGACGCCATCAACAAGATCATGCGGCGGCGGGCCTTCGGTGAAGCCGGCAAAGAGATAATTATTGAGGAATTTCTCGAAGGTGAAGAGGCCTCCTTTCTAGCTTTTACCGATGGTGACATCATTGTACCGATGGTCACATCACAAGACCACAAACCGGTTTTCGACGATGATAAGGGACCCAATACCGGTGGTATGGGAGCCTACTCTCCGGCACCGGTGATATCCGAAGGGCTGTTCCGCCGAATCATGAATGACATCATGATTCCGACAGTCAAAGCCATGGCCGCTGAAGGTTGTAAATATCGTGGCGTTCTCTATGCAGGCCTGATGATCAAAGACGGCATTCCCAAGGTGCTTGAGTTCAACGCCCGTTTTGGTGACCCGGAGACCCAACCCATTCTCATGCGTTTAAAGAGTGACCTGCTACCCATAATTGAAGCCTGCATATCCGGTCATCTCGCCAAAACGATTGTCGAATGGGATGAAAGGCCGACGGTCTGCGTCGCCATGTCCTCAGGCGGCTATCCGAACAATTACGAAAAAGGCAAGGTAATCTCCGGTTTGAATCTTGCGGGACGACTTAAAGACGTGATGGTCTTTCATGCCGGCACGGCCAAAAATGAAGATGATAAAATCATCACCAACGGCGGCCGGGTCTTAGGGGTTACGGCAATCGGTGACAACATCCCTCAAGCCATCGCCAAAGCCTACCATGCGGTTTCAAAGATAAGCTGGGAAGGAGCTCATTTTCGTACCGATATTGGCCGTAAGGCTTTAAAGAGAATCTAAATTTAGAGAGCAGGAACTTTATAGCATGCAAAAAAATATCGACATTCTCATCCTTATGGGCAGTGACTCCGACTGGGAGATCATGAGTGAAGCCGCAAGCCTGCTTGAAAGCTTCGGGGTTCCCCATGAAGCCCGCATCTCATCAGCCCACCGAACCCCGGACCGAACCTTGCAGATTGTCAAAAAAGCAGAAAAAAAAGGCTGCAAGGTAATTATCGCCGGGGCCGGGGCCGCCGCCCACCTGGCCGGTGTCGTCGCTGGGCATACCCTGCTTCCGGTCATCGGCGTCCCCCTTAATGCCACCTCTCTACAGGGCATCGACGCCCTGCTGGCCATCGTCCAGATGCCGGCAGGAATCCCGGTTGCGAGCATGGCCATCGGCAAGACTGGAGCCACCAATGCGGCCATTTTTGCTCTACAGATTTTAGCTTCCAACTCCCCCGAAATAGCCCGACAACTCGCCGATTACCGCCGGAAGATGGCTCACGATATCGAGAGCAAAGATGAACGCCTCCAGAAACGCCGTCAACAAGGGAAATGATCACCCTCAGCTATCCTTTCTCCCAAACTCGGCAAGCCGAAAATCTCAAGATTATTGATTCGATCTGTCAATCGGGAGGGATTATTGTGTACCCGACGGAAACCTTTTATGCAATTGGCGGAAACGCTCTCGACAAAGATCTTGGGCAACGGCTTTCCGAGATAAAAAAACGTCATTCGGACAAACCTTTTCCAAGCGTCGCTGGCAGCCATCCAGCTCTGGAGAAACTGGTTCTCTACTGGCCCCCAAAAACCCGACAACTGGCTGAAAAATACTGGCCGGGAGCTCTGACCATGGTTCTTCCTGGTTTAAAAAACCTGCCGCCAGCCATTCTTGGAAGTGATGGCAGTATTGCTGTACGCTGGTCCCCGCACCCGCTGGTCAATGATCTGACAAAGTTTTCACATCTTCCCCTGATTTCAACCAGTGCCAATTTCAGCGGCCAGCCGCCAACCACGAAAGCCGACCAACTCGACCCTCAACTTCTAGCCACCGTCGATCTTTTGATAGTTGCCGACAACCAAAACCCAAATCCGCGACCTTCAACGATCATTGATGCAAGGGTTGACCCGCCAATACTTTTGCGTCCGGGAGCAGTTGTGGTTGAAGAAATTAAATTCATAACTGAAAATTCATAGCCCATCATGGTTCCCCAAATCACCGAAAAAACCCAAGTTGTCGCCCTCTTTTCACAAGGACTGGACAGCATTCTGGCAATCAGACTCATCCAACAACAGGGCCTCAAGGTTCAGGCCATAAAATTCATCACCCCTTTCTTCGGTTATGAAATCAAAGGCCGTGAGCCGGAGTTTTGCGACAAAATAAAAACCACTTACGCCATAGATCTCACCATCATTGATTTAACTGACAACTATCTACACATGCTGTCCGCACCCCAATATGGCTACGGTAAAAATTTCAACCCCTGTCTTGATTGCAAGATCATGATGCTCAGCCAGGCCCGGATCCTGGCTGAAGCCTGGCAGGCAGACTGTATTGTAACCGGTGAAGTCGTTGGCCAACGCCCCTTCTCACAACGCCGCGATACCATGCGCCGCATTGAGAAACTGAGCCTGACCGAAGGCCTCTTACTGCGACCTTTAAGCGCTAAACTCTTAACCCCAACTAAGGCTGAAGAGCGGGGAATTATTGACCGCGAGCAACTCTTTGATTTCAGTGGCCGAGGACGCAAACCCCAAATCGCCCTAGCGGAAAAACTTAAGATCACCAATTATCCGACCCCGGCCGGAGGTTGCCTGCTGACCGATCCGGGTTTTGCACAACGGGTAAAAACCCTCTATCAGGGCACCCCAACCGCTAACGATCTTAATCTTTTGAAATTTGGACGTTTCTATCCGTTGGCAGAAAGTTCGGACTTTGTCATTGTCGGCCGCAATCATGACGACAACCAGCAACTTCTCAAAACGGCCGACAATAACTGCTTTATTCTGCACCTGACCGAGATGGCCGGGCCGGTCACCATCCTCAAAGGAGAAAAAAAACACCTCCAGATCGCCGCTGAAAAACTCTGCCTTCACAGTAAGGCCAAAAACCTCAGATCGGTCAAAATAGATTGGCGACAGGGGAGTGAATCTGGAAGTTTAACTATCAGAACATAGCCCAACACTGAAACCTCCAATCCTGCCCCCCGCATCGAAAAGGTTAATTGAAAGATATGACAACTGAAAAACATCTACCGCAAATCAAGAAACTGACCCCGATGCTGCGTCAATATATGGCCGTCAAAGAGAAGCATGCCGACAAACTGCTGCTCTTTCGAATGGGGGACTTCTATGAAATTTTCTTCGATGATGCCGCCATTGCAGCCCGGACTTTAAAAATAACCCTTACCAGTCGCAACAAGAAAAATGATGATGCCGTCCCGATGTGCGGCTTTCCTCACCACGCCGCAACCGGCTACATTGCATCTCTGGTCAAGGCCGGCTATAAGGTTGTCGTTTGCGACCAGGTCGAAGATCCAAAGCAGGCCAAAGGTTTGGTCCGCCGGGAGGTCACCAAGATCATTACTCCAGGGGTCAACCTGGAAAGTGACAGCCTGCCCCCTGACCAAGACAATTTTCTGGCCGCGATCTTACATAATCAGCAAAAAACTGAGCTCTTCGGTCTTGCCCTGCTTGATGTCAGTACCGGGAAATTCAGGGTCACGGAATTACCTGATCAAGAAGCCTTACTTGACGAACTGGGACGCTGTGAGCCAACCGAAATCCTTCTCCCGCCGGCTCGTACAAGCCGGGACAATGACTGGCAAAAAGAGATTCGCAAACAGTTTGGCAAAACCCATTTTACTCTGCGCCAAGAGAGTGAATCCTTTTCTCCCAACTGGGGACGTAAACTCCTCTGTCAACACTTCGGCACTCTCAACCTCGACGGTTTCGGCGGCCAGCATTTAGGCCCCGGGGTCGGGGCGGCCGGAGCCGCTCTGGCCTATGCCAAAGAGACCCAAACCAACGCGGCACTCAACCATATCCAGGAAATAACTATCTTTCAGCCGTCGAGCTTCATGCAGGTTGACCGTAATGTCATCTTCAACCTCGAACTCCTCTGCACCATGCAGGAACACAACAAACAGGGGAGCCTTTTAGGGGTTCTCGACCATTGTCAAACCAGTATGGGAAGTCGACAGCTAAAGGAGTGGCTCCTCTTCCCACTACTCGACAAAGAGCTTATCGAACAACGTCTGGATGCCGTCCAAACCCTGCTCGAAGAAAAAAGATGCCGGCTCCAGCTTAGAAACCAGCTTAAGAAACTCTACGATCTCGACCGTTTGGCCGGGCGCCTGGCGGCAGCCAAAGCCACGGGTCGTGATCTCTTGAGCCTTAAAGATTCTCTGGCTTTGATACCTGACATTAAAGAAATGCTCAGCAATCTACCGATTCAACCGACCCTAATCAACCAAGCCCTAAGAGGTCTGCATGAACTTAAAGAACTAAAGGAAAAAATAGAGCAGTTTCTCCTACCCGAACAACCAATTTCAATCACCGACGGCAAACTTATCCGCGACGGCCTCGACGACCGACTTGACGAGCTGCGCCAAATCAGCAAAAACGGCAAACAATGGCTTATCGAGTATGAGCAAAAGGAAAAGAAAAGAAGTGGTATCAACGGTCTTAAAGTCCGTTTTAACCGGGTTTTTGGCTACTACATAGAGGTGACTAAAAGAAACCTCGAACAGGTTCCGGAAGATTATCAAAGACGCCAGACCTTGACTAATGCGGATCGCTTTATCACACCGGAATTAAAAGAGTATGAAGAAAAGATCCTGGGTGCAGAAGAAAAAATCAATGCCTTAGAGCATGAAATCTTCCTCGCCCTGCGTCAGGACGCAGCTTTAGAAATTAGTCATATTCGTGATTCGGCTTTGCGCCTGACCCTTTTTGATGTCCTTTGCAGCCTCGCCGAGGTCGCCGACGAACACCACTATTGCCGACCCGAGATCGTCATTGACCAGCAACTCCTGGAAATTGAAGATGGCCGACACCCAGTCATTGAATCATTAAGCGAAAATTTTGTTCCCAACAACACTTGTCTCAAAGGTGAAAAAGAACAGCTATGGATTATCACCGGTCCCAATATGGCCGGTAAATCGACTTTTCTCCGACAAAACGGCCTCCTGGTTCTCATGGCCCAGATGGGCGGTTTTGTGCCGGCAAGATCTGCCAGGATAAGTATCTTTGATCACATTTTCACCCGGGTCGGAGCCTCCGACAACTTAAGTCGAGGCCTTTCAACATTCATGGTTGAGATGACTGAAACCGCCAGGATACTCCATCAGGCAACTGCTAAAAGTCTAATCATTCTGGATGAGATCGGGCGGGGTACCAGTACTTTTGATGGTTTGAGCCTGGCTTGGGCAATTGCCGAAGAGATCCATGATAAACTTGGCAGCCTGACCCTCTTTGCCACACATTACCATGAACTTACCGAACTTGAACTGATCAAAACCCGCATCAGAAATTACAATGTTGCGGTTCAGCAACGGGCCGACGGCATCACATTTTTACGCCGCATAAGCAAAGGATCAACCAATCACAGTTATGGTATTGAGGTAGCCAAGTTGGCCGGCATCCCGCATCTGGTGCTGGAAAAAGCCCGACAAATTCTGGCCAACCTGGAAGCCGCCGAAATCGCGGCCGGTGGCAACCTGAGGATGACCGGCAAAAGCGTATTGACCAGCAAAACGGATGGACAACAAAGCGGCTACCTACCTCTTCTGGAGCCGACCAGCCCACCGGGCAACAAAATTACCGAGCTTATCAAAAAACAAGACCTTAACCGGACAACGCCGATCAAAGCCTTAACTATACTTGAAAAACTGCAGAAAATGTTGACTGAATAGTTTTCCTAAAATTTATTTGAGCGTATCCCGATGAGCTTTCTCCAGAGTTGCAAGCTCGGCAAAATTGGTTTTATCCAAACTGGTTACCAGATCATCCTGGACATTGGCCAACTTTTCACGAATCGGACAAAAACTCATCCGATCACAGGCATTGTAACCATCAAGACAGATATTGAGCTTAATATCGCCCTCGACCGCCTCGACTACATTACGAAGGGTCACCTCAAGCGGTTTTCGAGCCATTGAGTAGCCGCCTTTTTTGCCGCGATGCGATATCACAATCCCGGCCCGGCTCAAACTCTGAAAGATACGCGCCAGAAAACCAACCGGCACATCCATCTCCCGAGCTACTTCAGGAATTACAACAATCGAACCATGAGGCTGCATCGCCATATAGACAACCCCACGAATCGCATAATCTGATGCTCTCGTCAATTTCATAAAAATAAACCATTTTAAGATTAAAATCTAAAGTTGACAATTATTATTGTATTAAACCGGCTTTGTCAAGTCCCTTATTTATACTATTAAGATTATAAAGATATTTTAATCCCGACAGAGTGAGAAACTCATCAACATCATCAATAATCCCGATCTCCCGGTCAACAACTTTTGCCAATCCCCCTGTAGCAACTACGAGAAGGTCAAGTTTTAGCTCTTCCTTGATCTTAACAACCAGCCCCTCCACCAGAGACAGATAACCATAAACAATCCCCGACTGCATGCATTGCACCGTATTCTTGCCGACCACCTCCGGCGGGCGAATCAATTCCACCCGCGGCAGTTTGGAAGCTCTCTGACAAAGAGCTTCCATCGAAATATGCATACCGGGAGCAATAACCCCGCCGATATACTCTCCCTTTTGCGAGACACAATCGAAAGTCGTTGCCGTACCGAAATCGATAATCACCATCGCCTGTTTATGTTTCTGATAGGCGGCCACGGCATTGACAATGCGATCGGCACCGACTTCGCGCGGATTATCGAGCAAAATCGGCAAACCGGTCTTAACCCCCGGACCAACCACCAATGGTCGAAAATGGAAATATTTACTGGCCATACCTAGAAGTTCATTGAGAACCGGCGGCACGACACAGGAGATCATCATTCCGGAAACCTCACGGGGATCCGCGTCCAAGGAACGCAAAAACCCCTGCAGAAGGATTATATACTCATCCCGGGTCCGGTGGGTAGAAGTCGAGATACGCCAATTATCGAGCAACAAATCATCCCGGTAGATACCTAAAACCGAATGTGTGTTGCCAACATCAATTACCACTATCATTAAGAAATCCTATATAGTCTATATTGAGTCACGCTTTTCCAGACAGGCCTCGCCCGCCGCAAAGACCATCTCCTGACCATTTTTAGTGGTCGCTAAAAGGCGACCCGAATCATCTATAGAATGAGCCCGGCAAACTCTTCGATGAACACCGGAATGGATAACCACATCCTTTTCAGCAAGAAAGAAGTTACGATTGATAAGATCTCGAATTGACCCCTTTAAGCCCTCCCGATAAAACCGCTCTTCAAAAAGAGCAAACTCCCGCAAGATTCTATCCAATAGTTCAGAAAGATCAAAATTCCTGCCACATTCACAACTTAAAGAGGTAACCAAATCCTGCAGTTCGGTGGGGAAATCGGAAAGCAAAGCATTAACATTAAGGCCAACCCCGACAATAATAAATTCGGGAGTCTCTGCCCCAGGCTTCATTTCAGAAAGGATACCAGCCAGTTTTCGGGACTGACAGAGAAGATCATTGGGCCATTTAATCTGCAACCCGGAACATTCATCGGCCAGGGTTTCCCACAAAGCTGCGGCGGTCACCAATGATAATTGCGGGACCTGTTCAAATTGCAGACAGGGTCGCAGGAGAACCGAAAAATAGAGGTTCAAACCAACTGGTGAATGCCATTCCCGCCCGCGCCGCCCGCGTCCTGAAAGCTGTTGATCGGCAACCACAACTAAGCCATGCGGAGCCCCATCAAGGGCTTGCTGCCAAAGATAGCGACTGGTTGAATCTAAGCTTTGAAATGATAATACCTCACTTCCCCAGGGACTAAGAAAAGGCTTTATCATGAAACCAGATCAAGAGAGATATCAATAGCCGGTGCAGAATGGGTCAAAGCGCCGACCGAGATAAAGTCAACCCCACAGGCGGCCACTTGCGCCACATTATCAAGCACTATACCACCGGAAGCTTCCAACTTTATAGCTGGGAACCGGTCACGCACAAAAGTTACCGCCTCTTGCAAAAGAGCCTCCTCCATATTATCGAACAAAATTATATCAGCTCCTGAACGAGCCGCTTCTTTAACCTCGTCAAGATCAGCGGCCTCTACCTCAATCTTCAAACCATGGGGGGCCAAACGCTGGGCATGGGTAATAGCATCGGTGATCGTGCCGGCGGCCCGAATATGGTTATCCTTGATCAGAATACCATCAAAAAGACCATGCCGATGATTCCTGGCACCACCGATCTGAACCGCATATTTTTCCAGGGAACGCCAACCCGGCGTCGTCTTTCGAGTATCAACAATCTCGGCCTGAAAACCTTCAACCGCAGCCACAAAACGTGACGTCAAAGTCGCAACTCCACAAAGCCGCTGAACAAAATTCAAAGCTACCCGTTCGGCCATCAGGATCGAAATAACATTGCCGCTCACCGCCATTATCGAGTCTCCAACCTTAAGACGATCTCCATCCGCAACCCGGGCTTCTATCTTAAGCGCTGGGTCAAGGGTCCGAAAGACCCGACCTAAAACCTGAATCCCGGCAACCACACACTCCTGTTTGGCTTTGATTAAAGCGCTTGCAAGCGTACCCGGCGGCACGGTTGACAGGGTTGTCACATCTCCTGAACCCAAATCTTCTTCAAGAGCCATTTTGATCAACTTTTCAGTCGCAAACATAATTACCAATCCTGGTCCGAGATATCCGAACGCTAACAAAAAGCCACGCTACATAGTTAAAAAGACTGAAACACGCGCCTATAACACATGACCACCGATTAAAGCAATCCACTTAAGCCTAAAAATCTGGATTGAGACTTGATTTTTCAATTTAACTCCATTAGATCATTAACAATAAAGTTTTACGCGCACCCCAAGAGTGCTACCTCGCTATCGCTCAGGGCGCAAAATGGTCAAAACTTCGATCAATTTAAAATATTCGAGAAATTTTGAGGTGAGAACTTTGCAAAAGACAGGATTTTCCCATAAAGCGGCAGGCTTGAAATCATTTATGGCGATGGATATCCTGGAACGAGCCCAGGAACTTGAACGCGAGGGCCGTTCAATTATCCATCTAGCGGTGGGTGAGCCCGATTTTCCAACTCCGAAAGTAATAAAAGAGGCTGCTGTCAAAGCCCTTAAAGCTGACAAAACCCACTATACCCACAGCCTCGGTACCTTTGAGTTAAGGCAGGCAATCGCTGATTACTACCTGAAACGCTACCGAGTCAAGATCCAAGCGGAACAGATTCTCGTCACCTCCGGCACCTCCCCGGCCCTGATGCTGGCCTGCGCCGCCCTGCTCAATCCTGGCGACAAAGTCATGGTCAGCGATCCCGGCTACGCCTGTTACGGCAATTTTGTCTCCTACTGTGACGGCACCCCGCAATTTATCAAGGTCTACGAGGATAACGGTTTCCAATACGAACCGCAAACCTTGAAAAAAAGCCTCACCCCGCAAACCAAAGCAATTTTGATTAATTCACCGGCCAACCCGACCGGCAACCTGCTTGAGGCCAACCGTATGCGGGAGCTGGCCGATCTCGACGTCACGCTACTTTCCGATGAAATTTACCACGGCCTGGTTTACGAAGGTGAAGAGCACTCCATCCTTGAATACACGAACAACGCCTTTGTCTTTAATGGCTTCTCAAAACTCTACGCCATGACCGGCTGGCGCTTAGGCTACCTGATCGCCCCACCTCGTTTTATGCGAACCCTACAGACCCTGCAGCAGAATTTTATGATCTCGGCCAGCCATTTCGGTCAGGAAGCGGCGATTACCGCTTTAACTTCACCCGAGGTTTCCAAAGATCTGGAAAAGATGCGAAAGATCTACGATGAGCGGCGCCGCTTCATGCTTAAAAGGGTTCGCGAGATTGGTTTGCGCGTCGCCGTCGAACCGACCGGAGCATTTTACATTTTTGCCAATGCCAAAAAGTTTACTAACAACACCTACGACTTTGCCTTTGAGATTCTTGAAGAAGCTGGCGTCGGGGTCACTCCGGGAATTGATTTCGGTAAAAACGGTGAAGGTTACCTGCGTTTCTCATACGCCAACTCACTCGAAAATATCGCCGAAGGGATGAATCGTCTGGAACATTTTTTCAACGAAAAATAAGTTCCTCTACGGGGCAGAGGAAAGGCCACAATCCCTAAACAGAAGCCAACCAGTACATTCGGCTTACACAACTTGTTTTTACTCTTCAACACTTCCCCCAAAATTTCAACTCATAGCCCGGCCTAGACAAAACCTAAAAACATTTTTTATACACACCACAAAGGTCGCTGAGTTTGAAATCAGCTTTTCTTCGTGCAACTTCGCACTTAGTGGTGAAAAATATTTTCACCGATACTATAGTAATGAGCAGGACTTTACTGACCACTGACATATAGCCTTTTTGCTATCATAGCTCAATTAAAACACTCTAATTCAGACATAAAAAAGCCCTCAAAACAACTATAAAATCATTTTGAGGACCTTTTTTTATTGC
>CAZUXG010000055.1:0-12949 GCA_964623985.1 uncultured Thermodesulfobacteriota bacterium | reverse complement strand
AACAAACAGTGCACATTGAGAATTTAAGGTTGACAGTTGAACCCTGAACGAATAGGCTGCAACAAAATACATTGAGAAAAGCTTTACGATTTTTCTAGACTGAAAGGATTTGACCGGACACTGGATAAACTTCAAATCTCACTATTGATGACGTCCTTACGACTCACCTGCGCCGCCGGCTGGAATTCAATCTCAATAATCAGTCACAAGTCACCAAAGAACTCTCTTTCCTACAAAAGGTTTGATAAAAATTCAAAAAAATATGACCCTAACCCACCTCAAAATCGGAGCTCTTCTACTTTACAAAAGTCAACCGGCAAAGCTTGTCCAGCTTGGCAAAAAAATTGAGATCGAACTCCTTTCCCAACCCCAAATTAAAAAAGTACGACCCAAGGACATTACCTTCCTTCACCCCGGCCCGTTTACCGAGCTAAAACTCTTAACTCCGGCCACCGATGATCTTGAAGAAGCGCGCTCTCTTTTAAGTGGAGAAGAAACAACTTTAGAGGAGCTCGCCGAACTGGTCTTTAACCAGACCACCGCTTCAGCCATATGGAGTGCTTGGCAAATCGTCACTGTAGGAATCCATTTCCATGGCTCACCACGCCTTATCAAAGCTCGTTCCGATGAAGAATATCTTCAGGAGAAAGAAAAAAGGACCGCTAAAAAAGCCCGCCATGAAAGCTGGCAGGCCTTTATTAAAAGAGTCGCTAAAAAGACCATCATCGACTCTGATCGAAACTTCCTAACTGAAGTTGAAAAACTGGCCCTGGAACGGGGTACGGAAAGCCGGCTTTTACAGCATTTAGGTCGTCAACAGTCACGAGAAAATGCTCACGCCCTCCTCCTTGAGCTGGATTTTTGGAAGGCCTCATTTAATCCGTACCCACAACGCCTCGAATTGTCTGGTGACGATTTTCCAGAGCAACAGAGCCAAGAACCACAACCCTTAACCGATGAAAAACGCCTCGACCTGACCGAGCTTACAGCCTTCGCCATTGATGATGATGACAGCAATGACCCTGATGATGCGATAAGTTTTGACGGCCGGCGGCTCTGGATTCATATTGCCGATGTCGCCAGCGTGATAAACGTTGACAGTCCGGTTGATGAAATAGCCAGAGAGAGAGCCGCAACCATCTATCTACCAGAAATCACTCAGGCTATGCTGCCCCAAAGTTTGACCAACAAACTCGGCGTCGGCCTCCAGGAGATCTCGCCAGCCCTCTCTTTTGCTCTGGAAGTTGATGAACATGGAACTATCCTGGATCTTGAAATAATCCCCAGCCACATCAGGGTAACCCGTCTCAGCTACAACGAGGCAGAAAAGTTACTTACAGATAACTGTCAACTGACAAAGATTCTCGCCATAACAAAAGCCCATCGGGAACAAAGACTGAAAGCCGGAGCCATCGAAATCGATCTTCCCGAATGCAAGATAAAGGTTGTCGGTGACCGTATCACAATTACACCCCTGCCAAACCTTATAAGTCGCAATCTAGTAAGTGAAGCGATGCTGATGGCCGGGGCTGCATGTGCTCAATATGCGAAAAAGCATGACCTGTCGATGCCGCACGCCGGTCAAATTCCGCCGAACGACCTGCCTGAAACTGATGACCTGCCACCCATAGTTGCCATGTTCGCCAAGCGTCGGACGATGCGCCCCGGCCGCCTGAGTTGCTCTCCCCAACCCCATTTTGGTCTCGGTCTGGATGCCTATATCAGGGTTACAAGTCCCTTGAGGCGCTACCTTGATTTGGTTGCCCATCAACAGATTCGTTTACATCTGGCCGGCTTGCCAACCCTGGACAAAAATCAGATCACAGCCCGGATTGCCGCAGTCAGTTCAACCAGCAACCGGATTCGCCAAGCCGAACGCCTCTCCAACCGCCACTGGACCCTAGTCTTCCTGCAACGCCACCCGGATTGGCAGGGATTAGGCATAGTGGTTGCTGAATGGGGTCGAAAAGCCCTGCTGCTTATCCCCGAACTGGCACTGGAGATTGAACAGACAGTCACCGGAAACCAAGCTCCGGGCACCCATCTGCAACTCTATTCTCCACGCGTCAACCTCCCCTACCTGGAAGTCTTTTTCCAAACCAAAGTGATGACATAGTAAAAAAACCATCTGAACTTGACAAAAGCCCCTTGACAACCTACATTCACATTATAAATAACCCTCTCAAGCCAAACCAGATGAGGCAGCTTTTCCCGTGAGTTCAAACCCAACCCAGCTCCTTCCCGACCGTCTCCCGATTCTATTTATTGAAAACATCGTCATCTTCCCGCTATTGGCAATCAGTATCACCGTCAGGCGCCGTGAAGATATCGAGCTCCTGCTCGATTGTCAGAAAAAGAATGAGCTTATCGCAATTGCCAACCAACGTCGAGCCGGAGACTTTCCGCCGACCTACGACAATATCTATCCGGTCGGCACCGCCTGCCGGGTAAGCCAGACAAAGCTGAAAAACAAATCGCAACTGGAAGCCGTACTCGAAGGCCTTTGCCGTATATCATTTTTACGCCTGCTTGATACAGACAAGCAACCTCAAGCCCTGATTGCCGGTTATCAGGAGAGTGCCCAACAACACTCCGACAGCACCACACAAATGCTCATGGAGAGTTCTTTAAGCCTGCTCAAAAACTGCTGTGCCGCCGGCCAACCGTTACCCGAGTCAGCAACCGGCCTGCTTGACCGCATCAACAACCCTGGACATCTCGCCGATCTCATCATCATCTACCTGCAACCGAACTTCACAATCCAGCAGCAAGCTCTCTCCCTGATCAATCCAAGAGACCGCCTCAAACTAGTTCACCAACTACTTTATGAGAGCCAAAAGAAGCTGGATAAAGGAGTACCTGGTAATCCTGATGCAACACGCTGGCCCCGTCGTCAGACCGGGTTCCAATCTGGAGTGCAAAATGAGGATGAAGAACTGTCTGAACTTAAAAATAAGATTGCTGAACTTGAACTCGACGAGCCGCTTCACAAAACCATCACCAAAGAGATTGATCGTTTGGAACGGATGAATCCGGCCGCCCCCGATTACCACAACATCCTCCATTATGTCGAATACGTCTCCGAACTTCCATGGCAAGATGAAAACCGGGAGAACCTTGACCTTAACAAGGCTGAAAAGATTCTCGACGAGGACCATTTCGGCCTTGACAAAATCAAAGAGAGAATCCTCGAACATCTAGCTGTACGCCAGCTCAACAAAGATATGAAGGGCCCGATCATCTGCTTGGTGGGTCCTCCCGGGGTCGGCAAAACCTCACTCGGTAAATCGATTGCCCGAGCCATGGGCAGAGAATTCATCCGCCTCTCTTTGGGTGGGATCCATGATGAAGCTGAGATCAGGGGTCACCGGCGTACCTATTTAGGTGCCATGCCCGGCAAAATTATCCAGGAAATCAAACGGGCGGCAAGCCGAAACCCCGTTTTTATGCTTGATGAAATTGACAAACTGGGAAGTGATTTTCACGGCGATCCGGCTTCGGCCCTGCTTGAAGTAATGGATCCGGAGCAGAATAACTCCTTTGTCGACAACTACCTCAACCTACCCTTTGATTTAAGCCGGGTCCTCTTTATTGCGACCGCCAACCAGAGTGATCCAATTCCGGCCCCGCTCTTAGATCGGATGGAGATTATCGCCCTGCCCGGCTACAGCGAAGAGGAAAAAAAGAGTATCGCCTACCGTTACCTGCTTGACCGACAGCGTGAGAACCACGGCCTTAAAAAGGAAAGAATAACTTTTACCGACGAAGCTTTAGACAACATTATTACTCACTACACTCGTGAATCGGGGGTCCGCAATCTGGAAAAGATGATCGGTAAAATAATGCGTAAATGCGCTCGAGATAAAGTTGCCGGCAAAATAATTCCGAAATCGATCACCAGCCGGGATTTGGGGGAGTTCCTTGGTCCGACCCGGTACCATAAGGAGCTGGCTGCCGCCCGGAGCCGTATCGGCATCGTTACCGGCCTCGCCTGGACCCCGACCGGCGGTGACATTCTCTTTATCGAAGCTGCTTTAATGGAGAGTGAAAAAGGCGATAATCTGACCCTGACCGGATCGTTAGGAAAAGTCATGAAGGAGTCCGCCCAGACCGCCTTAAGCTATCTGCGCAGCCTGAGTCCCAGCTACGGAATAGAGGGGGATTTCTTTGATAAACATCTGATCCACATCCATATACCATCGGGCTCAATCCCGAAAGATGGTCCTTCAGCCGGTTTAGCCATCTTCCTGACTCTGCTCTCTCTGGCCAGCGGCCGGATCGCTGATCATCAGATTGCGGTCACCGGGGAGATCTCTCTTTCAGGCCGCGTCCTACCGGTCGGCGGCATCAAGGAAAAAGTTCTTGCCGCCCGCCGAGCCGGCATTACCAGCATCATCCTGCCCCGTGAGAACCTGAAAAATCTTGAGGACCTGCCACTTGCGGCCAGAGATGAAATGCGCTTTTTCGGAATTGATACTATAGATGAAGCCGTTCCCCTGATTATCCCCTCTCTGAGCTCTGTCCGAAAAAAGAAAGGACCTCCCCCAAATCACCGAGAACAGAAGGTTACCATTTCGCTACCGACAAACACGACTTGAAAGCCCGAAAAAGTATAGATTTTAATTTGCCATCACCAATTGATAAAGTTGTTCAACTAGATCATGGCGAGTGTCGATCTCTAACCAGGAGACCATTTCAAGTTCTTCCTGGGTTGGTGGTTCAAAACGCTGACGTCTGGCAATATTAATATCAGCGTCGGAAACATCAACTCCTTCAGCCTCACGTTTCCTTAAGTTTTCCTCCAGAACCGGCCAGGGCGCCCGGCAGACAAGCAACCGAATCGGAACCTTATGGCTTTTGGCAACCTCGTAGATAAACTGGCGATCAGCGGTTTTCAGGCTGGCGGCATCAACGATCACCGGGCTCCCTGAAGAAACTACGGCAGCGGCCTGTTCAGCCAACATCTGATAGGTTTTCTGCGTCGTCCCCCGACTATAAATCCCCTGACCAAATGGAGCTGCTGCCTTCTGCCCGGCAAGCCCCTGCAACTCTTTGCGTACGACATCAGAGCGCAAACATTTGATCCCCCATAAAGCGGACATCGCCTGGGCCAGATAACTTTTACCACTACCGCTGACCCCGGCCAACAAAGTAATACCCTCAGGCGGTGGCGAAGCATAAATGGTCGCCAAGCGAAAATAACGCGCAGCCCGGTTCCGGGCCTGAATTTTAGCCGTCCGTTCGAGGGCCACATCTGCACTTAAAAAGCTCAACACCTTGCCCCGAACATAGGCCCGGTAACACTTGTAAAAAAACAACAGTTCCGGCTCAAAAAGGGAACCCAGACGTTGGCGACAAAGATCGATAAAATAGGCGGCCAAATCAAAGCGATTATTCTCTTCCAGATCCATCGCTAGAAAAGCAAGATCATTGACCACATCTAGGCGCCGAAAACGTTGATTAAATTCGATACAGTCATAAACCAGCGGCGCCCCGGGCGGCAGACAGACATGCTCCATATGTAGGTCACCATGGCCTTCACGCACGGCTCCCTCTTTAACCCGACGTACAAAAAGCTTATGCCGATCATGCAAAAATTTTCGGCTGAAGTCGATGATACGCTGATAGTCTCGGGCCCGAATCGTATCATCAACAAAACTTTTGGTCTGGGAGAAATTCTCCTCGACATCGAAACGAACCTTCTCACGGGAACCAAAGCGGCCATCCTTAAAAACTTGGGCCTGCTCATAAAAAGATTGTAACAGCTCAACCAATTCATCAAGCTGACTTTTCTGCAATTGATTTTCCACCAGAAGCCGGCGCATTAAAAAAGTTTCAGGTAAACGCCGCATAACCACAGCATAATCTACAATCGTACCATCACCACCCAGAAAATAACCGCCATCACGCCTGACGACATTCTCCACCCTGAGATAATAATCACCGCCTAAACGACGATTCAGACGAAGTTCCTCTTGACAAAACAGGCGTCTTTTGGCCAGAGTTGAAAAATCAAGGAAACCAAAATCAACCGGTTTTTTTATCTTATAAACATAATCACCGGCGAGAAAGACCCAGGAAGCATGAGTCTGCACAAGTTCGACCCGTTCCGGAACCGGATCGTAACGATTATTCTGCAAAAGGTCATCAATCATTGCCGGTTGCTGACTATCGTTCATAGAAAATTTCCTGTTCAAAACTCATTCAAAATAACTTCAATAGCTACTCGCTACCGGGGCAGGAGATCAGGAACTGCTCTTCAAGCGGTGATTCATCGATTCCTGAAATAAGCACTTTTCGATTTTCCACCCGGAGCTGGCCGGCACAATAGAAGGCCAACACCCGAGGGAAAATTTTATGCTCACAACGAAGGATTCGGGCGGCTAGACGATCTTCACTGTCGTTCGCCAATACCGGGACGGCAGCCTGCATGATAATCGGTCCATGGTCAACCTTTTCATCAACAAAATGAACCGTGCAACCCGCCAGCTTGACACCGTAGTCAAAAGCCTGCCCTTGACCGTGAGTGCCGGGAAAAGAGGGTAGGATGGCAGGGTGAATATTGATCACTCGTTCAGGGAAAGCGGCCAAAAAAGTGGCACCCAAAACCCGCATGAACCCTGCCAGGACAACCAATTCTACCCGACTCCTCTTAAGAACACGAAGTAACTCTTGATCAAACTCCTGACGCTGACCATACTCACCATGTTTTATAACTTTTGTTGGGATACCATAACTCTTCGCCCGGGTCAAACCATAGGCTTCTTCATTATTACTTATAACCAGCGCAATCTCTCCGGCAATGCTTCCATCATTGACCGCTTCAATAATCGACTGCAGATTACTGCCGCTGCCCGAGATCAAAACCCCGATTTTAATCATTTATTCTCCTCGTCCTTCTAAGCTTTAGAAAAATAATTGGTTCATCTTCGGGTTCCCGTTTACCGATCTCACCAATCACATAAGCCTGTTCTCCAAGACCATGGAGCCGCTCAAGGATATCATCAACCTCTTCGACAGGCACGATAAGAGCCATACCGATACCACAGTTGAATGTCGTCAGCATCTCTTTTTCCGCGACCTTACCCTGCTGGGCAATGAGCTTAAAAATCGGCAAACGCGGCCAAGTTTGAGGATCAATCCGCACCTGACAACGGTCAGGTACCACTCTGACGATATTCTCCTGAAGACCACCACCGGTAATATGGGCTATCCCTTTCAAACGAAAATCACGATGCAAATTAAGAATCGTCCGCACATAGATACGGGTCGGCCGCAGCAATTCCTCACCAATAGTCAACTCCAATTCAGGTAACTTTTCACCCAAATCATAAGCCCTCTCTTCGAGCAAGACCCGCCGCGCCAGAGAGTAGCCATTGCTGTGCAGGCCAGAAGATGCCAGACCAATAATCCGGTCGCCAACCTTGACTTCCGAACCATCGATAAGCTGAGACTTATCAACGACACCAACGGCAAAACCTGCCAACTCATAATCAGACCCCTGATAAAAGCCCGGCATTTCAGCACTCTCTCCACCAATCAAGGAGCAACCGGCCTCCTTACAACCATTGGCAATACCGGCAATGATCTCGGTGGCGCGCTCAACATTCAGTCGACTGGTTGCCAGATAATCGAGAAAGAAGAGGGGCTCGGCACCCTGAACCACAATATCGTTGACCACCATGGCAACCAGGTCGATACCAATCGTGTCATGCTTATCTGCTAAAAAAGCAATTTTCAATTTGGTCCCGACACCATCAGTGGAAGAGACCAGCACGGGATCACGATATTTTTCCGCTCGCAGAGAAAAAAGCGCCCCGAAACCACCGATATCGGCCAACACCTCTGGTCGAAAAGTCTCTTTTACCAAAGGAGCGATATTTTTAACCAAGCGGTTACCAGCTTCGATATCGACCCCGGCATCCTTATAGGTCATTCCTTCATTTAATTTAGCCATAACCGTTTTCCTTTCAATATAATTTCCAACTTGGCCACAAATTCGTGGGATGACCTTGATTTATTCGTAAAAATCACAGTCTCTGATTGTAACGAAATGAGAGTGAAAAAGTCAAACTTTATCTTCCTATGAAAGCCCGAAAGTTTGTTCCAAAAAGGCCATCGTTCGGTTAACCGCCCCACGATGGCGATACACGGTGGCCGCCGCCTTAAGGCCCTCATCTTGAGCATAGCGGGATTCTCGCAAGCATCGATTGAAAAGCTCATCAAGCTCCCCCTGACTGGAGACCAAGAGTCCCCCGCCCTGATCATCTAGATAGCCAAAGCCATCTCTAAAATTAGCAATATAGGGACCGTGAACAACCGCTTTGGCAAAAACCGCTGCCTCCAGAGGATTATGGCCGCCGATCCCGGGAACCAGGGTTCCGCCAATAATTGCAAAACGGGCCAGACGATAAAAGTAAATCAGGTCGCCAAGGGTATCAAGCAACAAAACCGATGGCACTTTCGGTAAAGTGAGGGATGACGATTTCTCCTTAGCGGATGAAAAGCACAGGAAATCAACCTCCCTTGAGGTCAGAAAATCGGCTACCTCGGCAAAACGCTGCGGATGACGAGGAGCCAACACCAGACAAGCGGACTTAAAAATTTCAGGAGACTGTAAAGCAAATTTTTCCCAAGCGATCAGAATCATCTCCTCTTCCCCGGGATGCGTAGACCCGGCCACGACAACCGAGATTTCGGCAGCAAAAAGATTCTGATAGAGAATCTGCTCTTCACTGTTTTCGGGGGGAAGCAGATCAAATTTCAGGTTGCCACTTAAAACAATCCGTTCAGAAGATGTACCGAGTTCCGCAAAACGTTGACCCGAAATTTGATCCTGAACCACAACGACGGCAGGACTGGTAAACATGGACCTGGTAAAAAACCGGCAAAAACGATAATTGGTAAAACTTCGCAAAGAGAGTCGGGCATTGACCAGAGCCACAGGCAAATCTTGACAACCGGCATAATGGAGTAGATTGGGCCAGAGTTCAGTCTCGGCAACAATCAAACACGAGGGTCGAAAGTGACGAAAGAAAAGAATCCACAAACCCGGCAAATCAAGCGGTAATAACACAACTCGGGCTTCAGGGAAGAGCCTTTTGGCGGTTTGACGGCCGGTTAAGGTCATCGTCGTCAGTAATAGCTCGGTTTCCGGATGGCGTTTCTGCCAGGCCCGAATCAACAGCGCCAGCATCTGTACTTCACCAACCGATGCCCCATGGAACCAAACTGTTCGTGATTCTCTGCCGGCCTTAGATTGCCGTCGCGGCCAACCAAAACCCAAACGCTCTCCCAGACCTTCAAAACTTCCCTGTCGGCGATGCATATACCACAACAAACCAGGCCAAAACAGCAATAGTAAAGTACAAAGTACAATGTTATAAAGAATGAACAAAACTAAATAATTCCCACTCTGGCAGCAAGACCGGGGTCATTGCTTAAATCATGCTCAATTGCAATAAGATCATCCGGGGTCCCAACATCCCGCCAATAATAGTCATTCTGCGTATCCACAACATGACTTAAGAGATCAAGCCGACCGGCCGCCAGAAGACGGCTGTAAAAAGTGATCAGGGAGAAAGGCAGGCCCGGTTCCCGCTCCATCATATCAAGTAGCAGAGGGGAACAGATTTGGATACCTGTATAGGCCAAAATTCGATTTCCGGAAGCTGCCTGAGAACGGCCAAAGCCCTTGATTCGTCCCTGAGGATCGACTTCAACCTGATTATAGCGGGCCCGATCATGGAGCAGCATGGTCACCAGAGCCCGACTCTTAAGATGTTGGGAAACAGCCTTAAACAAAGGAATATCACTGACGACATCAGCATTTATCGTAACAAAGAAAGGACCACGCAAATAGTGTGAAGCGTTGCGAAGCGCCCCTCCGGTATCCAGGATCAGAGGCTCATAAAGATACTCGGTTTGCTGAAAACCATAAGATGATTGCCGCAAAAAAGTCTCCAGCTGCCCAGAGAGATGATGACCATTAACCACCAGAATCCGAGGTTTAAGCTTTCTGAGACGGCTAAGAGAGAGCGCCAGCAACGGCATCCCCGCAACCGGAACCAGGGACTTCGGTATCCGCTCAGTCAAGGGTTTTAAACGAGTGCCAAAGCCGGCTGCCAAGATCATGGCCCGCCATTCTGAAAGCAAAATAGAATTTGCTTGAGACATAAATAAATCGACCCTTGATATACAGCAGGCACGAAGTTAAGAGAAGGTAAACTTATCGATACACAATTAAAATAACTACATTTTTCTTGCCAAAAGCTACTGCCATAGTTTATGCTGAGATTCACGCTTAACCAATAATGGAAACTACTAATCATGTCAACCGAACAACCAAGTATAACTTTAGGGTAATCCAACATGCACCCAGAAACCGAGAAACAAACTCCCAAACATCCTGGTGTGAAAGAAATTCCGGAATTACGTTTGATCGCCTGGGAAACCACCAGAAGTTGTAATCTTTCCTGTATCCATTGTCGGGCTTCGGCTGAAAAAGGCCCCTACCCGGGTGAACTGGACACGAAAAAAGCGCTCTCTTTCCTGGATACGGTTGCCTCTTTCAGCAAACCAGTAATTATTCTGACCGGCGGTGAACCGATGCTGCGAGATGATATCTATAAACTCGCCGCCTACGGTACTAAACTGGGTCTGCGCATGGTTATGGCAACCAACGGTACCTTGGTTGATCAGGAGAGCATCAAACGCATGATCGACAGCGGCATTCAGAGAATAAGTGTCAGTCTGGATGGCTCTAATGCCGAAACCCATGATAATTTCCGTCAGGTCAAAGGCGCATTCGCCAATTCTCTGAGAGCCTTGGGCTATGCCCGCGATAACGACCTTGAATTTCAGATCAACACGACCATTACCAAACTCAATCTTACGGAAATTCCGGCGATTCTCGATCTAGCGGTCAAACTGGGAGCGGTTGCTCATCACATCTTTCTGCTGGTTCCCACCGGTCGTGGCAAAGAGCTTGAAGAGCAGGAAATTCCGGCTGAAGAGTATGAGAAAACCTTAAACTGGTTTTACGACCAACGCGACAAGGTTTCACTCCAGCTTAAAGCAACCTGCGCTCCCCACTACATGCGTATATTACGGCAACGCAGTAAGGCTGATGGCAAGAAAGTAACCTACAAGACCCATGGCCTGGATGCCGTCACCCGCGGCTGTTTGGGCGGTATCGGTTTCTGTTTCGTCTCCCACACCGGCGACGTCCAACCCTGCGGTTATCTCGAAGCCAAGGCCGGCAACATTCTCGAAACTAACTTCCAGAAGATCTGGGAAGATTCCCAAGTTTTTAATCAGCTCAGAGACTATGATTTACTCGAAGGAAAATGTGGTATTTGTGAATATAAAAAGGTCTGTGGTGGCTGCCGGGCTCGGGCTTTTGAGGCAACCGGTAATTACATGGCGGAAGAGCCCTACTGCACTTATGAGCCAAAAAAAATGATTAGGTAAAGATACTGAACTTGCACGGGTTAAAAGCGATTGACAATGAATCTGAATCAGGTCTATGCAGCCATTTATCACAGGCCGTTTCGGGCTCATCACTAACCGGCATCGGAAAGGTTTCAGCTCAGACAAACCAGGTAATTCACTCACTCTTAACGACCATACCTATAGAACTGGAAAAGCATGGGTTCAAAAAACGACAATCCCAAAGAATCGCATTCTAAAGAGCACCCCAAAATTACGATATTTTCCGACTGGTGCAAAAGTTGCGGCATCTGTGTCGCCTTCTGCCCCAAAGAGGTGCTGGCCATGGATGAAAACCACCGGGTCTTTGCCAAAGCCCCCGAAAAGTGCATCGCCTGCCACATGTGCGAAATCCGGTGCCCCGACTTTGCCATTAATGTCGAAGAAACCAAGCCGGCAGCAAATTCCCGGGAGGGTCTCAATAATGGCTAAAAAAAAAACCTACCAGTTAATGCAGGGTAATGAGGCCGTCGCTGAGGGGGCCTTGGCCGCCGGAGTCAGTTTTTTCGCTGGCTACCCGATTACCCCATCGACAGAGATAGCCGAAATTCTGTCTGATCGTTTACCGGAATCCGGCGGCAAATTCATCCAGATGGAAGATGAAATCGCCAGTATAGCAGCTATCATCGGAGCCTCTATTGGCGGCTGTAAAACCCTAACCGCAACCTCCGGACCGGGTTTTTCTCTGATGCAGGAGAACTTAGGGTTCGCCTGTCTGGCTGAGATTCCCTTGGTCATTGTAAATGTCATGCGGGCCGGCCCCTCAACCGGTCTGCCGACGAGCCCGTCACAAGGGGATGTCATGCAGGCCCGTTGGGGCACCCACGGTGATCACCCGATCATCGTCCTGACCCCGGCCAGTGTCGAAGAAGCTTTTCACTACACTATTAAAGCGGTAAATTTTTCCGAAAAATACCGCAATCCGGTTATTGTCCTGATGGATGAGGTCATCGCTCATATGCGGGCTCGAGTCAGTCTCCCACCCCGATCAATGGTCGAACGGGTCAACCGGGTTCAGCCTAACATGCCGCCGGAATGGTACCTGCCCTACGAACGTTCCGCCACCGGGGTTGCGCCAATGGCCAGTTTCGGTGACGGCTACCGCTACCATATCACCGGCCTGATTCATGATGCTAAGGGCTTTCCAACGGGCAACCCGAATGAAGCCCGGGACAACATTCGTGGCCTCTTCACCAAGATCGAACGCGGTTTTCGCGAAATTTGTTTGGTTGACTACGAGTTGATGGAAGATGCCGAACACGCCATTATTGCTTATGGTAGCATGGTTTTATCAGCCCGTTCCGCGTTAGTGCAGTTACGCAAATCAGGCATCAAGGTGGGCCTGATCAAACTCGGCACCCTCTGGCCTTTTCCTCGTTTTGCTTTGGAAAATTACCTACCGCAGCTCAAAACCATTCTCGTCCCGGAACTTAATATGGGCCAGATCTATCGCGAAGTA
>CAZUXG010000054.1:0-13303 GCA_964623985.1 uncultured Thermodesulfobacteriota bacterium | reverse complement strand
ATGCTGTCAGAGCTCGTTTAATCTCAGGGTTGAGCCTGATAAAGAGGGTGAAAATCGAACCTCATGGAGTCAAGCGTTGGCATGGGCCATTTTATGTCTGGCGGCCTTATAACCGGGTGAATATTGTGTTGACATTGGTGTGAAATACATTATAGGATATGTAGTATATGAGCACTTTTTAAGCTGCTGGCCAAGCCGCATACCCGGTCTCTGTGAAGGAGGAGATAATTGATGGACAAGAAGAAACTTGCACCGCCGCCGCACCATAAAGAAAAAGTAATCGAGGAACGCGAACTTAAAACCCAGGTCGAAGAGCAGAGGACGGCCGCCCGGCAAAAGGCTGAAACAAGAAGGTCCCGTCGGCTTTCCGAGAAAAAGCGCGACTTTCTCGATACCGTGGGCCAGGCGATGAGCGAAATGGTCTCGATGAACGAGGAGCTTTCAGCTTCACTGAACGAGCTCGAATCAATCATGAATGAAATTTCGGCCAGCGCTATGCAGTCTTCGAGTGCAACCGAACAAAACAATGCCGCCATCGCCCAATCCGATAATGCCGTCAACCTTATTGCCGACAGAAATATGGTTATTCTGGAAAAAGTCGGTTTCTTACAGAATCTGCTTAAGAATACAACTATCGGACTGTCCGGCCTGATTTCCGGGGTCAACCTTTCGGCCGACAACATTCAAAAAACGGTCGGCCAGATAGACACCCTCAACAGACAGGCTGCGGCTATCGAGCAAGCGATAGCCGGCATCGTTGCTGTGACCAAAAAAGTCAACCTGCATGCCTTAAATGCCGGCATTGAAGCCTCCAAGGCGGATGAATTCGGTGCCGGTTTCTCGGTCGTGGCCGAAGAGATCAGGAGACTGGCTGAGGAAAGTAACCGTTTCTCAGCCGAGATTGATCCGGCCCTGCAAATGGTAAGAAAAGATGTGATTAACATCGGCCAGGATCTCAACGCCATGATCAAACAGGCCCGGGCCGACAATAGCAAGGCAAACGAGATAACTGCCAATATCGATAGCGCTGTCGAAGACATAGTCACCCTGCAACAGAGAGGTGACCGCATCAATAGTCTGAGCCAGTCCCACCAGGTCTTGTTCAGTAAAATTCTTGACAACAGCCGTCTGATTGCGGTTGGGGCCAGCCAGGCATCGACCTCCAGTCACACGGCACTTTCAGCCATCCAACAGCAGGTCAAGGCGATTGACTCAGTAGCTAAAAATGCTGAGGATATCGAAAATCAGATCGAAGTCTTGAAGGATCAGGGTTTTTCCGAAGCTGCCGCCGAGGAGGTTGCCACCAGTGCCGAAGAGCTCAGCGCCATTGTCGAGGAATCCAGCGCCGCCATTGCCCAGATTGTCTCGGCTATCGCCGAAATCGCCCAGAGTGCCGAACAGCAGTCCAGAGCTGCCGGAGACAACAGCGGGGTCATCGAGGAGATTGAAAAACAGGCCAATGAGATTGCTGCGATCGGAGAAAACAATCAACAGCAAACCCTCAAACAACAGCAATTGATGCAGACTATTGATCGCGAAGCCCGGGCAATGTTCAGCAGTATGACCGAGACGGCTGAAACCTTCCTGGTCTCAGCTGAAAAGATTAATGCCTTGCAGGAGAGTATGGAAAATCTTGAAATCATCTCCCAGCAGATGGCAAATCTTAACATAGTTGGCATGCTCCTCGCGATCAACGGCCGCATCGAATCGGCCCGGGCCGGCGAGCAGGGTAGCGGTTTTGCCGCAGTCTCTGATGAAATTCGCGCCCTGGTAATCCAGGCCGATGACGAGAACCGTCAGATATCCCGTGGTCTCAGGAATATTCAAAAAACAATCACCAGTATCAGCGCCGGGATTGAATATGCCGGTAACCAGATCAAGCAGGAGGTTGACAAGACCAAAGAATCGACGACAAGCCTTGTTCAGGTAGAACAGGATATGGTTGAGATTGCCGGTCAGACAGCCGAAATCATGACTGCAACCAGCCAGTCATTTGCGGCCATCGAAAGTATCAAAATGGGCATCGAGACTATTGCCAGCGCTGCCGCTCAAGCCTCTGCCGCCTGTCAGCAGGCCTCGGCCGCGGCCGAAGAACAGGGCAAGGGTATTCGGCAACTGGCCTCTTCCGCTGAAGAGATTGCCAACCAGGCCGATACCATCTAAGCCGTTCAGGCGTTCTTTTGCGCTTTAAGGAGGACAAACATGACCACCCATAACCATGAGTCTGTACAACCGCTCCAGGAAACGGGTGACTACCTGTGTCTGGTGGTTGATGATGACGAATACGGGGTTAGGACCTCACTGGTAAATAGTGTCATGGCCGCACCAGCGATCCGGCGGGTACCCCGAGCCCCGGATTTTATCAGGGGGGTTGCCAACATCAAAGGGAGAATCGTCCCCATCCTTGATGTTGGCAAAAGATTCGGCACGGCTGACCCGGAAATTTCAGGCCCAGAAACCTCAGAGAAGAAACAGCAACTCGTTATTCTTAAGGAAGGCAGCGGCTTATACGGATTGCTGATCAATTCGGTTGAGCCTGTCGTGCGCCTCTTAGAAACCGACATCGAACCCGTCAACCCCCTCTTATGCCGGCCCGATGCCCCTTTTATTTCAGCTATGGCCAAACTCGACAACCGGCTTATCCAGCTTCTCGATGTGTCGGCTTTTCTCTATACCGGGGTCGCGACCAGTCTTGAAAAAAAGAAGGTTTTTGCGGCCTACAATGCCAGAATACAGGAGCAGGAAAAGCTCAGCGATACCCGGAAAAATTTTCGCCGGATACTGCTCATGTCGATCGGCGAAGAGGAATACGGCGTCGAGGTAAAAAGTTTGCAACGTATTGTTCCGGCCACAGCGCTTAAGGAAAGCGAAGGCGGACCGGGCTATCTCGCCGGCATTCTGGCCAGCGGCAAGTCATTTCTGCCGATTATCGACCTGCAGAAAAAGCTTGACCTTGATCCGCTGGCCTACACTCAGAATGCCATGGTCGCGGTCCTGGCCGCCGGCAGCGTCCGTTTCGGGGTGCTGGTTAATGCCATCACCAGTATTATCAACATCGATGAAACCCTGATCAGGGATTCTCCGGTCATCCTCAGCGACGACGACAGCCGTCATATCAATGGCGTGGCCATGCTGGATAGCGGTCAACGCCTGATCATGCTGCTTGATGAAAACGGTATTCTTGACCAGAAAGAACTTGACGAGCTTAAACAAATGAAATCAATTACTGTCTCTCCATCCCGCAGAAAAATGAAAAAAGAGAAAAACCGGGGTTTTATGACTTTCACGGTTGCCGGCGTGAGCTGCGCTCTGGCGGTTGAGAATCTGTTTTGTGTCATTGAATATATAAAACCAAAAAAAGTTCCCAAGGCCCCGTCTTTTGTCAGAGGTATTGTCCCGGTCGAGGGCGAACTGGTTTCGGTTATCGACCTCAAAAAACGCTTTAACCTGGAAACCGAGCTACCGACTGCCGAGGAATGGATTATAATCGTCAAAACAAAGGATAATTCTCTGCAGGGGATTATCGCGGATTCGGTGGCTAAAATTCAGCCGGTCGCAGACCACGAAATCGCCCCGCTACCGGAGATCTCGACCAGCATCGGGGCCGACTTTATCGATGGCATAATCGTCAGCGAGAAAGATTCTGAACTGGCCCCCATCATTCTTAACCTGACCCGAATAACGTCAGCCTGATAGCCGCCATGAAAAGCAAAATAACGGTGCTTATCATCGAAGATTCGGCTCTCATGCGCCGGGAACTGAGTGCCATTATCAACTCGGATCCGGGACTCAAGGTGATCGGTGTCGCCGTAGACGGCGCCGACGGTTTGAGAAAAGTCAAGGAGCTGCAGCCTGATGTCGTCACCATCGACCTCAATATGCCGCTCATGGACGGACTGACTTGCCTCCAGTATATCATGATCGAGAGTCCCCGGCCCTGTGTCATTATCAGCGTCCATGCCGGCCGTGACAAACTGGAAACTTTTGAGGCTTTGGAACTGGGAGCGGTTGATTTCGTTGAAAAGCCCTCGGGTGAAATTTCACGGGATATCGGCACCCAGGCTCGAAAGATCATTCGCTGCGTCAAGGGAGCCGCGATTGTCAATTTCGGCAATCTTGCCCGGCGCCTGAAGCTGCCATCAGCCGTTCCCCGGAAAGTTTCTACAACCAGAGAAAATTTACCGGACAGTTGTGTCGTGGTTGGCGTTTCCACCGGCGGGCCCCGGGCCCTCATCCAAATTGCCTCGGAACTGCCGGCAGAACTCGGTGCTCCGGTTCTCATCATTCAACACATGCCGGAAAATTTTACCACCAGTTTTGCCGATCGTCTCAACCGCGGCTGCGAGCTTCCGGTACGAGAGGCCCAGGCCGGTGAGGAGCTGCAGAACAACGAGGTCTACGTTGCTCCCGGCGGTTCTCACCTGACTTTTGAAAAAAGGTCAGGTGAGATTGAGATCAATATTCGCCGAGCGGCCAAGACGGACATCATTTCCCCTTCCGTTGATATTGCCATGAATTCGGCCATCGATATTTTCGCAGACCGCACGGTCGGGGTTATCCTGACCGGAATGGGCCATGATGGGGCCCAGGCCATGGCTCGCCTGCACCGTCTCGGGGGTCTGACGATTGCCGAAGCCCAGGAAACCGCGATTATTTTCGGAATGCCGAAAGAGGTTATCGAACTTGGAGCCGCCAAAATCATTGCTCCGCTGGACAATATTGCTAAAGCTATAGTCACGGCGGTAAAAGATTTATAAACTTTATCTATCAAGACACCCTCAAATCTGGTTTTTAGATTAATGCTGAAAAGAGAAACAAAAGTGCCCGCTCTGCCTAAGGCTTTACTGGATCAGGCGACCGCAGCCGATGCCGCCAGCCGCGAGGCCGCGGCCTGGGAACTGGGTCGCTATCCGACCTCGCAAACGATCGAACAGCTGGCGACAATGCTTGGCGATGACAATCGCAACGTCGTCTACAGCGCCACCCGTTCGCTGATCGGTATCGGCAGCGAAGCGGTGGTCAGGGCCATGTTGCTCCAGCTTAGAACTGAAAATGCTGCCTTGCGAAATTTGGCTGTTGAGATACTTGCCGGCATCGGCGAGTCGGCAATCCCCCAGGTCTCCGAGCTGACCAGCGATCCTGATCATGATATTCGCAAGTTTACCATCGATATTTTCGCTATGATCGGTTCTCCGAAAGCCGAAGAGACCTTGATCAGGGCACTTTTTGACGACAATACAAACGTCGCGGTAACCGCGGCTGAAGCGCTCGGGCGGGCCGGTACCCGGCAGTCAATCCCCCATCTGGTTAACTGTCTCTCAAGGGAGCCGTGGCTCAAATGTGCAGCCCTGAAAAGTCTGGGTACTCTCGGCGGCGAGGAAGCTCTGCAGGCGATCATGTCCCTGGGCCCGAAAGAGGAGAGTATTGTTCTCTATGCCGCCGTAGCCGCCCTCGGTAATCTCGGAGAAACCCGGACAATCGCCTATCTTGTCCAGCTTCTTGAAATATGCGACAATCTCGAAGCCCCTATCATTCAGGCTATCAACAGCATTATCTCGCATTCCTATAATACCGCCCTGCGCACGATTGAGGGCAAGATCGCCCCGCAACAACTTCTCGACCTGCTTTCACACAGTAACCGGGAGGTTAAAAAAAGCGCTGTCGTCCTGCTTGGCATGCTGCGCGAACAAACCGCCGTCCCGGCTCTAACAAAACTTTACAGTGAGGAAAACCTGGATCTTTTAGAGGCCCTTGATGAGGCCCTGATCAATATCCACCCGCTTGACATCGCGCCTCTGCTGGAGATTATGACGAGCCGCAAAAGTTCGGCCAGTGTCAGTCGGGCCAGCGTCGGTCTGCTGGCCCGACTGGGCATCCGGGAGGCGCTGCCGGCAGTTTTCTCATTAATGGAAGATGCCGATCACTCCCTGCGTCTGGCAATCATCGAAAAGCTGCCGGAATTTAATGATACCAGGGCTTTACCCCGGCTCCATGATCTCCTCAATGACACCTCACCGGCAATCAGAAAGGCCGCCTTGCAGGCCGTAGTCCGCTTTAAAGATCCTTCATCAATCATCCCCCTGATCCAACTGACTGGCGATTCGGAACTCGAGATTACTCGGGTGGCCGCCGCCAGCCTGACCCAATTTGAGCTCTCCGGGGAGATTGCGAAAATTACCGAGATGCTGCATTCACTTCAGGAAAAAGAGGTGGTTTTCGGCCTGGGAATGATCCCCGCCGTCCTGGTTACCGATTTCGAACAGCTCATCAAGGTTCTTGCCCGCGACCCGCGACCACAAATTCGCGAAGCGGCAATTTTGAAAACCGGATTACTTGACCATAACTGGGCCCGGCCGCTCATCCAGAGCGTTCTTAATGATCGCGAGACCGGAGTCCGGCGCGCCGCGATCAGAGCCCTTGAAGAGTGCAATTTTGGCGAAGCCGATAAAATGCTGCTTGAGATTGCGGCCCGGGATGACGAGGACTGGAACCGCTATGAAGCCGTGCAGGCTATCGGCCGGCTCCATCTCAGATCCTGCATCAGTGCTCTGATCAACCTTTTTGAGAGCTCTTCAGAACTGGTTCAGGCGGCTATCATCGATGTTCTCGGGGCTTTGGGTGACGATTCCTGCCGGGAACTTATTCTTAAAGCGCAAAATGCTGACAGCAAGCTGCTTAATGATGCCGCCACTGAGGCCCTGGCCTGTTTATGCAGCCACCGGCCAACCCAGATATGAGACCGGAGAAATGAAGATTACGCCAGAAATCAGAAAACTCCGGGACGACATCTATACAACCACCGGCATGGCTGTCCGCGAGAGCCGGATTGACATGCTGGCAAACCGGGTTAAGGAAAGAATTGAAAAACTCAATCTGGTTAACGAAAAAGACTACCTGCGCTACCTTTTTGTTGACCGAAGTGGCATTGAACTAGGGGAACTGATCAGTTCCCTGGTCATCAGTGAAACCTATTTTTTCAGGGAATACGACCAGTTGCAGCTTTTTGCCGAAGAGCTTCTCCTGCAAACCATCAAGAAGAAAAGAGCCCGCGGTGATAAACATATCAACCTTTTAAGTGCCGGTTGTGCAACCGGCGAGGAACCTTACACGCTGGCTATCATTCTTAAGGAGATGCTTAGCGATTTCCAAAGCTGGAACATTCTCATCGACGGAGTCGACATCAACCCCTATTCCCTCGAGAAAGCCCGCTCCGGGGTCTATACCAGCCATGCCCTGCGGGAAATCCCATACCTCTACCGAGACCACTGTTTTGCCAGAACCGACAGTAACACCTATCAACTCAATAACGACATAAAAAAGATGGTGAGATTTACCCAGGTCAATCTCTATAAGCAGGCTGAGGTTGCGAGCCTGTACCGCTATGACTTCGTTTTCTGCCGCAATGTTATGATCTATTTTGACCACATATCGGCTGCCCGGGCCCTGGAAAACCTCTACGAAGTCATGAAACCGGAGGCTTTCGTTTTTCTGGGCTCAGCCGAATCGGTCAGCCGCATAAGCAATCTCTTCAACATGGTACGTTGCGGAAAGAATTTTTTGTACCAGAAGTAAAATAAGGAGCTCAATATGGTTAAAACGGTTCTTCTGGTTGACGACTCTGAACTGATCCTCGAAATCAACCGTTATACCCTTGAAGCGGTCGGGTTTCAGGTCTTCACCGCGCTGAGTGGTTTTGCGGCCCTGGAGATTTTAGGCAGTAATTCGATTGATCTCGCCATTGTCGACATCAATATGCCGGGCATGGACGGCGATACGCTTATTCGAAAAATCCGCCGGGATCCGGTTTTCGGTGAGATTCCGATAATTATCATTACTACTGAAACCGAAGCCCGGGATAAGAAAAAGGGCTTTGAGGCCGGAGCCAACGCCTATATAATTAAACCGATCCCACCCGATGAACTGGTAACCAATATAAAAATGCTCCTGGGCGACACCCCATAACCAAGAATAGTAAAAGGTAGCTTGAGAAACTAATCGAAAAACAACCGTAATCCCGGCAGTTCCGGACGAGACCTTAGGATATGACCTATCAGCTGAAGATAACCCATAAGATGAAGTTGCAGTTCGTGTCTGAAGCCACGGAGCATCTCAATGCCTTTGAAAAAAGCCTGATCCGCCTCGAACAGGAGCCCCGTGACCCCGAGGCTCTGAATGCGGCTTTTCGGGCCATTCACGGTATCAAGGGTAACAGTGATTATCTCGGTTTTGCCGATATCAACAAGCTCTCGCATGCCCTTGAAGAACTGCTTGATGATTTACGCCGCCAGGAACATGAACTCGACGGGCCGACCCTGCAGGTTCTGCTCGATGGTCACGATCAATTACGGCAGATAAACCATAAGGTTCCGGAGACCGACTACCAGGAGAGCGATATCGGAGCGCTCCTGGCCCGCATTGAGCAGGTTCAGAAAAATCCGGAAATTCCCGGCAACAGTCCAACCTCCCTGAAAAAGACCTTTGATCCAACGATGGTATTCTGCAAAGCTGCCAGCCAGCAGGTTGAATTTCTCAGTGACCTGGCCGAGCGGATCAGCGCCGGTGAATCGGTTAGCCGGGCCCAGAAAAATATTATGCGCTGCCTGCAGACCTTTGCCGTTTCCGCAAGTTACGCCGGTTTTACAGAGATTGCCGAAACGGTTAGTGAAATCCGCGAAACCATCGAACCCTTAAAATCAGTACGGAAAAAGGCGGCGCTTTTTCTGGGTGAAAAAACCCGGCAGTTAAGCCGGCAATTGGCCGGTATTGCCGACAGCCAGTTGACAATGGCAGCTGCAAGCCATGAGGAGTATTCTCCTGATGACATCCTGGGCAGTGAAATAAGGATTGAGCCCGAGAAGGTTGACAATCTTATTACAGCCGTTTCCCAGCTGATCATCACCAAGAATTCGCTGCTCTACATGCTTGACCATAACTTCGACCAAGAAACTTATAACGCCGGGCTCAAGAATCTGAAAAAAACTGCTACCGACCTGGGACGTTTCGCCGAACAGCTGCAGACCAACACCATGAATCTGCGCCTGGTCAGAATCAACAGCCTTTTTGAAAGGCTGCCCCGGCTGGTCCGTGATCTGGCTATAAAAAACGACAAAAAAGTTACGCTCAATCTAATGAGCGACAATTTCGAGATTGACCGCAAGGTCATGGAACACCTGGTTGAACCAATGCTCCATTTGCTGCGCAATGCCATCGATCACGGTATCGAATCACCGGCGCAAAGAAGCGCCGCCGGTAAATCTGCGGAAGGCGTGATAACCGTCAGGGCGCAGCAGGAAGGAAGCTTCGCAATTCTCGAAATCATCGATGACGGCAGCGGCATGGATGAGGATAAAATCCGCAAAACCGCCCAGGCCAGAGGACTGGTCGGCAGCGAAGAACTGGACAACTACTCTTCTGAGGAAATTATCAACCTCATCTTTTTACCCGGTTTTACGACCAAGACCTCGGCCACTCTGGTCTCCGGCCGGGGTGTGGGCCTCGATATCGTCAAAACCAGCATGTCGTTTATCGGCGGCGCTATCAAGCTCTTCAGCGAACCCGGCAAGGGCAGTCGTTTCACTATCCGGGTCCCTCTCAGTATGGCGGTCATGGAGGTTCTCCTGGTTGAATCGGACAGTGAAATTTTCGCCCTGCCTTTTTCGGCGGTCCAGGAAAGCCTCACCATAGATGCAGAAACCATCCAGGTGCTTAACCGAAGAGAGGTGGTCAGTTACCAGGACAACATTCTGGAGCTCAAGCATATTGGTGAAATCATGGGCTTGAAAGATAAGCTGCGGCTTCGCAAACATCACAATACCAAGGACCTGCCGGTGGTCGTTATTGCCTTTGGCGGTCAGAGCCAGGGGCTGGTGGTCGACCGTATTCTGCGCCGGGGTGCGGTTCTGGTTAAACCCCTGAGCCAGAACCTAGGCCAGATCCGGGAATTATCCGGGGCCGCGTTACTGGAAGATGGTAACATCGTCCTGGTCGTCGATCCGGCCGGCATTATTACCTGACTAACTTACATTGAGTATTTGAAAATCTAAGGAGAAAGATAATGAAAACTATTATGGTTGTTGACGATTCGGCCTTTACGCGAAGTATTCACAAGGGGATTGTTGAAGCCCTCGGCCACCAGGTTGTTGAAGCTGATAACGGCCGCCAGGCAATCACTCTGTTTAAAGAGGAAAAACCTGATCTGGTTCTGATCGATCTGCTGATGCCGGATATTGATGGTATGGACGCCGCCCGGGAGATCCTGGCTCTAGACCAGGATGCGCGAATTGTCATCTGTTCAACCGATAAGCAGGCGTACCGGAGAAAAGAGGCCAAGGAAATCGGAGTTGTCGATTTTGTTGCAAAACCGGTTGACCCGCAAGCACTGACCAGGGTAATCAAAGAATTTTGTGATACCGTTTAAATAGAGGTGAGACCATGGATGACAGTATGAAAATTGATATTCTGCGGGAAGTTTTGAATATCGGTATCGGCGATGCCGCAGACAGCCTCTCGAAAATCATCAATGCCCCGGTAAAGATTTCGATTCCTAAGATTGAACTTATCAAGATAGATGACATCCCCGATTTTATTGAAGAGAAAATCAAGTCTACCGGGGTATTTGTCTCCCAGGATTTTTCTGGTAGTATCGAGGGTAAAGTGATTCTTGCCTATTCCCGGCAAAGCGCCAACTCACTGTTGGTGACGGTGGTTAAAGAACGACGTTATGGTAACAACTTTTCAAAATCCGATATCTCGATACTCGAGGAGATCGGCAATCTCATAATGGTTTCCTGTATCTCGACGATTGTCGACGTTATCGAAACTGATGTGTGCTTTTCCCTGCCCGTGGTCTCTACTAATTTAGCGGTAGAGTACTTTAAACTGCTGAGCCAGAGGATGCAGGAATATGAGCATTGCATCGTGGCCACTAACCGGATGGAGATCAGCGATATCGTCTTTGAGAGTCTCATCTATATTTTGCTTAGTGTCAGTGACCTGGAAAATATGGTCGAAACCCTCTATAAGAAGATGAAGGTCAAATAGCATGAATACTGAATTACTTGTCAACGGCAGACAGCTCTTCCCGGTGCTCTCGGAGGCTCTCAATTTAGGTGTTATAGCCCTGGACAAAAACCACAAAATCTGTTTCTGGAATTCCTGGTGCGAACATAAAAGCGGCCTTGATGCCACCCGGGTTCTCGGAGTCGATGTTTTTACCCTTTTCCCTCAGATTGTCGAGCAAAACAAAGATCACTTTATCAAAGATTGCCTGCAACGACAGAAACCCGCTTTTCTCTCTTCCTATTTCCATAAACAGTTGCTGCCGCTGACTGTCAATTCCCCGCAGGGCACCGTTGACATGCAGCAGAATGTCAAGATTTTTCCGACCTCCCTGCGCGACGATCAACCCGGCTGCCTGATCATTATTGAAGATATTACCGAACAACTTTCCCACGAGAAAGAAATAATCCAGCTCAATCTGGTTCTCAGAGGCATACGCAATATCAACCAGTTGATAACCTGCAGTCCTACAACCGCAGAACTCCGGCAACAGAGCTGTCATATTCTGACTCAAGACATGTTTTACCCCGTCGCGGTTTTTCTGGTCGCTAACCAAAGCGGGGTCAGATTTGAAAGCTTTGCCTTTGCCGATCCGAAACTTACCGACGCAACCCTTTTTTGCCCGCACGAGCTCTTCTCTTTCCTAGAAGATGAAATTAATGAAATGACCGGGCTCAAGGTTTTCTACAGGCATGATCTGCCGCCCGCCCTCCAGGATGGCATGTGCCGGCAAAGTTTGAAACTGCTCGTTATATTTTCGATAAGAGGCATTCCGCAGGAAAAAAATCTGCTTTGTATCTTCGGTCACGACGCTTTTAAGTTCAGTGAATCTGAACTTGAGCTGCTCAGGGAGATGGCGGAAGATTTGAGCTACTGTCTGCAGGGCATTACTGAACAAAAACTGCGCCAGCAGGTGGAAGCGGAGAAGTCCGCACTGCAGGAACAAGTCCGCCAGGCTGAAAAAATGCAGGCGGTAGGCACTTTGGCCGGTGGCATAGCCCATGATTTCAACAATATCCTGGCGGTCATCGTCGGTTTTTCGGAAATGCTCAAAATGAATATGGAAAAACCGGAGAACCTGGATGACGTTGATAAAATTCTCCTGGCGGCTGATCGGGCGAAAAACCTGGTTCAGCAGATCCTGACCTTCAGTCGTAAGGATCTGCTGGTCAAAAAGTCGATCAGACCGTATCCAGTGGTCATGGAAACGATCAAGATGCTGCGCGCGACGATACCGTCTACAGTTATCTTTGAGCCCAAAATAACCGACTCAGGCGACAGCATTCTGGTCGATGCGACGCGCCTGCAACAGATTATTATGAATCTCTGTAACAATGCCGTACAGGTCATGGCGGATGAAAAAGGGCTGTTGCAGGTTACGTTTGACCGAACCGTTTTACATAAAAAAGACATTCAGGATAAGCCCGAGGTTAAGGCCGGTGCTTTTTTTCGTTTGACGGTCAAAGATAACGGCCAGGGGATGGACAAGGAAACCCAGGGGCGCATTTTTGAACCTTTTTATACGACTAAAGAAGTGGGCAAAGGGACCGGCATGGGACTGGCGGTAAGCCATGGTATCGTCAGTGACCTTGGCGGTTTTATCTCGGTTGACAGCAAACCCGGCGAAGGCTCAACCTTTACCGTCTATTTCCCCGAGCATGAAGCTTTCGCCGAGAAAAATATTCAAAAACATTTTCGGCTCGCATCTGCCGCTAATAAAGATAAGAGAATCCTGGTTGTTGATGATGAGGCCAGCCTGACAACTTTTTTGGAGCGCTCCCTTAAACTGGTCGGATACACCGTGGTCGCAAAAAACTGCAGCTGCGAAGCCCTGACAAGCTTTGAGGAAAAGCCCGAGAGTTTCGATCTTCTGATCACAGACCAGTCGATGCCGAAGATGTCGGGAGCCGAATTGGCCCGGGGAGTTCTTGAGATCAGGCCGGATTTTCCGATTATTTTATGCACCGGCAACAGCAACATCTTAAGCAAAGAAAAAGCCGAAGAGATAGGCATTAAAAAGTATCTCGAGAAACCCTACAACAGGCAGGAGATGGTCTGTTTGGTCCGGGAGCTTATAGGTTAAAAGTGATTATAATCCACTTCAAAAATAATAAACCAATGAAAATATTGACAGCAATTCTCCAGGTTGGTATCGTTTTAAATTGGGGTTAAACATTTTTTCGAGAGAGAGAAAGGAATCCATCGATTATGATAAACGTTATTGCCTCAATACAAATTAAAGCAG
>CAZUXG010000053.1:6888-13606 GCA_964623985.1 uncultured Thermodesulfobacteriota bacterium | reverse complement strand
AAACCGTTAACTGATTATCTGATAACTGAAGAACCTTACTATCTGCCGGTGGTCGACGAGGTGAAACTTTTTGAAACGGCTTGCCTTGAGCGCTTGCCGGTGATGCTGAAAGGGCCGACCGGCTGCGGCAAGACGAGGTTTGTTGAATATATGGCCTGGCGTTTGGGACGGCCGTTGGTGACGGTTTCCTGTCATGAAGATCTCTTTGCTGCTGATCTGGTGGGGCGTTATCTTTTGACTGGTGACGAGACTGTTTGGATGGATGGGCCGTTGACCCAGGCGGTGCGGGGCGGCGCGATCTGTTATCTGGATGAGGTTGTCGAAGCCCGCAAGGATACGACCGTGGTGATTCATCCGCTGGCTGATGACCGCCGGTTTTTACCGATTGATAAACGTGGTGAAGTCGTCAAGGCGCATCCTGATTTTCAGTTGGTGATCTCCTACAATCCCGGATACCAGTCGGTTTTAAAAGATCTTAAACAGAGTACCCGGCAGCGTTTTGTCGCCCTTGAATTCGACTACCCGGAAGCCGAGGGTGAAAGTGCGATTGTTGCTCAGGAAAGCGGGATTGATATTGGTGAGGCAACCCGTCTGGTTCATCTTGCCGGCAAGATCCGGCAGATCCGTGAACAGGGGTTGGCCGAGGGGGCCGGAACCCGGTTGTTGATCTATGCCGGACAGTTGCTCCGGCGGGGTATCGATCCGGCCCGGGCCTGTAAAATCGCCATCGCCCAGCCCTTGACCGACGATCCCGGTCTGCTCGTCACTTTAGATGAGATTATCTCCGATATTTTTGTTTAGCCATCCCCCGACTTTTTATGAGTGCCTCTTTCTTTGATGACTGACCACGACGACACCCATTATCTGACTCTGCTTGACCCTCTTTTTCACCGTGATGCCGAACTGGGTGAAAAACTTCGCCAGGCAATTTGTTGCCGTCGGCCGGCGCCGCAGCTGGAGGTTGTTAAGCGGCTGGTTGTTGCGGCGGAAGCCTGGTTTGGGCGTTCTGTCGAGGTTGCGGAATTGCTGGTTGAGGGGTGTTGTACACTGTTGCCCCAGGTTGATGATCGGGGACTGGAAAAATATATTGCGGCAATCGCTGCCGCCGGAACGATTACGCCGGTTTTGGCCCGTTCAGCGGCGGAAAAGTTTGTCAAGATCTGTGCTGCCGGAGAGCCGTTTCTTTATGAATATAGCGGTCGTCTTTTTCGTGATCTGGGCCCTTGGGGGCCCTATCCACTGGGGCAGGTGACCAATGGTCTGCTGACCCTTCTTGAAGTTGGGGGAGGGGGGGTTGCGACAGCTTACGCGAAGATGATGGTTACGGCCCTCGAACAGGGCATTGAAGAGAAAAAATTGATCCGTCTGGTCGACCATCTGGTCGCCGGTATCAAAGGGATGGCGGATCCCAAACGGGTCTGGCAGGTTGTTCAGTTGGGGCGCGTCGTCGCGGTTGATTATCGTTTGGCGCGTTCGTTTTTGCGTGGTCTGGAGCGGGGTTTACGCTTTCTCAAAGAGCGCCACCTGGTTGAATTTGTCGACGCAGCTCTGGACGGCGACGACCAGGGAGATCGCTACAGTCGTTTTCTGGGACTTGAGGCGATCTCCGGGCGTGAGCTCTATCGGCGGTTGCAGACCATGGCGCCCTTGAGTTTACAGATGGTCTCTTTGCATCGTTATCTACAGGCTCGGGGGGGGTGTGCTGTAGCGGTGCGGCCTTTAAGTGAGATGCCCCGCAGCCCGATTGTTTGTGAGGCGGCTTGTTGTACGGATGGCCGGAAGATCTTTCTGCCCGCCGAGATGGAATTAGGAAGTGATATTGAGGAGAACAAAAACTTTTATCGTCTGTTTGCCGGTTTGGAGCTGGCTTTTATTGAGGCGCAAAGCTTTGCCTTCGATTTTGAGGGCTGGCGGCGTTTGCGGGGCGCGGTTAGCGGGGTTGAGCTGGGTGGTGCCGGAGAGCCCCCGGAGGAGTTTGCATTTTCCGATTATTATGCTTTTTTTGCCCTCTTTCCAGATCCTGAGTTGGCCGAAAAACTTTTTAATCTGGCCGAATTCGCTCGGGTGCGCAGTTTTTTAGAATGTTACTATCCCGGTTTTGCCCGGCGTGCCGAACTCGTGACTGGCTGGCTGCCGGTCGTCGGGTTGGAGGCTGGGGCCGGGGAACGGCTGGCCTGGTATCTTTATAGGGCGTTGGTTTTGGGAAAGCGGGATAAGTCGAGCGCGACTGTTCTGGAGCCGGACTTGCAGGTTCTGGTTGAGATGTTATTGGGGGAAGCTGAAACTTTGCAATGCGCCGGTGCGTCGCTTTATGAGGTGGCCGACTGGGTTGTGAAGGTCTATACTCGGGTTGCCGATTTGCCTGCCGGGGCGGCGGGTTTTAGCGCTTTTCGCTTGCCTTTCGGTCGGCGTCTGCGTTTTGATCTGGTTTATCTGGCCGAGCAGGAGATTGAAAAAAAAACTCATTGTTGGCGCGAAGAGCTTGCCGAAAAGGGGGTTGCCGTTGATAAAAGCGATCTCAAGAATATCATCCGGGATGCGAGTCTCCAGCTGACGCCGGAGCTTTTGCGGCAACTCTTGGAGCGTTCCGGCAAGTTGCGAGACCGGACCGGGAAACAGATGCTTAAATTACCGCCGGGAGTGGATCTTAAAGAGCTCTTTCCTAAGGATGTGGCCTCCAGTGCGGTTTTAGATCAAGATGAACAAGTGCCGACTTTCTGGTATGATGAGTGGGACTATCGTCTCCATGATTACCTGCGTAACCATGTCAAACTGCTTGAACATCACCGCGTTGCTGGCGATGATACTTTTTATCCGGAAGCGATCGCCGATCACGGCGGCCTGATCCGGCGTATCCGGCGTAATTTTGAATTGATCCGGCCCGAAGCTATCCAGATTCTGCGTCACTGGCCGGAAGGTGATGCTTTCGATTATGATGCTCTTTTAGAATATGCCATCGATCGGAAAATGCGCATCACCCCGGATGAGCGCCTTTATCGTAAACGTTTGAAGATCGACCGTGATGTTGCGGTCTTTGTTCTGGTTGATCTTTCAAGTTCGACCCGCAAAGCCGTAGCTGACGGCGCTGGTAAAAGTATTCTGGCGGTTGAAAAGGAGGCCCTGGTTCTTTTTTGTGAGGCTTTGGAACGGGTCGGCGACGTTTACGCGATAGCGGGTTTTTCCGGTTCCGGCCGGCTGGCGGCGGAATTTTTCTATCTAAAAACCTTTACCGAATCCCTCAATGATGAGGTCAAAGGGCGGATTGGCGGAGTTCGGCCCGAGAAAAACACCCGGATGGGGCCCGCCATTCGCCATGCCGCTGGTCAGCTCAAAGAGTATCCGGCGCGCGTCAAATTGATGATTATCTTGAGCGATGGTTTGCCCAACGACCAGGATTACAGCAACGAATACGCGATCGCCGACAGCCGTAGTGCCATTCGTGAAAGCCGCAGTGCCTTTATCCATGTCCATGCGATTACGGTCAACGCGGTTAACTCCCCCCATCTCGACAATCTCTACGGCGACGTTCACCATACGGTTATCGCCGATGTCAAACAATTGCCTGACAAACTGCCGCGCCTTTACCGTGCATTGACTCGATAGTAGGTTAGTAAGCAGTTGTGAATATTCGGTTTTGGGCCGGCCTCTGGTTGGGCCAGCCAGGGGCTCCCCCAACCGTAACCCCACGCCCTAACGAGGGCCTCTCGACAGGTACTCCAAAACAACCCCAGACCTCTCGTTTGTCAATAACGTAGTCGAATCTTGACCGTCAGTTTTCAGTAAGATCGTGTGGTTGATGGTTGTTTTACTTGCGTCTTTGCGTTAATCTTTTGGGTTTAGCTGGGGCGAATCAGAAAAGGATAAAAAGTTTGGTTGATTTACAAAACAACTTTCTTGAGCGAGATGATATCAGAGATCTTCCGGTTTTAGCTCTTTTGCCGGAATTGCGGCAGCAGTTGCAAGCTGAGCAACGGGTGGTTTTGCAGGCGCCGCCGGGTTCCGGAAAGACGACCCTGTTACCGTTACTTTTACGGAATGAATTGTGGCTTGAGGGTTTAAAGATTGTGATGTTGGAACCGCGCCGTTTGGCGGCCCGGGCGGCGGCCCGGCGGATGGCCGATTTGTTGGGTGAGGAGGTCGGGGAGACGGTCGGTTTTCGGGTGCGCCATGAGAGCGTTGTTGGTCCCCGAACCCGGATCGAGGTGGTGACCGAAGGCGTTCTGACCCGTTATCTGCAGAATGATTCCGCCTTGAGTGCTTACGGCCTGGTGATTTTTGATGAATTTCACGAACGCCACCTGCAGGCCGATCTCGGGCTGACGTTCACATTGCAGGTCCAGGAGTTGCTTCGCCCGGAACTGAAATTGCTGGTCATGTCGGCGACCCTGGCGGCCCGGGAGATTGCTGATTTTCTGAATGATGCACCGCTTCTGGAAGCCAAAATCTCGATGTTTCCGGTGACGACCTTTCACGCTCCAACTAATCAAGCGAAACTCTTGTTACCGGTGGTGGCTCGGACCGTGGCGCAGGCCTTGCGGGAGACAACTGGCGATCTTCTGGTTTTTTTGCCCGGCGCCGGAGAGATTCGTCGCTTGTCGGAACTTTTACGTGAAGTTGTCGGGCAAGTGGCAAGTGCTTCACATCTCGAAATAATTCCGCTCTATGGCAATTTGCCCCGCCATCTTCAGGAGCGGGCTTTTCAACCCTTGGCCGCGGAGCTTTCAACAAATGGGCCGCGCAAGGTTGTGCTGGCCACCGATATTGCTGAATCGAGTCTTACGGTTCCCGGAGTGCGGGTTGTGGTTGACTGTGGCTGGCGGCGGATTATGCGTTTTGATCCGGCCCGCGGCATGGGTCGTCTGGAGACCGTCAGGATCAGCCGGGCGGCCGCTGACCAGCGTCGCGGTCGGGCGGCCCGTGAGGGCCGGGGTTACTGCTACAGGATGTGGTCGAAGAGTGATGAATACGCTATGGCCGAATTCAGTCAGCCCGAAATAATGTTGGCCGATCTTACCTCTCCGGCTTTGGAGATGGCGGCCTGGGGTGTTTCGGAAGTTACTGATCTACATTGGTTGACAGCGCCTTCGCAATCTTTGATCGATGTGGCGTTTGCACTTTTACGGCGTTTGGGTGCGGTGGATGAAGATCATCGGATTACGGCTCATGGCCGGGAGCTGGCGAAACTGGGAATTCATCCCCGCTTGGCGCAGATGCTGATCGCCGGTAAAAGGATTGGTCAGGGTCGTTTAGCCGCCATGCTTGCGGCATTGTTAAATGATCGTGATCCGGTCGCCGCTGGTGATCGGCTTCCCATCTGTGATATCGATCTCCGTCTCGAGATTTTGTTAATGGATGATAAAAATCAGGCTGGCGCCGGGGTTGATTTGCAGCTTGTAAAAGCTCTGCGGCGTGAGGCTAAAAGGTTGACCAGGCAGTTAAAGATTGTCGAAAAAGGTCCAGTGACAATTGATTGCAGCGGTGAATTGTTAGCTTTTGCCTACCCTGACCGGATTGCCAAAAAACGCTTAAGTGGAGATCTGCGTTTTCTTTTAACTAGTGGGCAAGAGGTTTCTTTCGCTTACCCGGAGCCGCTTTCACAAGGCTCATATCTGGTTGTGGCCGGGATTGCCGGTGGCCGCCACAGGTCTCGGGTGCGTTTGGCGGCAGCCTATTCCGAGACCGATTTACGAAAACAATTTGGAGATTTTCTCAAGCGTGAACCTGAAGTTTTCTGGGATCAGAAGAGCGGGGGTGTGGTTGCCAGAGAGCGGCTTATGCTGGATGGTTTGACTCTCGAAGAGGGTCCCTTGAAGATTGCTCCCGCAGAAGTCGTGGCTTCCGCCTGGGTTGATGGAGTGCGGCGCGTCGGTCTTGAGCTTTTGCCCTGGAGCGATAACCTGCGTCAATGGTGTCGGCGGGTTGAGTTCGTCAGAAATCGTAACTTGGTTGATAAGGATGGGTGGCCGGCTTGTGATGAGAAATCTTTACTTGACGATCTTGAAAGTTGGTTGGCTCCCCGATTAGGGCGGATCCGCAATCGGGAGGGGCTGGCCCGGCTTGATCTCGGCCTGATTTTGCGTGAACGTCTGACCTGGCAGCAGCTCAAAGAACTGGATCGCCTTGCCCCGACTGATGTCAGGTTGCCGTTGGGCCGGCGTGTACGATTAGATTATTTGGCCGGTTCAGTGCCGGTTCTGAAGGCCAAAGTGCAGGAACTTTTTGGTTGTCGGGAGACGCCCCGGATCGGGGGTGGTAGGATCCCGGTACTTGTGCATATCTTGTCACCGGCTCGCAGGCCGGTGCAGGTAACCGATGATCTTGCCGGTTTCTGGCATGGTTCCTATCAGGAGGTACGTAAAGATATGCGAGGCCGTTACCCTAAACATGCCTGGCCTGCAAAGCCGGATTAGGGGGTCATTGCTATTCGTAAAAAAATGAGGTATCACGGTATTTCAATCGTTTTGAGCCGTTGCTATCTCTGAAGGAGCGCTTGTTGAAAGTCTTACGAAAAATTTTGTAATGAATTCGAATTGTCGTCACTTTTCGGCAGGGAGCCGCGTTTTTCTAGAATATGGTCCTTGTTGTCGACGTAAAATTGCTGGGAATGCTAGAATATTTTTCCCTCTTAATATCGTTAAATGTAATTAAATTAATTGTGAAGGGCAAGCTGATTTTTTTCGGTTGACGAATGTTTTTCTTTACTTTAACCCCCAGCTTG
>CAZUXG010000053.1:3696-6788 GCA_964623985.1 uncultured Thermodesulfobacteriota bacterium | reverse complement strand
ATAACCGCTGGAAATATTGGCGTAATCGCTTTCGCACCTTGGTTGTCGAGTTCAACAGTAAGGGACGAGTGGTTAATGTAAGGTATTGAGCAGAGATTATGTCGGAAAATAGAAAAATGGCTCTGGTAACCGGAGCCAGTCGCGGGATCGGGGCGGCTATTGTTGAGAGCCTGGCTCAGGATGGTTGTGACATCTGGCTCAACTATCGTTCCGATCACGAAGCGGCGCAAAGGGTTGCCGAAAAGGTTGCAGCCTGCGGGCGTCAATGTCGTTTGCTACCCTTCGATGTCGCCGATGAGGAGGCGGTTGAAGACGCATTAAGCCCTTTGTTGGCGGAAGAAACACCTTATATTCTGGTTAATAACGCCGGTTTTGCCCGGGATGGGGTTATGGCTCTGATGAGTCTTAATAATTGGCAATCCGTCTTAAAAGTCCAGCTTGATGGTTTTTTCCTGGTGACCCGGTTGGTTGTTGCCCGGATGCTCAGAAAAAGGGCCGGGCGGATTGTTAATATTGTTTCCACCTCGGGCCAGATTGGGGTTGCGGGGCAGGTTAACTACAGCACCGCCAAAGCTGGTTTGATTGGTGCAACCCGATCTCTGGCAGCCGAGGTGGCGAAGCGCAAAATTTTGGTTAATGCGGTTGCTCCCGGTTTTATCGAGACTGAAATGACGGCGGATTTGCCGATTGATAAAATCCTGCCGAACATTCCTCTGGGTCGTTTCGGCCGGGCCCAAGAGGTCGCTGATGCCGTCTCCTTTCTCTGTTCCGACAAAGCTTCCTATATCACTGGCCAGATTTTGTCAGTTAATGGCGGGATAGTTTAGTTAATGAACATCATTTTAACGAAATTATGGGTAGCTGGTTGGGTTTTACGGCCCACTATTTCGTAATGAAACAGCATCGAGTAGCGATAACCGGGGTTGGCATTGTTTCCTGTCTCGGGGTCGGGGTGGAGCGGGTTACCGCTTCGTTACGAGAGGGGCGTTCGGGGATTGTCGTTGATGAGGAACGTCAACAGCTTGGTTTTCGCAGTCCTTTAACCGGCCGCTTGCCGGAGGTTTTTCCCGAACTTGTTTTAAGTCGGAAACAGCGCAAAACGATGCCCGATTTTGCTCAGCACGCCTATGTCGCGGTACGCGAAGCTCTTGGTCAGGCCGGATTTAAGGACGAAGAGCTTCGGAATCCGCAGAGCGGTCTCATTTTTGGTTGTGATTCTAGTTGTCGGGCAGCCGTTGAACAGGTTGACCTTCTGCGCCAATATGGGGAGACCCATAAACTCGGTAGCGGCCTGGTCTTCCGGGCCATGACCTCGGCAATAACCATGAATCTTAATGTTCTGCTCGGAACTCAGGGCGCAAGTTGGACCTTGAGTTCGGCCTGTTCGAGTAGCGGACACGCTATCGGCCAGGCGGCGGATTTAATCGCTTTAGGTCGTCAGGAAAGAGTTATCTGTGGCGGTGCCCAAGAGCTTAACTGGGAGTCGATGTGCAGCTTCGATGCTCTGGGGGCATTTTCAACCCGGATTGATAACCCGACTGCTGCGTCACGGCCTTTTGATGCTGATCGTGATGGTCTGGTTCCCAGTGGCGGGGCGGCTGCTCTGGTGTTGGAAAATTATGAGCTGGCCCAGCGGCGGGGTGCAACCCTTCTGGGTGAGGTTAAAGGTTACGGTTTTTCAGCCGATGGCCTAAATCTCTCGGTACCAAGTTCAGAAGGTTTAGCTCGGGCGATGCGGGCGGCGTTATCTGATGCCGATACGGAGCCGGAAGAGGTGAGTTTGCTTTTGGCCCATGCGACTTCAACCCCGGCCGGTGATGCGGCGGAAGCGGAGAATATCAGAACGGTCTTTGGTACTGCTATGCCTTATATCAGTGCTTTGAAAGCGCTGACTGGCCATGAACTTTGGATGGCCGGCGCGGCCACCGCAGTCTATGCTGTAGCTATGGCGGAAGCGGGTTTTATGGCTCCGACGATTAATTTTGAGGGTCCCGATGCGGCGACTGCAGGTCTGCGTATGCTTAACAAAATCTTGTTGCAAAAACCTGCTAAGGTTCTCTGTAACGCCGCTGGCTTTGGCGGTTCCAACGCCTCTCTTCTGCTTGATTTTAGTTCTCAATGAAATATGATTACCTAGTTATCGGCGCCGGGATCTCCGGTTTAAGTAGTGCTTTATTGTTGGCCCGTTTCGGATTTAAGGTGGCGGTGGTTGAGCAGGCCGGGCGACCGGCACCGTTGATCGAGGGTTTTGTTCGTAATAATGTCTATTTTGAAACCGGTTTCCATTATGCCGGGGGTCTCGAAGATGGCGGTGCCTTAGACCTTAATTTGCGTCTTCTGGGAGTTGCCGGGCATCTGCAAAAAGTTTCATTTGATCCTTTAGCCTACGATACCGTGGTGCAGCCGGAAAGTGGTTTTAACTTCTCTTTTCCGCAAGGTTATGAGGCGCTTGGTAACGTTTTGCGGGAGCGTTTTCCGACCCACCGCCGGGCTTTAAGCGAATATTTTGAGCGCTTGCAGCTGGTTACCCGGAAACTTCCCTACTATCATTATCTTTCGCAAGGGGAATCGTCATCTCCAAGTTTTGCTCTGCTGCATGATAAGACTCTGGCTCAGGTTCTTGATGAGTTGTCAATTACCGGTGAGTTGCGGACTTTGTTGCAGGTCCATTGCTTGTTGCATGGTTCCTTGCCGTCCGAGGTTCCTTTTGCCATCCATGCCGGGGTTGTCGACGGTTATTATCGTTCGGCCCAGACCTTTAAAGGGGGCGGCCGAGCTCTGGTTAAGGGGTTGGTTACGGTTTTAAAGCAATGCGGGGTTGATCTTTTTTGTCGTCATAGGGTAGAAGGCATTGAGTTGACCGCCGCCGGGGCGATTGCCGGGGTGCGTTGTACTAACGGGGTTAAGCTCCAGTCATCCGGTTGTTTGGCTACCCTGCATCCGCAGGCTTTGTTGAAATTGTTGCCGGCTTCGGTTTTTCGGCCGGTCTATCGGCGGCGCCTGGCCGCTCTTGAAGAGAGTCCCGGGGCGGAGATTGTTTTTTTGCGCCCTGAGCGCATGCGAGGAAGTGCTCTTGGGGTGCGCCCTGAGCG
>CAZUXG010000053.1:0-3596 GCA_964623985.1 uncultured Thermodesulfobacteriota bacterium | reverse complement strand
TGCGCCCTGAGCGCATGCGAGGAAGTGCTCTTGGGGTGCGCCCTGAGCGAATGCGAGGAAGTGCTCCCGGGTTGCATGCGTCGCAAGCTTGCAAATTTCCGGGGCGCAACTTTTTTTTCTTACCGGAGTCGAACAAAGCGCTACTTGATCTTGACCTGCCGCTTTCCGAACGTTTTCTTTATCTTAATTTTGCTGGTTCTGGTGGTTTGGGTGATTCCGACAGCGCTTGGGAAGGTGGCATAACGGCGATTCTTCCGGCTCCTTACTATGAATCAGGGGCCGAGGTTTCGGCAACGCTTAACTATGCCGAGAGAAAACAGCAAACCGGGGAGCTGGTGCGTAAGCGGATTATTGAATTGTTGCCCGAACTGGGTCCCGGACTGGAAGTCGAGTGTGTGGCGACCTCCAGAACTTTGCAGAGAATCAACGCCTCGGCTCGAGGATCGCTTTATGGAGTAAAGCATATGGTGGGACAATTTAATCCTTCCGCGAAAACCCGGCTGACCGGTCTTTTTCTGGCTGGTCAGGCAACTGCCGCTCCAGGCCTTTTGGGGGCGCTAACCTCGGCTTTGCTGGCGGTTGGCGAAATTGTCGGTCATGCCCGGCTCAAGGCTTTACGGAGTAAGGTGATATGCGGCGCGTAGCGGTAACCGGAATGGGTGCGGTTTCACCTTTTGGTCGGGATGTCACGGCCCTGGTCAGGGGCTTGGTTGAGGGGCGCAGTGCGATTAAGATTCTTGATGAGCTGGCTGATTATGGCGGTCTAAGAACTCGTCTTGCGGCTCTGGTGCCGGGGGTTGACGGCAAAGAGCTTCCTCGTAACAAGCGGCGTTCGATGTCGCGGCAGTCAATTTTCGCCGTGCTCGCCGCTCGGGAAGCTTTGGCCCAGGCGGCTTTACCGGAAACCGAATATGGCAGTGGTCGTTACGGAGTTGTGGTCGGAACCACGATCAGTAGTTTAGAGACCAGCGAAATTTTTTTTATCGATCATTTCCGGGACAAAAGCTTTGCGCGCATGAAAACCTCGCTCTTTTTCAAGACCATGAACCATTCGGCAGCCGCCAATGTGGCCCATTTTTTTGGTCTTGAAGGACGTCTGCTGGCCCCGGCTGCGGCCTGTGCCACCGGTTGTCAAGCCTTGGGGTATGCTTATGAAATGATCGTTTCGGGAGCTCAGGATGCGATGGTTTGCGGGGGTACGGAAGAGTTTCATCCACTTTCGGCCGCAACTTTTGACTTGATGAATGCCGCCTCTTTTCGCTATAATGATCAGCCTTCTATTGCTTCTCGGCCGTTTGACCGACAACGTGACGGGGTTGTCTGCGGCGAAGGGGCTGGAGTTCTGGTTCTGGAAGATTGGCAATTGGCCAAAGATCGGGGGGCTGAAATCTTGGCCGAGATCATCGGTTTTGCCACTTTGACCGAAACCGGCAGTATTGCTGAACCAAGTAGTGCCGCCATGCAGCGTTGTATGGCTCTGGCTCTGGCGGATGCCGGGGTTGAGGCGGGTGTGATTGATTACATCAACGCTCATGCGACGGCCACCGAAAAAGGTGATATCGCCGAAGCTGAAGCCTTGGTCAGGCTCTTTGGTGACCAAATACCAGTGAGCAGCTTAAAAGGCCATCTCGGTCATACCCTGGCGGCCTGTGGCGGTTTGGAGACCATCGCAACGATTGAGATGATGCGTCGTGGTGAACTCTGGCCAACCCGCAACCTGATTGAGATCGATCCCCGCTGCCGAGGCCCGAGAATTTTAAGCGGTATCGAAAAGCAGACAACCGATTTGGCCTTAAAAAATAATTTTGCTCTGGGAGGTGTTAACGCCTCTCTGGTAATTAGAGCTAGCCATTGATAAATCTGAGGATAATATGACAGATGCGGAAATAATCTCTTCGATCAATGATTCATTGGTTGAAGAGTTTGAACTTGAGGTCTCGGCAATGGTGCCGGAGGCCGAGATCTTTGCCGATCTAGGGCTTGACAGTCTCGATATAGTTGATATGGTGGTTGTTCTGGAAGGGTCTCTGGGGATTAAAATTCGGGACGATGAGGGCTTGCGCGAGATTCGCACTCTGGGTGATATCCATCGTTTTATATTGCAGAAAAAGCGGGAAGTTCAGGAGGTTGTCTGAAGAATGCCCTTTTTCCACAACGCTTGGTTATTTTTTCAAACAGACTCCTGGTCCGCATTGTAAGTTTGTGAAGAGTTCAGGTATTTCTTTTAAAAGCCTCTGGCGGGATTCATCTCTAGCTGTCTGGTTGATGAATCTCTGGGTCTATCCTCTGCTTTTTCTCTGGACCCTTTTCGGCCTGATCCTTTCACCGGTTGCCTTTTGCTTCTGGAAAGTTGTCACCGGTTGGTCCGGAGCTCGGATTATTCGGCACTTTATCTGGTTATACGGTCGGGGCTGGATGGTGATTGTCACCCCTTTTGTCAGTTTTGAGATGAAAGGTTTTGATAACCACTATCGGGAGCGGACGCCTTGTATCTATATCATTAATCACCTCTCCTTTTTTGATACTTTTTGTATGGCGATGCAGTCGGTGAGTGATATCGCTTTTGCGGTTAGGGCCTGGCCTTTTCGCCGTCTTTTCTGGTATACAACCTTTATGCGTCTGGCCCGTTATCTTGATGTTGAAGAGCTTGGTTTTGACGAGAGTACGGAGTTGGCCCGGGCGATTGTGGCGGCCGGGGGCTCGATTTTATTTTATCCCGAGGGCCATCGCAGTCCGGATGGTCAGCTTCAGCGTTTTTATTCTGGAGCTTTTCTGCTGGCTGTAAAGCTTGGCGTGCCGCTGGTTCCGCTTTGTATTACGGGTACCGATGTCTTGCTGCCGCCGGGGACTTTCCTTATGCATCCCGCCACAATTCGTATGCATGCGTTGGCTCCGCTTGAGCCTGCCGAGTTCGGCGGTCCCGATGCTCATGTGACTATGCGCAAACAGATAAAAGAAGCGATGGCTCGGGAACTTGAAGCTATGCGCGGTTGAAAATTTTTTAAAAAGAGTAACCATAGCGAATGCCGAGATGGTTCATGCCATCATTTTCGCTACTGAGCCCGGCATTGGAAATATGGAAAAAGAGAAGTGACAGGGAGTGGTGGCGGTGGAGCTGATAGCCGACTTCCAAAGCTTCTCGAAAGAGTAAGCTGTTGCCCATCTTTTTCTCGTTGCAGTTATGGTGGGAACATTTAAGGTTTCCGCTGTGCAGGCTTAAACCCAATCCTAAGTTGATGAATATATTGTTGATAAAGAGTTTTTCCCAAGTCAGCCCGCTGTAGATCTGGTGGGTATCGCTTTGATCGTGGATGGCTACGCCAAGGTGGGGATGCGGTTTGCAGAGCCACTCAAGCCAGTCGGGAGAGGTAAATAGGAGTTCCAGGTTTAAATCAATCCCGTTTTCTTCGGAATGGGCGAAGAGATTGATGTCATGGGCCAGAATGCCACCGCGAATCGCATAGAGATAGTTGGAGCTTTTATTTTCAGCCGTGCGGCCCGCTGTTGGAAGTAAAAGGGCTTCGCTGATGATGATACTTAAAAAGGTAAAAATAATGGCGTATTTTTTTCTTTTCGGCATATTCTGCTCCTTTATT
>CAZUXG010000052.1:0-13989 GCA_964623985.1 uncultured Thermodesulfobacteriota bacterium | reverse complement strand
TTAAAATAAGCACACCCCTGTTTTTAGGTTAATTGTTAATGATGATTTAGGCTCGTAAGTCAAATCAAATCAGTTGATAATCTGTTTTCCGTTAGGCTCAAATCTCTCATAATAACCCAGAAATTCATTATTATCATTGCGAACCGGAGTCACATAAAGCCTTTCATTTTTCTTATTGGTTTTCAGATATTCTTCGCCGCCGCCATTTTTGAATCTTTGAATTATTGCCAATATTTTTGCCGGGATTTTAAACCCCGGTTTATAGCTTAATTTTACGAAAATTTGTCTAGACGATGGGGTCCACTTCAACCATAGGAGTTCTGTTCAATGGAAGGAAAGAAAGTCAGCGAGAGTATGGTTACCCTCTCCCATGTCATGCAACCGCAGGATGCCAATCCGGCCGGCAATATTCACGGTGGAGTTATCATGAAGTTGATCGACAACGCGGCCGGCGTCGTCGCTATTCGCCATGCCCGCTGCAATGCCGTCACCGCCTCGATTGATCGCCTCGACTTTCACTATCCGGTCTATATCGGAGATCTGGTCACCCTGACCGCCTCCATGAATATGGCGGGACGAACTTCAATGGAAATCGGAGTTCGGGTGGAGAGTGAAAACATGATCAGCGGTAAAACTTGCCATACAGCCTCCGCCTACCTGACCTTCGTCGCTATTGATAAAGACGGCAAGGGACTTAAAGTCCCGACTTTGATTATGGATAGTGCTGATGAAAAACGTCGTAATCAAGACGCCTTGCGGCGCTCCATTTTGAGAACCCAGGAACGCCGACGGAAAAGAGAGCGATGAAACCAGTTGAAAAATCAGGCCATTTAATTTGGAACACTAAGATTGCGAAGTTTATTCTTGTTTTGGGATTTCTCCTTTTAGTGACCCATGTAGTCACGGCGGCGGAAAAAATTCCTTTTTACCAAGATGACACTATTGCTGATATTCGTGATAAAATTGTCGCCAACGGATATCAATTTACGGTTTCTGATAACTGGGTGACGCATCTGCCGGCGGCAGAGCGGCGCAAACTGCTTTCACGACATGCACCTCTTATCGCCAGACATCGCTTCGGGAAAGTTGACTCAGGACCTTTGCGAGTCAACTTGCTAGATGAGCTGCCCGACTCTTTCGACTGGCGTAATTTTCAGGGACACAGCTATATCGGGCTGGTTCGCACTCAAGGGGTATGTGGTGCTTGTTACGCTTTTGGGGCCTGTGCAGCGGCTGAGGGAACTTACAATGTCTGCCTTAGGTAAATATGATAAAGACTGCCTAGATCTTTCAGAGGCCTTTCTCGCGTTTTGCCTGGAGACGGCTTATCCATATTCCAGCGCACGGTCAGGATTCATTTATAGTAGCAACACAACTAAACAGTAGTGGTTGGATACTGGTTAATTCTAATCAATCATTGTCTGGATTGGCATTTCTTGGGAGTTGGAGCACACCATTATTGATGGCTCATATCCCATTTTCTTCAGATTTATCATCCTGTATGATTGTTCCACACATTGCCCAAGACAACTTGTGGGACACAACAATTTTAATTTGCAACCCCAACAGTGAAACCATTAATATCACCTTGAAATATGTTGATAAAGCAGGAATTGAACAAGGAACTCAAAATTATACTATCCTTGCAAGCGGGAGTGGGGAATATCTTTTATCAACAGTTTTCAACAATAAAATTCCATTAGCGGGAAGCATTGAAATTATTTCATCTAACGGAATAGCAGCCTTTATTCTCCAAAGTGATCGAAAAAGTGGAGGCACTTATTATGCGGGCGTTAATGCCGATAGTTGTGATTAGTTTAAGTTTGCCACAGCAAACCTCTTGAAAATCTTTGTTTCCACAATTTAGAGATTCTCTGCGAGAAGTGATGGTTCGTATATTTACGATATACGTTTGCAAAACAAGTGTCACCGCTGAGATTTCTTTGTCAAGCATATCGGGTTTGAGTTGATATCAGGAAACTATAGATTAACTTGTTATGTGATTCTTACAACTCAGCCTAATGATTACATGCAGTCCAAGTATGTGGGAAATACAATCAATAAGCATATTTAACTAACCAAATTAGCTAACCGAAACAAAGGAGGAACTCATGGCTAAAGGAAAAGACGCTCAAAAAACGGTTAAGAAAAAATCAGAAAAAACGTTGAAAGAAAAACGCAAAGCGAAAAAAGAAAAGAAATCCAAAAAGGATAGGATTTAACACTTTAATCAAATGAGTTTTAAGTTTTCAGTTTGGCGTGAAAGTTGAGATTGGCAGTGGATATCTTAATAACGACCAAGCTCACCTGCGGCAATGGAGCACAGTGGAATTGCCGTCAGGTGCAGTGCCCAGGTTAGCATTTATTTAAGAAATATTGGAAACTCATTCCTCGAAAACCACACTTTGCCCCTTCCCGGCTTTTTTTGCGCGATACATGGCGATATCTGCGTCTTTAATAACGGATCCCACGTCAATCTCCTCGGGCCCAAATATACGTATTCCAATGCTTACACCAATAGATAATTTTTTGTCGTTAAAGTAAACCGGCATGCTTAACTGAGTGACTAATTGTTCACCTATTTGTAACACCGTATTACGGACAATATGTTTATTAGCATCCAGATAGTTAATCAATAATATAAACTCATCACCTCCAAGGCGACCCACTACTTCGTCAAATCGAACTCTAGATCGTAAACGATTAGCGATTTCAACAAGTACTGCATCCCCCGTGTCATGCCCGTAAGTATCGTTTATATATTTAAAGCCGTCTAAATCTAATAGGAAAACAGCCCCACAAAATTTGTGCCTGACGGCACTGACAATAAATTTCTTTAACTGAATATTTATGCTGCGACGATTCGACAATTTTGTTAATGGATCTGTAGTTGCGTGATAACTCAATTGTTCCAGCGCTTCGTCTCGAGCCTTTACAAACGGGATAATGACAAGGATGAAAATTAAAGGTGCGGAAAGTATCGTTAGAAAAAAAATATCGGCGGCGGCTTTTACATAAATATTTGCTTCATAGTCAAGAATACCAAATGCCAACATAATCAAAAATTCGACCAACGAAACAATGGCGATGATCCTGATGAACACTTGCCTTGTAGTGAGAGAATTTATCGTCATATTTATATACTAACTAATCGTTTAAACAGAAAAAATCTGTATATTAACTCTGTATAGTTTGCTATTTTGACGTGTAATAAAGATATCTAGCGAAAGGTCCAAGGATTATGTGATATGGCATACGAGAGAGAGCATGTAAAGGAAAGAATTCGTCCAAAATCAGGTAAGCTTTTAGACCAAGCGCGATTTGATGGTGTCTGGTTTTCAGACTATCCATCGAATGGGTACCTTGCGCCGGCCGGCGGGACGTGGGAAAAAGATGGCAGGGTAGCCTAAGGCGATGACGGCATAGATGGTTTCGTCGGCAGAGATTTTCAAAGTCTTTTTGATGCTTCGGTCGCGGCGCAGAGCCTCAACCGCAAAGCCGATCAAACAGCTGCCCAGGTTCATGGTTTCAGCTGCCAGAAGAATGTTTTGTGTGGCCAGCAAAGCGTCATCATGAGGGCAGCTGGCTCCCGGTTGGGCACCGACAAGGATGGCGGCGGCGGCTCCATGAAAGAGGCGGTCCTCTTTTTTTTCATACCACTGAGATAGTCCTTCCTTTATTGAGTCATAATACTCCCGGTAATAGATATCGAGTTCCGGTCGGCCGCAAAGCTTTAAAAGCTTGCGTAGCCAGCCTGATTCTGCGAGTCGATTGAGCTTTTTGAAGTAAGTCGCGATGCGTTCACCGAAAACCAGCATTTTGGGGTACGAGTCGATGATTGTGAAAGTCCATCTCTGACTGTTGGTTCCTGATGGTGCGGTCAGGCCGATTTTGACGAGATCTTCGAGGATTTCGCGATCTACCGGCTGTTTCTGATAAACGCTGCAGGAGCGGCGGGCCCGCATCATGGCAACCAGGGCCGCGAGGCTGATCTGTGATGGGCTCTCGGCTGGTTCGGCAGTGAAACTTGCAAACTCAAAAGACTCGCGTTCTTCAGTTAAGCCAACCGTAATGGCCTGTTGTGGGCAGCTTGCAGCGCAATGGTCGCAGGCAAACGTAAAGTTTCCGATAAGTTCGGCTTTCTCGGCAACGATTGAAAAAGCTCGAGCTGGGCAGACCTTGACGCAGATACCGCAGCCGTTACAGAGATTTTTGTCGATATCAATACTTGATGCTTGCATGGAAAACCTTCCTGGTGAAATTTTTTATCATGTAGTGGACCTCATTGTTATGGAAGTTATTTACCACTATATGATAAGGGTAGCTTGAAAAATTGTCTTTTTGCCCAAGAGCTGCGTTAGGCTCAAATTTTAATCCGCAAAATATTCAATATATTTTGCGCCCGCAAGAAGTGTCTCTGGGGTACGGGTTAAAATCCTCACCGGCCTTGCTTTTGAACAAAAATTCTAATTTTTTTTAAGACACCCATAAGCTATAGTACAGCATAGCATAGGTGGTTGTCCGAAAGTAGCAATTTATTCTCAGATCTTAAGCACATTGCGGGGTTGGGGAAAAGGGTATTTTCTTAGACGATCTTCTCGGTGCTTTTGAAGAAACCTTCAGGTTAAGTTGCTTGAATGAAAATTTGATGCGATATAGGAGAAATTGAAATGCAGATCGATTATGACAAAATGATAGTTTTTCACGGCCATAGTTGTCCGGGTTTGGCCATGGGTTACAGAATGACGGTGGCAGCGATGAATTATCTCTCCCAGTATCGTTCTGAAGATGAGGAGCTGGTGGCGATTACCGAAAACAACGCCTGCGGCGTCGATGCTCTACAGTTTATCAGTGGTTGTACCTTTGGTAAGGGGAATCTGATTTTTAAGGATTATGGTAAGCAGGCCTTCACCTTCTATGTTCGTAAAACTGGTCAGGGTCTTCGGGTTGTTCTTAACCAGGCGGCCATCCCGGAGGCCATAAGGGCCGATCGCACAGCTTTTATCAAATGGCTTCTGGAGGCCGATGAGGCCGAAATTGTCTCTTTGCAGCCGGTTACGATAAAGGCACCGGAGAAAGCTCGTGTGATGGCCTCGGTGGTCTGTGAAAACTGTGGAGAAGCGGTCATGGAGACCCGTATTTGTTCGCAGCATGGTAGGAATGTTTGTATTCCCTGCAGTGAAAAATATAATTGAGATGGTCGAGTTTAAACCAGGCGGGATTTATTCTTTGCTCAGCATGATCCCGGTGGTTAATATCTTTTTTATGGCCCTCTTTTTTCCCCTTTTTACGGTTCACGCAACCTTGAATTTTATTACTCTGTTCCCCCATTCCAAACCGCTGATTTCTCTTTAGGCGGTCTTGAAAAATTAGAATTATTGTTTGAGTGCAAGGCCGGTGAAGATTTTAGCCGCAGGAATACATTTTATGTTAGTGCCGGTCGCCGAGGGTTAGATATTGAGCTTTCTCCCGCTGATCTGGTTGGAGTAACTGGGGCCGATTTTGCAATTATTGCAATATAGGTTTTTGACCAGGTTGGTTTGAGTTTGAGTTTGATAAAGGGCTTGACATTTGTATACTGTATATATTAAATGGCGCATTCTTGTGTTTTTTTTAGCAAAGCTGTTGCTGGCTTTGTGAAAAAAACAGCAACAGCTTGAGCTCGAATAATTTTGGTTTGGGCTGTTATTTGATGGTTTTTGCAGAAAAGTTGTAACCTAACTTTTAAGGAGTAGATCGTGAACAGGATTGTCGCGAAAGAGGAGTTCTCGCAGAACCCGAGCGTCAAAATGATGCAGATTGAATCACCACGCATCGCCAGAAAGGCAAAGGGCGGCCAGTTTGTTGTTTTCCGTCTTGATGAGACTGGTGAAAGGGTGCCGTTGACGGTCGCCGACACCGATCCGGAAAAGGGTTTGGTGACCATAATTTTCCAGGAGGTTGGCAAGAGTACCATGAAGCTTGGTAAGCTTGAAGTGGGCGATTGCCTGGCCGATTTCATCGGGCCGCTTGGCCAGCCTACGCATATGGGTGATTTTGGTACTGTCCTTTGCATCGCCGGTGGTATCGGGATTGCGCCGACCCATAATATTGTCAAGGCTTTAAAAGCGCATGGCAACAAAATTATCACGATCATCGGGGCACGGACTAAAGAGCTTCTTTTCTGGGAAGATAAGATGCGTGATTTGAGTGATGAACTCTATGTCTGTACCGATGATGGTTCATATGGTATCCACGGTCTCGTAACCAAGGTTGAGCAGGAGCTTCTGGAGAAAAATCGGGAGAGTGGCGAGATCGGTCTGGTGATCGGTATCGGACCGCCAATCATGATGAAGTTTGTTTGTAAAACCTCTGAGCCTTTCGAGATTAAAACTCTGGTCAGTTTGCCGACGATCATGGTCGATGCGACGGGAATGTGCGGGGCTTGCCGGATCACGGTTGGGGGTGAGAGAAAATTTGTTTGTGTCGACGGGCCTGAATTTGACGGCCATAAAGTTGATTTCGATGAGATGCTGAAACGTCAGAGCATCTATCTGGAACAGGAAAAAGAGGCGGTTGAACGTTTTCAGCATCAAGAAGGTTGTGATTGCTGTAGTGACTGCGGAGGTGATCAGTAATGGCTGAAGAAAAGAAGGTAAATAAGGCGAAAAAACTACCCCGGCACCCGATGCCTGAACAGGAAGCTAAGGTCAGGGCACGGAACTTTGAAGAAGTGCCACTTGGTTATTCAAATGAAACTGCAATGTTGGAAGCGAGTCGTTGCCTGCGTTGCAAAAAACCTAAATGTGTTGAAGGTTGTCCGGTAAATGTTAAGATCCCCGAATTTGTCGGCCTGATTGCCGATGGTGATTTTCTTAAAGCGGCGCACAAACTGAAAGAGACCAATGCTCTGCCTGCAGTTTGTGGGCGTGTCTGTCCGCAGGAGAGTCAATGTGAAGCCCAATGTGTGCTCAATAAAAAGGGAGACCCCGTGGCGATTGGTCGGCTCGAGCGTTTTGCGGCTGATTTTGAGAGGGCTCATGGCAAAATTCAGCTTCCGGAAATAGCTCCGCCGACTGGTAAGAAAATTGCTATTGTCGGTGGTGGCCCCGCAGGCTTGACGGTAGCTGGTGATCTGATTAAGCTTGGTCATCAGGTAACGATTTTAGAAGCTCTGCATAAAACCGGCGGAGTTCTGGTTTATGGTATCCCTGAATTTAGATTGCCGAAAGCCATTGTGCAAGCCGAGGTTGATTATCTCAAAGCCTTAGGGGTTGAAGTTATCGAGAGCTATGTTGTCGGTCAGATTGAAACTGTTGATGAACTTTTGGAACGTTTTGATGCCTGTTTTATCGGTACCGGCGCCGGCCTGCCGGTCTTTATGAACATTGAAGGTGAGAATCTTAATGGTGTCTACTCGGCAAATGAGTATCTGACCCGATCAAATTTGATGAAGGCTTATCTCTTTCCCGAATATGATACACCGATTGTTAAAGGCAAGCGGGTTGCAACCTTTGGCGGTGGTAATGTTGCCATGGACTCGTCGCGTACGGCTTTGCGTTTGGGGGCCGAGAAATCCTATATTATTTATCGTCGTTCAATGGATGAAATGCCGGCCCGTGATGAAGAGATCCATCATGCCGGAGAAGAGGGCGTTGAATTTCTCCTGTTGGCCAATCCCGAGCGCTTGATTGGTAATGAAAAGGGTTGGCTGACCGGGGTTGAGTGTATCAAAATGGAACTTGGTGAACCCGACGAATCTGGTCGTCGGCGGCCGGTAGCGATCGAGGGTTCCGAATTTATTGTCGATGTTGATACTGTAGTCGTGGCCATCGGTAACGGTCCTAATCCACTGGTGCCGTCAACGACACCGGACCTGAAGACCAACCGTTGGGGTAATATCGACGCCAATCCGGAAACCGGAGCGACGAATATGCCAGGGGTCTATGCTGGTGGTGACATCGTCACCGGGGCAGCAACTGTAATTCAGGCTATGGGTGCCGGGAAAATAGCGGCGGTCGCAATACATGAGTATTTGAACGGCGAATAAATTGTTCAATTGGATAAAAAGGGTTGGCAGAGTGAAAAGTTGCTGACCCTTTTTCATGACCTATAGCTCAGTATTTAGCAACGGTGTTTTACTGTTATTTAATGTTTTGTATACAGTATTTGCTAAATATCGGTTATTGTTATCGTTTATAATTAATTGAAATTGTTAATTATTTTTCAATCTAGAAGGTTGTAAAAAAATCTTGACTTTGCATTTTTAATGGTTTATGTCTCACTCGATTTTTCACTTTGGTTGTTTTAAAATGATCTCGCGTGAGGGTCGTACAGTGCTTGTTTTCAGATTCGTATTTATGCAAACGGGCTCATCTCAGCCTGGCTTCAGGGGGGTTTGTTAAAATGCCTGCTCCACATGTTCTTGATTTTGTCTATATTATTGTGGTTCTAGCCGGTGGTATTATTGCCGGAGTCGCACCCTTCATTATTTCCGATATTTTCCGGCCCCGAACCATTCATAAGAAGACCCTGCTCACCTACGAGTGTGGCATGGATCCTTTTGGTTCGGCTTGGGACATCCGTTTTGGGGCGGCCTACTATCTCTATGCCCTGATCTTTCTCGCTTTTGATGTTGATATTCTCTATCTTTTCCCGGTTGCCGCTGCTTATGATCGTGTATCTGGTCTGCAGGGGGTGTTAGAGTTGTTTATTTTTGTTGGAATTCTGACCTTGGCGGTCGCATATGTGTGGGTTAAAGGAGTTTTTACGTGGGCGATCAAGAGAGAGGTAAGCTAAACGTTCACTCGTACTCAGCCGAGCTCCAGGCTCGGCTTGAGAAAGGGGAGCCTGGTGATCTTGTAGTACATGATCCGGGCCCGCTGTTTAAGCATAAGCTGGCTGATGATATTTTTAATTTGTGCCGGGCCAATTCACTTTGGCCGATGACCTTTGGTCTGGCCTGTTGTGCTATTGAAATGATGAGTCTGGGTATGGCGCGGTTTGACATCTCCCGTTTCGGGTCGGAAGTTTTTCGGCCTTCACCGCGGCAGAGTGATCTGATGATTGTTGCCGGAACTGTTAATAAAAAAATGGCTTCCGCCGTGATGACCCTCTACGATCAGATGCCCTCTCCCAAGTGGGTGATCGCCATGGGGAACTGCGCAATATCCGGTGGTCCTTTTGCCGTCGAAGAAAACTATAATGTGATCGAAGGGGTCGATAAATTGATTCCGGTTGATGTCTATGTACCCGGCTGCCCACCGCGTCCCGAAGGTCTGCTTGAGGGGATTTTAAAACTTCAGGAGAAGATTAGCGGGGTTCGTCATCCGTTCCCCCAGAGGAAGATATCTGATGCACCCAGCTACTGAGAAGCTTATCAGCGCTTTGCAGGATTCATCGATTCAGGTTGAGGCTTGTGATTACCAAGAGCGAGGTTATCATTTTGAGATTAATCTTAAGGCGGATAAACTGCGCTCCCTGGCTGAATGTATGCTTGCCCAAGAGATGTTTCTGGTTTTTGTTGGTGGGCTCCACGTTAAACCAGCGATCGAGATTATTTACCAGTTTGCCAGCTTTGAACGGGCTTGTCGTTTATTTGTTCGGGTACCGGTAGATGCCGACGGCGCAATGCCGACGATCTCCGATATTTACCAGGGAGCCAATTGGCATGAACGTGAAACCCGAGATTTCTACGGTGTCAACTTTACTGGCCACCCCAATCTTGTACCTCTTATCCTGGCTGAAGAGGATATAGATCTCAAACCTCTACTTAAAAAAGCTGAAAATCTATTGGAATCAGCGGCAGTGCGTAGGGTAAAAGTTGAAGAACATTCCGAAGAAGAGAAGGCGGAACAGAGCTGATGGAAAATTTAGCTGAAAATAAAGTTGCGTATGCCGATCTTGAGCCGGCAACTGATACTCATAACGATAATCATTTCTATCTCAACATGGGGCCGCAACACCCCAGTACGCACGGAGTTTTGCGGGTTCTTTTAGAGATGGATGGTGAGTATGTCGTCGATCCGCAACCGGTTTTAGGCTATGGTCACCGCATGCAGGAGAAGATGGCCGAGCACAAAAACTGGATGGCCTTTATGCCCAATACCGGGCGTATGGATTATGCCGCAGCCCTGCAGTACAACCATGGCTATGTTGCCCTTTTTGAACGCTTATGTGGTATTGAAGTTCCGTCCCGGGCCGAATATATCAGGGTTATCACTTCAGAGCTTAACCGGATTGTCAGTCACCACCTCTGGATTGGTGCCATGCTTCTTGATATGGGGGCCTTTACGCCGATTCTTTATACTTTTGATGATCGGGAACAGGTACTCGATATCCTCGAAGATGTCACCGGTTCCCGTTTGACCTACTGTTATTTTAGAGTCGGTGGGGTCTGTAAAGATATAGATGATAAGTTTGTTGAAAAAACCCGGGCTTTTATCAAACGTCAGCGAGAGCGTTTTGCTATCTATAATGATTTGGTGACCAATAATATTATTTTTATTAAACGAACCGAAGGGGTTGGCGTTATTAGCCCAGATATGGCGCGGCGCTATGGGGTTACCGGGCCGGTCTTAAGGGGCTCCGGTATCGCCTATGATGTGCGTAAAAATGAGCCCTACTCAGTCTATCCGAACTTCGATTTTGAGATTCCGGTTGGTCAAAATGGTGACTCATATGATCGTTATAATGTCCGTTTGCTAGAGATCGAGCAGAGTTTAAGGATTATTGAGCAGGCTCTTGATCAGTTACCCGATGGGCCGTTTCTTGGTAAGGTTCCTAAAAAACTGAAAATGCCGACCGGTGACTGTAGTTTTACGGTTGAGGCGGCTCGAGGTGAGCTGACCTATTACTTGGTTAGTGGCGGTGGCGATATTCCTTATCGTCTCAAAATCCGGGTACCCTCCTATTCAAACCTGAGCGTGTTGTCGGAACTCTGTCAGGGTATGTTGTTATCTGATCTGGTTGCGGCCATGGGTAGTCTGGATTTGGTTATCCCCGAGATTGATCGATAGGTTTTCTTTTTAGTGGAGTAGTGATATGCCCCCTGAGTTGTTACGAATGATCATCGCCGCAGTGTTAGTGGTGGCCTTTGTCTTTCTCAATGCCATGATTCTCGGTTATATGGAACGTAAGGTCTCAGCCCATATTCAGCGGCGGCCGGGGCTCATGGAGGTTGGACCGCACGGTGTTCTGCAGTTGCTTATTGATGGTTTGAAGTTGATTGGTAAACAGCTGGTGGTCCCGGAAGGCTCGAATAAATTTCTATTTCGTCTGGCTCCGTTGCTCTCTTTTGCGCCTTGTGTTCTGCCTTTTGTGGTTATTCCTTTTGCTCGGAAGTTGCAGATCGTCTCAATGGATATCAGCCTGATATTCATTCTGGCGATGACTTCAATAAATGTCATTGCCATCCTTGTCGCCGGCTGGGCTTCTAATAACAAATATTCGCTTTTTGGTACTTTTCGTTCGGTTGCCCAAGCGGTCTCTTATGAAATTCCGATGCTGCTCTCGCTTTTGTCGATAATCCTGATGACCAATACTTTCAGCTTGCAGGGGATTATTGCCGCCCAGAAGTATTATTGGTTTATCCTGATTCAACCGTTGGCTTTTATTATTTACTTTATCTCGGGCTTGGCTGAAACCAACCGCGCCCCTTTTGATATGCCTGAAGCGGAAAGCGAATTGACGGCCGGTTTTCACACCGAGTACAGTGGTATGGGGTTCAGTTTTTTCTTTCTGGCTGAATATGCCAATATGTTCACTGTCTGTTCAATCGCTACCATCCTTTTCTTAGGCGGCTGGAAAGGGATTCCTCTGCCTTTAGGCGACTATACCGGAATCTTTTGGTTTATGCTCAAGGTCTATGGTCTGCTCTTTGTTATGATTTGGATACGCTGGACCTATCCTAGAGTACGTTTCGATCAATTGATGGCTTTTTGCTGGAAGTATTTGATCCCCTTCTCTCTGGCTAATCTTCTCATCACAGCAGTATTGGTTAAACTGATATGAATAATCGAGGATATTTCGGCGAACTCTGGTTTGGCGGAAAAAGTCTGCTGATCGGTCTGAATGTGACCATCAGGGAGATGTTTAAGCCCATTGTAACGGTTCAGTATCCGCGTGAAGAGTGTGAAATCACTCCTAATTATCGTGGGCATGTTGAGCTTGTTTTCAATGCTGAAACCGGCGGTTGTGACTGTATTGTCTGCGGTATGTGCGCCAAAGCTTGCCCTTCGGGCTGCCTGGTTGTCAAAGGTGAGAAGAAAGAGGGTGAGAAGCGTAAGACTTTGACCGTTTTTAAGCTTGATTTTACCAAGTGCAGTCTCTGTGGAAGCTGCGTTGAAACTTGCCCCAAAGGGGCTCTTGATTATTCTCAAGACTATAATATCGCAGGCTTTACCCGCGAAGAGTTTCATTACGATCTCATTGAGCGGCTCGCGCGTCGGCATCCTCAACCCCTTGCTGCGGCCGCCGGAGGCAACTGATGGCTTACGGAATCTTAACTGAGATTTTTTTCTATCTGTTCATCATTTTGATTGTTTTCGGGGCGCTGGTTGCGGTCAGTTCTCAGGTTTTGATGAAAGCGGTCATGGGACTGGCAATGGCGATGTTTGGTACCGCCGGGCTCTATCTATATCTTAACAGTCCCTTTCTTGCCCTGATGCAGATTTTAATTTATGTTGGGGCGGTCTGTATCATGATTGTCTTTGGCATCATGGTTGGTTATACGCCGAAACAGTTGGCCGCTTATGCCATTGGGACGAAAAATACGATACTGGCTCTGGTGACAGCACTCCTGACTTTAGGGGTTCTCCAACTCGGGCTTTCACGAACCCAGTGGGTTCAGGCTCAATGTGCAGGTGGTGGTGATTACAGTCTGGCCGCTCTCGGAGAGGCCTTGATGACTCGTTATGGACTTGCATTTGAACTTATTTCGGTTGTTCTCATGATTGCCATGGTTGGTGCCGTGGCGATTACCTGGAATGGCAAGCGTAGGGGGCTTAAGTAAGTGATTAGTTATAATCTCAATACCTACCTGATAATCGCGGTCTTCATGTTGTGTCTGGGGCTTTACGGTATGATGCAGCATCGCTCTATGATCGGCATGCTGATTTCGATTGAATTGATTCTTAACGGGGCGGGGCTTAATTTTATGGCTTTTAACCGTTTCTTGGCACCCGATCCGGTAATCGGGCAGATTTTTACGCTTTTTATTATGGGCTTGGCCGCCGCTGAGGCGGCGATTGCCGTAAGTTTAATCTTTGCTGTCTACCGGAAATATCAGACATCCGATCCCGAACAGATCAACGATCTGCGCGGTTAGCGGGAGATAGGGGTATTTAACAGATATGGATACGATTATTACCAGTAAAATCCTGCTTACCTCCGCTTTACCGATGTTGACTGCGTTGTTGGTCATGTTCTCCGGTAAAAAGCCGAACTTAAGGGAGGCCTGGTCGCTTATTGGGGCATTGTTGACCTTTTTGTCAGTTCTCACTCTGTTGCCCCATATTCTTTCCGGTGGGACTTACGAATATACCTTGGCAACCCTCTATCCCGGGGTCAATATCAAGTTTCATCTGGATGGTTTAGGGATCATGTTTTCTGGCACGGCCTCCTTTCTCTGGATTCTTGCCGGATTCTACTGCATCGGTTATATGCGGGAGCTTGATGAACATGCGCAGACCCGCTTTTATGTCTGTTACGCGGTTTCGGTCGGGGCTGCCATGGGAGCTGCTTTTGCCGGTAACCTCTTTACTCTCTATCTCTTTTATGAAATTGTTTCGATCTTCACCTATCCTCTGGTTGCCCATCATCAGGATTCCGAGGGTTATGCTGGAGCGCGTAAATATATAATCTATCTGATGTTTACCTCGAAGGCCTTTTTGTTGCCGGCTATGGTAATCATCTATGTTCAGTGCGGAACCCTGGATTTCTGTTATACTGGAATTGTTAACGGGATTTTTCCCGAAGGAGCCAATAAACTGTTGGTGGTGGTCTCTTATC
>CAZUXG010000051.1:0-14152 GCA_964623985.1 uncultured Thermodesulfobacteriota bacterium | reverse complement strand
TCTTCGCTTCGCTCAGTATTGAATCTGGATAAATATCTATTGTTGCTCTAATGAAAGGGCTGCCAAGCGGTAGCATTCTGCCGCAGGCAGAGGCTCTTCGGCCAGGGAGAAGCAGGTTGCAGCACCGAGAAAATCGTTTTGGCGACGCAATAGAAGGGCGTACTTTTTCAAGATTTCGGTCGGGGTGGTTGACTTACTGTCTTGGGCTATCTGAGCTTGGTTCGTATTCTTTTGGCTTTTGGTAATGGTCAATGGTGAAGGTTTACGGTCAGCAGTTTCCGTTGCCTGGGATTTTAGCGAGTCTTTTTCGATTATTTCGTCGGCCTCTATTACATTGTCATGATTCTGCCAGACAAAATCAAAAGGTTCTTCGAGGTCGGAAAATTTCAAGGTTGTGGAGGTTGCTGTAGACGCGGTAATCATTTTGTTCAGGGGTTGGAAACGTTTTTCAGCTATATCAAAACGCCATTGACGGGTAAGAAATGTTAGTTTTTCGGGGGCCAGTGCAAGGGTACTCTCCAGTTGCGTGTCGGTTAACTGCAGGCTCAATTTTTGTTTGAGTGGTACGAAAAGATTACTTTTAACTTTTTTTAGAGGTTCTGCAAAAGGAAACAGAGAGAGCTCCTCATCTTCCGGCAGGAGCAGGATGCCGTGTGTTTGGTCTCCGGCCCAGCGCAGGCCGGCGAGCAGGGGGCCGGGCAGACGTTGCCAAAGGGTTTCAAGCCAGTTTAGCTCTTTACTCTCAAGATATAGAGCTCGGGTCGGTTCCCGGGCCTGCGGATCATCTATAAGGCGGAGTTTGAGTTGTAAAAGTGGTGGTTGGGTAGAGGTTGTGGTCGGCTCAAGAGAGCCCTCTAACTTTTCGATGCAAGACTCCGGTTTGCTCAGGTCGCAGTCATCTTTCAAGGGTGGAGCCGGGTCGATGACCAAGGCCGGACGTTGCTGGTCGCCGAACATGAAATAGAGGCTTTTGGTTGGTAAGTGTTGGGCAATTTCAGTAGCCGGCAGAGGATGTTTAAAGCCGTACTCAACCAGAAGTTTTGCACTTTCGTTTGTGGTTTCACGGTTCGTGCCAGCTGGCGGAGAGGGTTGGTAAAAGAGCTCGCAACGGGGCAGTTCTTGAAGATAAGAGAGGACAAAACGGGGCAGGGTTTTTTTGCTTTCTTCAAGATCTGGGCAGAGAAAGATTACTCTCTTTTGCATGTCCAGGGGGGCTGATGCTTTAAAACGTATCTGCTGGCGGCGCAGATAACGGGCAAGCAGGGGAAAGAGAGCTTTTGCAAAAAGGAGGTAAGCGCTATGTAATGGTTGCCGAGGGCTTTTAAATAGTTGTGTTTTAAGGATCTCGGCTAAGGTGCAGGTTTCATCTTTATCGTTTGTAGTCATCTTAATTTTCCTCCCCGGTAAACTTTGCCAGAGCCTCCCAGAGGCGTTCTCTCTCCCTTTTCATACTACTTTGCGGCTGCCAACCGGCGAGGCGCTCTTTTAACTCTTTCGTGAGATGGAAATCTTCTGAGATGTTCTCAAGGTACTCTCCGGCACAGCGCAATCTTTGCAGGTTGAAGGTCTGGCCGTAGGCGGTCAGGGCTTTTTCATAACCTAAGCGGATCAGATCCGGGCGTTTCACTCTGACTCCGTAAGCGGCCAGGGCTTCCCAATTTCTGCCGTTTGTCAAAGGGGGTGATTTTTTTGTCCCTTGGGTCAGCTCTTCGCGGGCCGTGTCGTAAGCCGCATGGGCTTGGTCCGGCTGGTGGTCAAGGTGAAGGGCGGCGGCGAGAATTAAGCGGGCCCGAATTTTTTCCTCAGCCTGTCGCCGAGGTTCTTGGGCAAGCTCTTTAAGCCAGAGATGGGCCTGTTCCGTGGCCTCCTTGTAGCGTTTTGCTTTAAGGAGAAGTGGGGTTGCCTGGGTCCGATCTCCGGCTTGGATTAAGGCGCTGATGGCTTCTTCATCATGGCCGGCTGCGAGCCAGGCGGCGGCGCTCTCTGAGGGGCGACCGGCTTTTCCGAAATGTCGAGCCGCCCGTTGCCAGAGGTCGTTTTTTAAAAGCTTTTTCGGTATTTTTTCCACGTTGTTTTCCGCTTAACATTACAGCAGTTTGATTTTACCATTTTGCATTATGATTTGTTTGTGATGATGACAAAAATCAGTCGCCGGTGGTACCGGAGAACTTGGCCCAAGGCTGATGAACCAGGCGCGATGCCGGCATAAGTTATGAAGCTCTTTTATGGTCCTCTTAAGAGTGTTACTTCTTCGGTCGGCGGCAAAATGACGGTCGATAATCAAGAGGACGTCAAGGCGATGATAGCTTTCCTGCCAGGTACGCAATTGCTCTTTGAGTCGGGCAAAGGGTTGTTCGAGGTTGAGGCCTTCATTATCCTGCCAGGAGAGTAGCTTTTGGCGGTTGTTATGTTTAAGTGGATCGCTTGGTGTGGTCCAGCAGCTGCCGAAGAAAGAGTGGCGCAGGTCGCCGCCTAAATTGCGCAGGATTGTGATTGCGGCCAAGGTCATAGCCCGGGCCAAGTGGTTGGTTGTGCCGCTCATCTCAAGGCCGCTCTGGGTGATAATCAGGGTCATCCGGCGGCGTTTTTCACGCTCTCCCTCGCGGCCGTAATAGAGAGCTTCGCGATTTAAGATGCGATGTTGTAAAAGGGCGTCCGGATAGAGATATTCACTTAAGGCAAGATTATCAAGACCGCCTTTATGGGTCAGGCCGTGATAACCTCCGCAGCTCGAGGTCTGGCTGCCTCGGTGATCATGAAATGTCAATTTCGGGGTTATCGTCAGAAGCTGGCTGTAGAGATCGGTTAGCGTTGGAGGCAGGCTGTCGAGTGGAATCATTTCGGCCAGACGGTCGGCATCCCAAGATTCTTTGGGGGTTGCGTAGAGATCCTTAAGAAACCTGAGCTTAGATTTTGTCAGATCTTGCAGGCGGCGTTTAACGTTGTCCAGGTCTTTACTATTGAGAAATGGCGATTTGTTATTTTCCCGTTGCCGATTTTCATCTGGTGGTTTCGTTTTTGAACGGTTTTCCCGGAGTGCGGCTTCAAGCAGGCGGCAGGATTGAATCAGTGGCCTATCTTCGGGAGCCGGACAGCTGTCGCTGAACTTTGCTCCTTCAAGAAGCTGGGCGATAAGCATACCGATCTCGCCGGCATTGAGTTTGAGTTCTTTAAGCTCCTTGATGATCGGGGCTGAACGCAGTTCCAGAAGAAAGCGGTGATAAGGGGGATCATCCCGGCTTAAATTAAGGAAATCACTTCCTTCCGCCGTCAGGTTTAAGCCGAGGTCGTGGACCAGGCCTAAAGGGGGCGGGCTTTTCATTTTCAGGGTCGAACGCAGCCATTTGACACTGGTTTCAGGGTTAGATAAAGGTTCCAAAGAGTAGTTGAGGCTGCGGCGGTGGGTGTTGATAAAATGCAGTAGCTTTTTATCTATAGCGGTTTCTTTTTCTTGATTTGCCACCAGGCGGAGGTAGGTCTCCGGTCGTTCATTGAACATGCTTAAATCCCAGACCCGGACTGTCCGATCATCCGAAGCTGAGGCGGCCAGAAGACCGTCGGGGGAGAACGCGACGCTGTTAACATCGTCTTGATGACCTTCTAATGTTTGAATCTGTCGACCGCTTTCGACATCCCAGAGGCGCACGCTGTAATCGTTGGAACCCGAGATCAGCAGACGGCTGTCAGGGGAGAAGGCGATACTCCAGACGAGACCTTGATGGCCGCTTAAAATCTGACTTTCACCACTTGCCAGGTTGACAATATAGATATGGGTGTTGGTCGAGGCGTAGGCCAGAAAACGACCGTCGGGCGAAAAGGTGACTGAGGTGACCCGACAGCCGTGGCGGGTGAGAATCTCCTCTTCATTTTTGTTCGCGACATTCCAGATACGAACCGTGAAATCATTGCCGCCGGAGGCCAAAAAACGACCGTCGGGGGAAAAAGCGACGCTGTAGACCTCATTTTTGTGACCTTTGAGTTTCCAGGGCGGGCGTCTGGAGGCGGTACTCCAGAGGCGGACAATACCGTCTAAACAGCCCGCCGCAAAATAGTCGCCTTTTGGAGAAAAAGCGACACCGTAGAGAGGTAAACTTATAGCGTAGTGACTTTCTTCGATGCGATAATAGCTGCGGGTCTCGATATCCCAGAGAAAGATTGTACCGTCACCGGAGGCCGAAGCCAGGGTCTTGCCATCGGGTGCAAAGGCGAGTGACCAGACGAATTTGGTATGGCCTTTCATGTAGTCCGAGAGTTCGGTCGTGCCCACCTCCCAGATGTTTACCTGGCGGTTGACTGAGCCCGAAACCAGATAACGACCATCCGGCGAAAAGGTTACGCAGTAGACCCTTTCACTGTGCCGTACCGGGGTGCCATGGGGCGTAATCTGGGCGGCCTGTTCACTTAATATGGTGCTTAGAGAGGTCATAGTTAAAGGTGTTATGATTTAATTGTTATAGGTTTGGGGTTTGTTTTTTCAGTCAACCTGGTGGCCAGAGCTTGAGCTTGGCGTCGGGGTCCGGCATCGAAGATTTCCGGGTTGCGGGCTAAAAGTTCACCGATCTTTTTGGCCACCCGGTCATGGTACTCCTCACTGGCCCCGGCGGCGTTATCATCAATGATAAACTCCTCAATGGTTCCGGTCTCCATATTGAATTTGAATTTTATCTTTACCGGAGGACGTTTGCCGCTCATCTCTGACTCCTTTAAATCTCCAGTTCTAGATTTCAAGTTCAAGATCTATGACACTACCGCTTTGGCGGTCGCTGATAATGCGGCCGCCGTTGTCGATTACCAGTTTGCTCAAGGTCTGGCGGTAGGCTTCGCCGACGGCCCGGTTGATGGTGTAAAAGGCCTCTAGGCGATTGCTAGCTAATTGTGCCTGGAGTTGCTGGCACAGGGTCGTCCGCACCTCCTGCTTGATTTCCTTAAGTTTCTCCAGAGCTTGATTCTCGGCTTCCTGTTGCAGGCCGACCCTTTCTATCGTGATTTTCTCTTGTTGTTGTTCTTCATGAAGTTTGTGCAGGGCCCGGGTCAAGCGAATGTCGGCCTGTAGTCGGGCTTCTTCCAAAGCCCGTGCTTCAGTGCGGTTTTTCCAGCCATCTTCATAGTAGTGGCCGATGGCGTCGAAAGCAATTTCGCCAATCGTAACCCCGCAGACTTCGGTTGCGGTCTCGGCTTCGGCACTTGCCATGTGGGTTAATTGGGCCGTCATTGTCAGTTGTCGGGAGCGGGGCTGGTAGCAGATGGTGATCTCTTCAAGGTCTTTGACAAAATCGCCATCGGCATTGCGTGACCAGGCTTCATGGTCAGGAAAATCACCGGCCAGAACCCTTTCCAGCATTTCGAGTGCGGCTTCTCCCATCTCTTGGTCGAGTTCAATGTTGGCCGTAATAGAGGCAAGTTGATTAACCTCTTCACCGGCAGCAGCTTTTTCACTGATCGTTTTTCTCCAAGCTTCTTCAATGCTCTGAGTTACATGAATCATGACTTTACGTGGATTGCACATCTTGCTTATGTCCTTTATGAGTACAAAATTTTTTTACTAAGCCAGCATCAGTTTTCCAGGTTGTTCAGAGTCACATCTATCAATCCCTCAAGCTGTTGTAGGTGAGGGGCGGCCAGGATTATTTCCGGGTGCTCTATCAATTCATGCCGTAAGCGTTCGGCCTGGTGCAGGAAATCGGCCAGATCGATATCACTAGAGAGTTGCGGGGCGCGTTTTTCAAGTACCGTAATCTCGGCCACCAGAGCCTCTATATGGCGGTTGCGCAAGGCGCTGACGACCGAACTCTTTTCAAGATAGGGGGCCAGTAACGCCTCTAAATGAGGGACTTGTTCGCGGGTATTCCAGCAATGTCTGAGGACGTGTAAATCTTGTTCCTTGGCGTTCAATGAACCGCGGCGCAGGCTAGCTGCGCCGACTAATTTTAAGAGTTTTACAGCCCGGCGGTCACTTATTTCAATACCTTCCGAGCGAATCCGGCGGATAACTTCTTGATAGCTGCGACTGACCGCATCAAAATTGACCTGGTTCAAGGCTTGGTGCAGGTGGCGCAGGGTGTTGCTGGAAGTGACATTGCTTAAATTGATCTGGTGGCCGTCGCGGATCTTCTGGCGTTCTTGCTGCCATCCGCATTGGATAAGTTCAGAGAAACGGTTATCGGCAACGTTATCTGACCACAGGCGGGTTGGAAAACGGTCGTAAAGGGCCGCCAGGTCAGGGTCGTCGGGGACTTCGTTGGTGGCGCCGACGAGAAAGAGTAGAGGAATGTTTTCCGGGCGGCCGCCGTTATAGAAGATTCTTTCATTAAGGATCGTCAAGAGAGCGTTTAAGATAGCACTGTTGGCTTTGAAAATTTCGTCAAGAAAGGCAATTTCGGTGGTTGGCAGCAGTCCTTTGATGATCCTTTTATAACCGCCGCCGGATTGAAAGGTCTTGATGTCAACCGGCCCAAAGAGTTCATTGGGTTCAGTAAAGCGGGTCAGAAGGTATTCAAAATAGGGTACGATCTGCTGATCATCATATTTTCTGGGCGTGCAGAGATGGGCAAAGCGTTTGACGAGTTCCGATTTGCCGGTTCCCGGTGGTCCGGCCAGGAGCACATGTTCCTGAGCGATGGCGCCGATAATCAGCATCTCGATGATTTCATCCTTGGCAACAAAGGTGTTCTGGAGAAGGCTTGCGACATCATCAAGGTCGGAGACCGCATTGAGTAATTCCTGTTGCATAATATAATTCCTGTGGGTCGGTCGCCAGGGTTTTACTAAAATTGACGACTGGCGACTGACAACTGTTTTTAAAGATGGACATGGTGGCGTTCCTGACGACGTTTCTTTAAGGCGGCGGTCTTGCTGCCGAAATAACGAGGAGTCAGAATTCGGCCTTCGAGGTGATATTCGAGGCTTGCTTCTTGAAAAATGGCACGAATCTCGTCATTATTAAAACCCTTGCTATGGATGGCGACAAGGTCAATTAAAGCTGTAATGAAACCCTCCGTGTCAACCCCTTCCTGATCAAGTTTGAGCATCAGGGTCCGTAATTCATGGCTTTCATTACTCTCCTCAGGCGATTTTTCATTTTCTATAAAGTTTTTGAAATAGCTGTCGATGGCAAAACTTTGAGCATGGATCATGGCCACTTGGCGGCGTGCTTCAAGGTCGGGTAAGCCGATCTCAATCGGCCTGAGACGTGAGGGGCGTAACAGGGCTTCGTCGATGATATCGATACGGTTGCTGGTCCCGATTACGAGCACCGCTTGGTCGCGGCGAAAACCGTCCATTTCGGTCAGGAGTTGAGCGACGACTGCGTTGTTGGCCCGAGCCCCGCCGTCGGCATAGACCGAACGCTGGCTGGCGATACTGTCGAACTCATCGAAAAAGATGACCGCCGGGGCATTGCGGCGGGCTGTGGCAAAGAGCTGGCGCAGGTTGTTTTCACTTTGGCCGACATATTTATCCATGATCTCGGGTCCCGAGATCATCTGGATGGTGGCGTTAAGTTCATTGGCCACCGCTTTGGCGAAAAGGGTTTTTCCGGTACCTGGTGGGCCGTGAAAGATAAAGCCGCGGGGCAGCAGTTTGCTGCGTTGTTCATCATCAAGGTTTTTGATATCGCCGGCGATCAGGGCGATGGTATGTTTGAGCTGGCGTTTAATGTGTTCGTAACCGCCGATATCGGCAAAAGTGGTGTCCGGCACTTCGACCTCACTGCCGGAAGTGATCTTGAATTCACGAATTTCCCGATAGATATCTTTAGAGGGGCTTTGCGGAGCGATTTTGGCACCGACGTAACGCATGGCGTTGCGAAATTGAAGAGCGTTAAGGCCGGAAACGTTTTTGAAGAGCGACTCGGGATCGAAATCGGCAAAGCGTTTTCGTTCACGTTGAGTTAACAGGCGACTGACGGTAAACTCTTTTGATTCACCTTTTCCCGAAGTCGGATAGCGGGGCAGGCCATTGATCTGGATATGGACGGCAAAGCGGTCCGAAAGGACCTTTTTGACCTCTAAAGAAGGGTCGAGGAAGGCTAAAAGTTGCGGTTTTTCACCGTCTGTGGTGCGTTCGTAAAGGGTTTCTATAGAGGTTCCTTCATCGACTAGATCAAGAGAGCGCAAAATCAGAACCTCGTCGGTTTTGAGATTGCGGAGAAGAACTGGCAGGTTACTGTAACCGCCCTGCATGGCCCGGTCGAGTTCGCCGGACAGTCCACTGCGCATTTCCTCCGGCCGGGCCGCATCTAATACCGGTTTTTTCCCGGCCTGATGGCAGACCAGTTCATAAAGGTACTCAGTCAGCATTTTGTCGCAGCTTACCAGGACTGAGAGTCCATGGCGTAGGTAATCGGAGATGTTATCCATCTCCTCACGATAGGCGCAGCGTACGGCTTCGTTATCACTGAGTTGTTCGGGCATGGTGATACAGCAACCGGGGTCATTACATTGAGAGTCCAGAGGCTCGTTTTGGTCACTTTGCCAGAGATCTTCCAAGGCAGTGCGCAATTTTCCTGAACCGGAATCGTGGGGCGCCGGATTGTTGTTTTCAGAAATCGTGATCGGTTGAAAAACAAGATCCTTTAAGGGGAGAGCTAGCGTTTTTTTGTCCGGAATAGCGTCTTCAGGAAAGCGGGCCGGAAAAACCCCAAGAAATTCTCGCAGACTCATTTCATCCTGTTCACGCTTAAATTGCCGACCTTCAGCCGATCTCTCGCCAAGATCAATTTCGATAATTATCTTCTGCATCGGAGGCTGCTTTCCGCTCCGCTTGAGCGGGCTCGTTTATTTGTTGCAGCTATAAATTCACTAATCCTTATTGTTTTAATATAGATTGGCCTCTTATAATTGTCAAGAGACTATTCCGCCTTCGATATTTATTACTTGCAGGCGTATTATTTAAAGAGCTTTATTTAGAAGGAAAAATGTAGTAATACGTTCCGCCGTTGCAAACTGTAGGGTGAATTTAAATCTTTATAGTGGAAAGAGTTTATGGAATATTTTGATATTTTGAGTGTGATCGGCAATACGCCGGTTTTGCGATTGGCAAAAATTTCTTCTATCCCGATTTTTGCCAAGGCGGAATATTTAAATCCCGGTGGCAGCGTCAAGGACCGGGTTGCTAAGTATATGATTTCCCAGGCTGAGAAGCAGGGTTTTCTGAAGTCAGGCTCGACTATTATTGAGGCGACCTCGGGTAATACCGGCATCGCCGTCGCTTTTGTCGGCGTCCATCGCGGTTATCGGGTGATTATCGTAATGCCTGAGGATATGAGCGAAGAGCGTAAAAAAATTATCAAGGCACTGGGGGCGGAACTGATTCTGACACCGGCTAAAGAGAGTTTGATGGGCTCTGTCGCAAAAGTCAAAGAGCTCGCCAACGGCATCAAGGATTCACATATTATCGGCCAGTTTGAGAACCCCGATAATCCGGAAATCCACTATCGCACAACCGGATCCGAACTTTGGAAGCAGCTCGAGGGTAACGTCGATGTTTTTGTCGCCGGGGTCGGCAGCGGCGGTACTCTGGGTGGCGTTGGTCGTTTTTTGAAAGAGCAGAATCCTAATGTTACTGTGGTTGCTGTCGAGCCGGAAAATTCGGCCGCCCTTTTGGGTCAAGAGCCCGGCCTGCATCAGATTCAAGGGATTGGTGACGGTTTCGTGCCGCCGGTTCTTGATGTTTCGTTGATTGATGAGGTTGTGACTGTTAGTGACGAGGATGCTATCGGGACGGCCCGGGCTCTGGCGCGACTTGAAGGAACCATGGTGGGAACTTCATCCGGGGCCAATGTTTGGGCCGCAATGAAACTTGCAAAACGTTTTGGTCCGGATAAACGGGTGGCTACGATTTTGCCGGATCGGATTGAAAGATATTTCAGCACCAGCCTTATTTAGTTACTCGTTGTCAGTCTTCAGTGGCCTGTAAAACATTGGCCAACGATTTGAAGGAAATAATCAGATATGGAACTTTATAACTGCTCTTTAGAAGAGCTTTGGCAACGTCTCGAAAAGGGTGAGATCTCCGCGCTTGAAGTGACCCGTTCGGTTCTCGGACGCATTACAGATGTTGACGGTACGATTGCCGCCTATCTGGAGATTGATGAACAAGGGGCGTTGGCCCAGGCCGAAGCGGCCGATGAGCGTCGTCGTAAAGGTGATGAAATCACGCCGGTTACCGGAATTCCTTTGGGTCTGAAAGATCTACTTTCAACTAGAGGTCTGAAAACAACCTGTGCTTCACGGATGTTGGCGGACTATCGGCCGGAATATGATGCTACGGTGGTTGCGCGCTTACGTGAGGCGGGGGCCGTGATTACCGGAAAACTCAATATGGATGAATTCGCGATGGGTTCATCTACGGAAAATTCCTTCTTTAAACCGACGTGTAATCCTTGGGATTTGAAGCGGGTTTCCGGTGGTTCCAGCGGCGGTTCGACAGCTGCAGTGGCGGCGGCCACGGCAATTGCTACATTGGGATCCGATACCGGCGGCTCAATTCGTCAGCCGGCTTCTTTCTGCGGGGTTGTCGGTCTGAAGCCGACCTATGGCCGGGTTTCCCGTTATGGTTTGGTGGCCTTTGCTTCTTCACTTGATCAGATTGGTCCCGTAACCTTAACGGTAGCCGATGCCGCCTTGTTGCTTGGGGTGATTGCCGGACATGATGAGCGTGATTCAACCTCAGTCGATCGGCCGGTTCCCGACTATTATAGCGGTTTGAAAAATGCTATAAAGGGGTTGAAAATCGGGGTACCAACGGAGTATTTTGGGGTTGGACTTGATCCTGAAGTCGAGGCTGCAGTCCGGCTCGGTTGCCGCCAGTTGGAGACAACCGGAGCCCAATTTAAAGATGTCTCCCTGCCCCATACTGATTATGCGGTGGCAACTTACTATCTTCTGGCTACCGCAGAAGCAAGTTCCAATCTGGCTCGTTATGATGGTGTCAAATATGGATTCCGGGCTGATAACGCGGATGGCCTGATCGATATGTATCGTAAGACCCGGGCTCAAGGGTTCGGTGATGAGGTGAAACGGCGGATCATGCTTGGGACTTATGCGTTGTCGGCGGGCTACTACGATGCCTACTATCGCAAAGCCCAGCAGGTAAGAACCCTGATTACCCGTGATTTTGATAAAGTTTTTAACGGTTGTGATGTTCTTGTGGCGCCGGTATGCCCGACCCCGGCTTTTGCTTTTGGAGAGAAGGTCGATGATCCATTGTCGATGTATCTTTCCGATATCCTGACGATTCCGGTCAACCTGGCTGGTTTGCCGGCGCTCTCGGTGCCTTGTGGTTTTACTGAAGCGGGGCTCCCGATCGGGTTGCAGATTATTGCTAAACCTTTTGCCGAAGAGACTCTTTTACGGGTCGCTTGGCATTACGAACAGCTGGCCGGATGGTCCGGTCAACGGCCGCAATTGGCAGGGGAGGCGGTTTGATTATGGATTATGAAATTGTTATCGGTCTTGAAGTCCACTGCCAGCTTCTGACTGAAACCAAGATTTTTTGCGGTTGTTCGACCCATTTCGGTAACCCGCCCAACCAGAATAGCTGTCCGGTTTGTACCGGGATGCCCGGCGCTCTGCCGGTTCTAAATCGTAAAGTTGTCGATTTCGCGGTCAGGGCCGGTCTGGCGACCGCTTGTCAGATTACTCCGCATAGTGTCTTTGCTCGCAAGAATTATTTTTATCCCGATCTACCCAAAGGTTACCAGATCTCACAGTTTGAATTGCCCATCTGCGTCGGTGGTTATCTCGATATTGAGGTTGAAGGGGAGAACCAGCGGATCGGCATTACTCGAATTCATATGGAAGAGGATGCCGGTAAGTTGGTTCATCCCGAAGCTGATCATGGCGTTAGTTATGTCGATTACAACCGCGCTTGTGTGCCACTTATAGAGATCGTTAGTGAGCCCGATATGCGCAGTTCAGCTGAAGCTGTAGCCTATTTGAAAGCCTTGCGTGATATCGTGGTCTATCTTGAGATTTGCGATGGTAACATGGAGGAGGGCAGTTTTCGTTGTGATGCCAATATCTCGCTTAGACGTTGGGGGGCTCCGGAATTTGGCATTCGGTCTGAACTCAAGAATATGAACTCGTTTCGTAATGTCCAGCGGGCCATTGAGTATGAGGTCGAACGCCAGCGCGATATCCTTGATGCTGGTGGTCGGGTTGTCCAAGAGACTCGTTTATGGAACGTTGATCGCGGAATTAGTATGTCGATGCGGGGTAAAGAAGAGGCCCACGACTATCGCTATTTTCCTGATCCCGACCTTTTGCCGGTCGTCGTTGACGAGGCTTGGGTGGAGAGTGTGCAGCAAAACCTACCCGAATTACCGGCCGCCAAGCGCCGGCGGATTGTTGATGATTACGCGATTCCGGTGGCCGATGCTGAAGTGTTGACTGCGGATCGGGCGATGGCTGACTATTTTGAGGCGGTCGTTAAACACTTTGCCCAGCCTAAAGCGGTTGCCAATTGGATCATGGCTGAGCTGATGAGATTTCTCAATGACGATAGAATCAGCATCACCCAGTGTTTAATCACCCCCCAAGGCTTGGCCGAACTCTTAAGTTTGATTGAGGCTGGTACGATTAGTGGCAAGATCGGTAAGCAGGTTTTCTCGCAGATGTACAGTGTTGGTAATAATGATCCCGGTCGGCTAGTCGAAGAACAGGGGTTGGCCCAGATGTCGGATGTTGGAGAGCTTGCCACCTTGGTAGATGATGTTGTTGAGGCCCACGACGGCAAGGTCAAAGAGTATCAACAGGGTAAGGTCAAACTCTTTGGTTTCTTTGTTGGACAGGTGATGAAAAAGACCAAAGGTCAGGCCAATCCCCAGATGGTCAACCGCTTGCTTAAAGAGAAAATAGGTTGAAACGAGCGCTCTAAGATGTCAAAATGAGATGTGACCAGTCCGTCCCGTCCCTTGAGACAGTTTTGTCTCAAGGGTGGGGTCATTTTTCTTTTAAATATATTTTGAATTAGTTAACTATATGTTTTTATTCGCATATATTAAGTGCCTCGTAAGGTTTTATGTTGGTCCAAATAATGCATAAATATTGTCGAATTATGCATTATGAAGATAAAGCAAAAAGCCTAAGGGCATCAGTATGGAGTCATAAATTATAGTCAGGGGTGGTTTTCGCAAACTATGTTTTTTCAAAGAACATTAAAAAAAGAGATTTCATGTGTTGGTATAGGCCTGCATTCAGGAATCAAGGTAAAGCTTGTTTTGAAACCGGCCCCAACTGGTCATGGTATCAAGCTCCAGCGTATCGACGAAGGTCGGGTTATGACAACCATCCCGGCCTTCTCCGATTTTGTTGTTGATACCTCTCTGGCTACGACCTTGGGGTGTGACGGTTTTGTCATCGGAACCGTAGAACATCTGCTCTCGGCTTTTTCCGGTCTCGGGGTCGATAATGTTCTGGTTGAAGTTCACGGGCCTGAAGTTCCGATTATGGATGGCAGTGCCAATCCTTTTGTCTATCTAATAAAGACGGCGGGCATTAAACGGCAGGTCGAAGCCAAATGCTATATGCGCATGATCGGTACCGTGACCGTTGCCGATGGTGACAAATGGGCCCGCCTGGGTCCCCAACTTCCTTCTTCAGACGGGTCCCTCTCAATTATCAGTCATATCGATTTTGATCATCCCATGATTGGTTCCCAAAGTTTTAACTTTTCTTTTGCCGATATCTCCTACGACCGTCAGATCAGCCGGGCCCGGACCTTTGGTTTCCTTCATGAAGTTGAATGGATGAAAGCCAACAACCTGGCTTTGGGCGGATCTTTGGATAATGCTATAGTGCTTGATGAATATTCTGTTCTCAACGATGATGGATTGCGGTTTGCCGATGAGTTTGCCCGCCATAAAGTTCTGGACTGTTTTGGTGACCTGAGTCTTTTGGGAATGCCTCTGATCGGGGTGCTGGAAGCCAATAAAACTGGTCATGCTCTGAACCATAAGCTGGTTCAGGCCGCGCTCGCCAAAACTGAGGCTTGGGAAAAGGTAACCACCGGCGAGTGGCTTGATAGTTCATTCCCGACTTTTACGGTTCCGCGCCTAGTGATGGGCAAAGCTCTGCTGTAGTTTTTTTATTAAGAAGTATTGTAACTATTCAGCGTAATTGTTAATCATGCAGAAGAAAATCTGGCAGTGTGC
>CAZUXG010000050.1:1648-14212 GCA_964623985.1 uncultured Thermodesulfobacteriota bacterium | reverse complement strand
TATGATGGTTTTGCAGTAAGTCTGCTTTGCGAAGACATTAAGGGGTGTCTTGAAAAAAAGGCAATTTTTCAAGGTACCCTAAAGAGAGCATCCCGGGTGGAGGTTTCTGGTGCGTAAGATAGCCTGTCAGAATTTCAAAGGTGGTACCGGTAAAACGACGACGGTTATCAGTTTGGCCCACTGCCTGGCTGAGGCCGGGCATAAGGTTTTGGTTGTCGATCTCGACGCTCAGGGCAATGTGGCCGAGAGTTTCGGGGTTGAGAGTGAAAACAACCTCTTTGACCTTCTGATAGACGGCAAACCACTGGCTGACTGTCTGGTCGAAGCCCGGAAGAATCTCTTCTGCCTGCTTTCCGACCAGACCGTGGCTGCTTGTGAGGCGTTACTCGTGACCCGGCCACGGCGGGAAGAAGCTTTGAAACGAGCCCTGATCGATATCGAGCAGATCTTGCCGGGAATTAGTGTAGTGTTGCTTGATTGTTCGCCCTCACTCTCGATTCTCGGCCAGAATGCTCTGGTTTATGTCGACGAACTTCTGCTGCCGGTGAGTATGGATTATCTGGCCATGGTCGGCGTCGGTCAGGTTTTTGAAAACCTGAAGATGATTGAAGAGTATTTTGAAAAAGAGGTCAGGGTCTGTGGTATTCTGCCGACCTTTTATGACCAGCGGGTTAATGTTAGTAAAGATGTTCTGGCCGCCCTTAGGGAGCGTTACGGTGACCTGGTTTTATCCCCGATACGGGTCGATACCAAGGTTCAGCAGGCCTCTAGTCGGCAACAGACAATTGTTGAGTTCGGAGGACGTTCCCGGGCTCGTGAAGATTATCAGAAGATTTATGAGGAGTTGTTCATATGACAACTGGAAGTGGAAAAAAAATCTCTAAAACAGGTAAAGCCCCAAGCAGTCGCGGTCGGCGGAAAAAGGTAATTGATAAAGCTCCGGTCCCGGCCGAAATCGATAAGGAGAAGATGGCGGCTTTTTTCAGTGCGGCCGGACTTAATGAACCAGACTCCGATACCGCAAAGGTGCCCGTTGAGCTTGAAGAGGTTGAAAAAACAGTTCTTAAAGAGAGCGGGGAGTCGTTGGTTACCGAGTCAGCTCCGTCTCTGGACAAGGCAAGCGGGCCGTTGGCTGAATCTCAACCGGTTACGGCAGATCTCAAGAACGATGAAACTGTAGTCGTTGCGGAGCCTGCCGATGTTGTTGCAACCGATAGCGTTGTCTGTGATGCCGGTAATATTGAGAAAGCTAAAACCGCAATGACGACAACCTCCTCGGCTCCAGGTGGGGGCTCCGATTCCGGTTCTATCAGTATTCTTTCTATGGTTTTCATGTTGGCGGTTCTGGCTTTATTCTGGTTCTACTATATTTCCTCCGCGCCGTTGAAAAAAGCGGCCGTTGTTCAGTTTGATCAAGGCCCGGCAGAGATTTCGGCCCTGATGTCAAAAATCAAGGGGCTTGAGGCTGAAGTTGCAGGATTGAAGACCAAACTGGTGGTTTTTGACAGAACTGTCAAAAAATTGGAAAAATCTACCGTAAAGGTGGGCACTTCGGTGAAAAAAGGTGCGCTGACCGGGGAAAAGGCGGTCGTCAAGATGGTCCCCAAAGATGGTCAGACATCTTCAGTAGTAATTGAAAAAGATTCCTCTTTTGATAAAGTTCCGGTTCCGTTCTGGCGGCAGATGAAGCACGGCCCGTTGGCCCAGCAAGCTCTCAAAAAAGTTAAACCGGTTGCCCAGGCTCCGCTTGTAAAAGTCGATTCCTTCAGCAAGGCTCCCAAGCCGTTCTGGTTGAAGAGAAGGGTGAAGCCGGAGGTTGCAAAGGTTGAAAAAGAGATAAAGATATCAGCTTCACCGGTCGTTAAAGCGGTCCCGCAAGCGAAAAAAATAACTGTTAAGCAGGAGTCCGCCTCAAGCTCGGCTCTCGACCCATCCTTCAGGAAGGCCCCAAAACCTTTCTGGCTTAAAGATTGATGGTTGCGTATTTAAGTCCTTAGCAACGCCGGTTTGGGTGTTTGTACTTTCATAAAAGGGAACAGGTTTTGAATCTGTTCCCTTTTATGTTTTTAAGTGGTTTTCTTCCTGAAGGCTTCTTGTAGGGTGTTTAGTAGTTTAGAGGTTTTGTCAGGGTTGAATTTATGTCCAGAGAGTTCAATCAGTGGTGCCATCTCCATCAGTGAGCTTGTTAAAAAGGCGCCGTCACATTTTTTTAGATCTCTTTCGTAAAGTGGCGTTTCTTGGCAATCAATATGGAGTTGCTTTGCTGTGTTCAGAATAAAAGCCCGGGTGATACCGGGCAGAAGCCCGGCCGTAAGGGGTGGAGTTAGCAGGCTTTCACCCCTAATCAGAAATAGATTTGAGAAGCTTCCTTCGCAGAGTTCGCCCTCTTGATTGATGAAAATTCCTTCATCAAAGCCTTTCCGGTGGGCTTCATTCAGGCCATAACGATTTTCCAGATAGCCCAAGCTCTTTACGGCCAGTAAAGGGTTTTGGCGATCCCGGCACCAAGGTAGCAACAGGGCTCGCATGCCTTGCTGCCGACGGCGGATGCTCTCCAGATCAAGTTTGGTTGCCCTGATCACTAAAGTTGGCGCCAAAGTTTTATCCGGATTGCCGATTTCCGTATTTCCCCGGCTGACAATCAATTTGATGACGCCGGGCTCTTGGGTCAGTCGGTTTGCGACCAGCAGTTCACTGGTGATGGCCGGGCTTTGTTGCAGGTTTTGGGGTTCGGGGATGGCAAGTTTTTGCAGGCCCTGGCGAAGGCGGGCAAGGTGGTCGTCAAGCAGGAAAGGCTGGCCGTGGTAGGTGCGGATCGTCTCAAAGAGGCCCTCGCCAAAAAGAAAGCCGGCATCAAGGGGTGAGATGGCGGCCCGATTTTCCGGCATGAAGCTGCCATCTATGTAGATAAGCTTTTTCATTTTTTGGTTTGAGCCTCCCTTTCTTTGACCTTTAGGCATTCTATTACAATTCTGATCTCTTCGTAGGGGATCTTCTCTTCGAGTTTGGTAAAGATCGGTTTTAAAGGACCCCGGCCTAATTCACCTATCGCAGCCTCAATTTTTTGTAGATTAACTGTCGTAATCCAGGGGGTGGGGGTGCTGATCTTTGCATGACGGATATAGGAGAGCAGGTAGCTGTTGGTTGTTGACAGGGCTCGTTCCATTGTTTTGGCGGTTTCTTTGAGGGAGAGTCCTGCGGCAAAACAGGCAAAAGCTTTAACTTCGGATTTACTGAGCTGGTCAGGGCTCTGATCGGAGGTTTTTATGCTGATTGTTGGATCGACCAGACAGTTGCTTTCAAGATCGTGTTGGCCGCAGAACTCTTTGATCCGGGTGGTGAAAATCTCACCGAAATCATGCAGCTTCATATCACCTACCCCTTTGGCCTGGCGAAAAAGGTCAAGGTTTGTGGGCCGCCGCCGGGTCATATCGTAGAGTGAAGCATCACTGAATATGACATAAGGGGGAACTTTGCGGGCGCTGGCCAGTTCCCGGCGTAACTCGCGCAGATCGGCAAAAAGTTCAAGTTCTTGGGAAGTCAGGATGGTTTCGGCAGAGACTGGAGCTGATGAGCTGGGGGCAGTTTTTATGCCTAGTAGTCGAGGGCTTTTTTCTCCGCGCAGTAGCGCCCGGCCGGTCGGGGCAACCTTGAGAATTTGATATTCGCCTTCGCGAATCAGAAAACCCTGGCTGATGAGATGGTCGAGCCACGCTTTGATCTGTTCGGTTTTTTGCCCTTTTAAAAGGCCCCAGGTGGAAAGCTGGTCATGATTATTGGTTTTAATCCGGCGGTCATTGGAGCCCTTGAGGACTTGGGTGCTGTAGTGGAGGCCGAAATTTTCCCCCTGTCGCAGGATGCTGGAGATGATTTTCTGACCGGTAGTCAGGGGATCTTCGATTTTCGGCATCTCCTCAAGGCAGATGTCGCAGTGGCCACAATTTTCTTTATCCAGATCCTGGCCAAAGTAGTTGACCAGGGTGCGGTGGCGGCAGTCGATTCCCTGAGCGTAATTACTCATGGCCTGGAGAGAGCGTTGAGCGCCCTCTGATCCCGTTTCATGGGTTGTTTCATTGAGGGTTCGTTGCCAGCGTTGTAGATCGTTACTGTTGTGGAAGAGGACACATTCGGCCGGCAGGCTGTCGCGACCGGCGCGGCCGCTTTCCTGTTGGTAATTTTCCAGGGCTTTGGGCAAGCCGCTGTGAATGACAAAGCGGATGTTGGATTTATCGATCCCCATACCGAAGGCGATGGTTGCGACTATGATACCGGCTTCATGATTGATAAATGCTTCCTGGTTTATTTTGCGTTCATGGTTGGCCATGCCGGCGTGGTATGGCCAAACGGCGCGGTCGGTGTCCGCCAGGCGGGCTGCCGTCTCTTCAACTTCACGGCGGCTTTGGCAGTAGATAATGCCCGCTTGTCCAGAGTGGCGTTCAAGGATCTCCATGATTTGGGCAAAGTGGCGGGAGCTTTTGCGAAAAACCCGGTAGGTCAGGTTGGGGCGGTCAAAGGAGCCGATTAGAAAATGGGGATTTTTCAGGTTGAGCTGGACCGCGATATCTTTCTGGACTTCACGGGTGGCGGTGGCGGTGTAGGCATGAAAAGAGATCTTGGGGAAAATTTTTCGCAAATTTCCCAGTTGCCGGTAGTCGGGGCGAAAATCGTGGCCCCACTGGCTGATGCAGTGAGCTTCATCAACTGCGATAAAGTTAAGGTCTAAGGTTTTTAAAAAATTTAAGCTTCGTTCCTGAGCCAGTTTTTCCGGTGAAATATAGAGGAGTTTAAGTTCGCCCGCCTTGAGCTGGTCCGTGACCTGACGTTTTTCCGCAATTGTCATGGTGCTGTTGATGCATGCGGCAGGTACTCCGTTAAGGCATAAGCCGTCGACCTGGTCTTTCATCAGGGCGATCAGGGGTGAGACCACCAGGGCCAGGGAGTTAAGGGCCAGAGCTGGAATCTGGTAACAGGCCGATTTGCCGCCCCCGGTTGGCAAAACGAGTAGTGAATCCTCATTTTTAAGAACACAATCGATCGCCTCTTGTTGGTGGGGGAGGAAACTTTCATGTCCCCAGTACTGTTTGAGAATAACGGCTGGATTTTGAATCTGGGCAGTCATTGGTAAGTGGTTAGTGGCAGGGTTTTACCGATCACTGGCTATTGGTGCCTGATCACTGCTTTTAGTGGCCGGTAACAAGATCGTGAAAGTTGTTCCTTCATTAAGCGTGCTCTTGACCTCAATGCTGCCGTGGTTGGCCTCAATCAGGGAGTGCACGATCGAAAGTCCTAAGCCGGTGCCGGAGTCAGATTCCTTAGTTGTAAAGAAAGGTTCGAAAATTATTGGCAAATTTTCCGGGGAAATGCCGCAACCAGTGTCACTTAAGGTGATCTCCACCTGGTTTCGGTTGAGGCCGGCCCGGATGTCGATTGAGCCGCCATCCGGCATCGACAGCTGTGCGTTAATCAGCAGGTTGATAAAGATCTGGCCAAGTTGCTGCGCGTCAACCGTGACCGTCGGTAAGCTGTAGGGTATGTTAATGGTGAAGCTGATCTCAGTAAACCCTTGGCGGTGTTTGACGGCTTCAATTGCTTGACGGATAACATTTTTAACGGAAACCGGTTGGACTCGGGCTTTTTGTGGGCGTCCATAGGCGAGCAGGTCACTAACGATGAGGGCAATTTTGTCAACCTTTTCCAGCATGCTGTCAAAGCGTTTTAGGTTGTCTTTAAGATCGTCACTTTTTTCTGCTTTATTCTTTAAAATCTGGAGTTGTCCCGAAATTACGGCCAAAGGGTTGTTTATCTCATGAGCGGCACCGGCTGCCAGTCGGCCGACGGTGGCTAGGTGGTGAGCCTGGAACAGTTCGTTTTGCACCTCTTCGCCTTGGCGGTGAAGCTCGGTGATGGTTTCTGTTTGTCCGGCGAGATAATTGGTCAGCTGGCTGCGCTCTATAATGTCACTGCAGCCGGCGGCAAAATGGGAAAGGGTTTTCAGTAGAACGCTTTTGTTTATCCCATTACGGCCCAGCTTGATACAGTCGACAATTATTTGGCCGTATATCTTTGAATCAATTGTCTGGTTTACCTCACAAAGTGGAATCATTAGAATGGAGGGGTGATCCTTTAAGGGGGTGATACGGCTGTTTCGCAATAGGGTATCAGATTTTTTCAGGATCAAGCGTTTGAGAGTGGTAACAATTTTTACCTGACGATTGACTTCACTATCTGGTTGTTGAGGATCCTTTTTTTCGATAAGAAAAGGTTTGTTTGCCGCCAAATCCTTGTCGGAAAACTTCTTGTCAGCAAATTGTCCCAGCCAGCTGGCCGGGGCTGTTTCACTGTGGAGGAGGCCGCAGAAAGCAATTTGGCTTTGGCATAATTTAAGGATTTCAGCGATGATCTCACGGATTATGGAGCTTCTTTTAGGGCGGGGTCCCAGTTTCTGATCGATTGAGGCCAGGCTTTCAAACAGGCGATTTTTTAAACTGAGTTCGGCCAGGGTCTTTTCCTGTTTCAGGTTGAGGCGCCCCAACTCCCGGTTGGTTTTCTGGATGGCCGCAAAATAGAGGGCATTATCAACCACTTCGAGACAGTTGTCGAACTCATGCAGATGATTGTTGGTTGTCTGATAGATGCTTAACAAGGTTTCCTGGTCAACGCGAAAAAAGGTCTTTAAGGTTTCAACTGTACGGGCGTAGGGAGCTGAGGTTGAATAGTCGAGCTCATGGTTGATAAAATAGTTGGAGCCGAGGTTGTAGAGGTTGCAAAGGGCGTCGGCAAAGCGTACCAGTAGTGGTAGTGAAGGAACTTCATTGCGAGAGCTGGTCGGGGGTTGGTGGTGAAGCCAGACCGCTTCAATAATAGGCGTTGGAAAGTTCCAAGCTTCAGCTGCCCATTTGCCGATCAAGTGATGGCCGGCTCCGAGAGTCTCTTTTTCTTGGTTCAGTGGCGGCCATTCCTGGCGCTTGTCAACGGTTGGATTTTTAAGTTGAGAAAGGAGTTGAGTGAAGTTTTCTTCGAGGCGGTGATAAGCTATCAGTTTACCGATATCATGCAGGAGGCCGGCAATGAAAGCCTCTTCGGGTTGGGGGTAATTGAGTTGTTTAGCGAGCTCTTTGCAGGTGTGAGCGCAGGCAATGCAGTGCTGCCAGAAGGCAGCCATCTCTTGTTCTCGTTTCTTGCCCCCGGTTGTAAAGGTATCAAAAATGGTGACGCTCAGGGCTAGGTTGCGGACCTGTTTTTTGCCTAGCAAGGAGATGGCGTGGCTGAGATCTTCGATCTTGGTCGGTAGAGCAAAAGCCGGGGAGTTGATCAGTATCAGGATGCGGGCTGTAAGGACAGGATCCTGCTTGATTAAGGCCGCCATCTCGTGAAAGGTTACCTGGTCGTCAAAGCAGGTGTTGATAATCCGGTTGGCCAGGATCGGCAACGGCGGGATATCTTCAATACCTCCGAGCTGCTCAATTATGTGGTCATTTTGCAAGGTTTTATATCTCTTTCAAGTGTGATAGCCTCGTAAAAAATTGAGGTCTCACTTTATACTCTAAAGAGTACAAATATTCAAATGTCTCCAAGCCTGCACCAGATCGGGTTCGTTTTGTGTCCGGGTTTTTAAAACTATTTGTGACTGTAGCAATTTATTCAATAAATATCAAGCTCATTGTATTATGTTAATAGTTGTTTGTATTCATGTGTGTAGCCTGTTTAGGAAAATAATAAATCCAAGAAATTCTTCCAATAGCTCTTAGAATGATTGTTGTGATGACGAAGATAATATTTACGGCGGTATTATTGTGAGCGTTGCATTTCCCAGCTATCTGTGATATCTCGGCGCAAATTTCAGCATTTTGAAGATTTTTACCTGAATCTAGATAATTTAAAGGAGATTAACATGGCAAAAGCAAGTGCAAGACATCTTTTGGTAGAAACTGAAGAGGCTTGTCTGGAACTTAAATCCCAGATTGAAGGCGGCGAAGATTTTGCTAAGTTGGCAGCTGCTAACTCAAAATGCCCCTCCGGGCAGCAGGGCGGCGCTTTAGGAGAGTTCTCGCCTGGTCAGATGGTCCCGGAATTTGATACTGTGGTCTTTAATGCCGAAGTGGGTAAGGTGCATGGTCCGGTAAAGACCGATTTTGGTTATCATCTTATTGAGATCACGAGCCGTACCGACTAATAGCTGACGTTGGAGATTGAAAAAAGAGGGGCTTTTGAGCCCCTCTTTTTTTTCTTTACATTTACCCCCAGAAGGGTAGAATAGGCGCATGACTGAATGCCTATTCACTTTACATCAAATCAAGGGTTATATTGCATCACTTTACCTGATTGAGTATCAGGATCGGGTTCTGCTTCTGGATGGGGGGGCGCGTTATGATGCGGTTCGTATCGAGCGCTATATGAACCGTGAAATGCGGCGTCCGCCTGATGATCTCAGTCTGGCCCTGGTTACCCATATGCATCCCGATCATGCCGGCGGTGCTCCTTTACTGCGGCGTCGTTTTCGCACGCCGATCGCCGCGCATGCTGATATTGATCAGTGGTATCGGGGTTTCCGAGGAGGTGCCCAACATCTTATAGATACCCTGCTCGGGCACTATTCAGCCCGGCAGCAGTTTGGTAAACTGGAGCGGGCCTGGTATCCGCGCCGACTACAACCCGATTACCTTCTGGTTGACGACCAGGCATTGCCGGGTTTTCCCGATTGGCGGGCTTATGGGGCCCCGGGTCATACCCTCTATGATATGGTTTTCTATCACCCGCAAGATGAGCTTCTTTATGTTGGAGATCTGGTTATCAAGTCTAATGGCAGGATTGTTCTGCCCTTTCCTACGCTTTTCCCGGAGCTGATGACGAAAACCCTCAAGCGCATGGCTCTTTTGCCGGTTAAAAAAATATTGCTGGCACACGGAGGCGTGGTTGAGGTAGTCGATGGCTACTCTTTTTTTACAGATTTGTTACCCTTGGTTGGTAAGTATGGACCGGCTGTTTTTAAAATGATGGAGCCCCTTTGTTCTTTGGCTCCGGATGTTCAGCTTTACAAAAAGAATCAATAACCGCTAATCATGATAATTTTAGTTGTGTTTTGCGAGGTATTTGTGGTAGGGGTTCAGTCAGATGGCGTAGGAAATTGAAACTTCTGTAATAGCTGAAATTTACAGGTTGAGGAAGAAGTTTCGGTTGACGCAGTTCTGCAGGGATTGAAGATGGTTGGTGACCGGAATCAGGCTCTCTTTATAATGGATCGGGAGTTGGAAAATCGGGGTCCGGCGATCGTAGTTTCTGTAGAATAAACATTATTGTTGACATATTAGGAAGGATATTATTGATGGCTAATCGTTTACTGAATGAGTCAAGCGCTTATCTGCGTCAGCATGCCCAACAACCGGTCGACTGGTATCCATGGGGGCCGGAGGCCCTGGAGAAAGCTCGTCGTGAAGATAAACCGTTGTTTCTCTCTATCGGTTATTCGACTTGTCACTGGTGCCATGTTATGGCCCATGAATCCTTTGCCGACGAGGAGGTTGCCGCTCTTTTAAAAGAGCACTTTATCGCGGTTAAGGTGGATCGTGAAGAGCGACCCGATCTTGACCAGATCTATATGCTCGCCTGCCAGTTTTTCACCGGTGCCGGGGGCTGGCCGCTTTCGGTTTTTATTACACCCGAAGGGGTCCCTTTTTTTGCGGGTACCTATTTCCCGAAAAATCGCGGTTCGGGCTTGAATATGCCCGGTTTTATCGAGATTCTCAACTATTTGGCCGCGCGCTGGCGTTCCGAACGGCAGGCTTTGCTGAAGAATGGTCAGGAGGTCGTGAAACTGCTGTGTTCAATGGCACAGGCCCGGCCGGTTGACGAGGTTCTAAGTGTTGACTTGCTTGGTAATGCGGCAGAGTATCTGGCGGAAAACTTTGATCAGGAGAATGGCGGTTTTGGTGCAGCGCCTAAATTCCCAACCCCACATCAACTCCTTTTTCTCTTGCGCTGGCAGCGCCGCAGTGGCTCCGATATCGCGCTTGAAATGGTTGAAAAAACCCTTGATAAGATGGCGACTGGCGGGATCTTTGACCATTTAGGAGGTGGTTTCCATCGTTATTCCGTTGACAGTCAGTGGCAGGTTCCCCATTTCGAAAAAATGCTCTATGACCAGGCGACCATTATTCTGGCCTATACCGAAGCCTATCAAATTTCCGGAAAGAAGCTCTATGCCGGGATTGTCGCTGCTATTGTCAACTATCTTGAGCGTGATATGCGGGGCGCTGAAGGTGCTTTTTATGCTGCTCAGGATGCCGATAGTGAAGGGGTTGAAGGGGCGTTCTATGTTTGGACCGAAGCTCAGGTAAAGACCGTTTTAGGTCAGTCGGCGGGCGATCTTTTTTGCCGTCATTACGGGGTTGATGAAAAGGGTAACTTTCCTGAGATAGAAGGTAGCAGTGTGCTTCGTCGCATTGTCAACGCAACCGATGAAGGTCGCAGCTCTGCAGAGTCTGGGAAATTAGTCAGTCAACTTGAGCAGGAACTTGAAAGTGGCCGTAAAGCCCTTTTTGAAGCTCGAGCTCAGCGGCCGGCACCATTTATTGATAATAAGATTATTACGGCCTGGAATGGTTTGATGATTGGTGCCCTGGCTCGGGCTGCGGCGGTCTTTAAAGAACCCCATTACCTGAAATTGGCTGAAGCTACGGCCCACAGTCTTGAAAAACATTTAATTCGGGATGGTGACCATTTGTGGCGGCGCTGGTCTGTCGATGAAGAAGCCTCGATTCCCGCTTTTCTGGATGATTATGCCTTTTTAATCTGGGGGCTTATCGAGCTCAATGCCGCCGGAGCCGACAATCTGTTTCTGGAGCGGGCCCAACGCTTGACGGCAACTGTTAATGAACTTTTCTGGGACGATCAGGGCGAACGCTATTTTTACAGTGCCAGCGACTCTGAAAAACTGATCGCCCGCCCTCTTGAATTGCATGATGGAGCCCTGCCGGGCAGTAATTCAGTAATGATTATGAACCTCTTGCGCCTGTCGGCAGTGACCGGTGATACCAGTTGTCGAGAGCAGGCCGAAAAGGCCTTGGGGCGGATTGCCGGCCTGGCGGCCCAGACCCCGCTACTCTATTTGCAGTATCTCAGCGTTCTGGACGAGTATCTGCCCTGACGAAACAGTGAAATGTTCCAATTCCCTTCCCAAGAAATAATAAATGGCAACCCCAGATTTTTAAACCGTAATGCTTCCTCTTCTCCAGTTTTGTGAAGATTTGAAAGAGCATACTAATTGAGGGGCAAGTGATCTTGGTCGTTATGCTCACAGACTCTTTATTAATTTCTATTAAAAAACTCAACGATTGTCGATGTCCAGAGGAAGTAATACAAATGAGTAAAAGCAATTTCAACACCACACCGCAAGAGCGCTATCTGGAAGACTACGTGCCGGGAACTATTCATAAGTTCGGGCCAATTACCATTACAGAAGATGAGATCGTCCAGTTTGGCAAGAAGTTTGATCCCCAGCTTTTTCATACGGATCCGAATGGCGCCCAGGACACGGTGTATGGAGGTCTCATCGCAAGCGGTTGGCACACTTGCAGTCTGTTCATGCGGCTGTTTGTTGAATACTACCTGCCCGGCCAAGCAAGCTTGGGAAGTCCCGGGGTGGATGAGCTGCGTTGGTATAAACCGGTGCGCCCCGGCGACAAACTCTCCTTGCGTATCACTGTGCACAAAGTGAAACCTTCCAGCAGCAAGCCTGATCGGGGTGTGTTATTCTCCTTTTGTGAGATGCTGAATCAAGAGAACGAAGTTGTGGCGGCAATGATGGCCTTGAATTTGATCAGGTATCGTGACCGAGGATAAGGGGGGAGCCACCAGTCTTCGGAACCGGAAGAATATTTATCTTGTTTCATTTTAGTGGGTAATCGAGCCAGACTCGATTGAAATTTATGGATTTCACCAGTGGCAAGGAAAGCCCAACCATCAGGTCAATCAGACCGCGAACGTGTTCCCGGCTTATCCGAGATTCCCGGTGTGGTTGGTGACCCTTGGTCGTTTGGCATCATAAAACAGTGATCCAGGGAGGGTTGTTATGAAGGTTACAATTATTTACGATAATACGGCTTTCAGAAAGGATCTTCAGGCTGATTGGGGTTTTTCGGCCCTTATAGAGGTACAAGGGAAAAGGATTCTTTTTGATACCGGCGGAAGTGGTTCTATTCTGCTTTCAAACATGAGTAAATTAAAAATTGATCCTAAAGAGATTGACGAAGTTTTTATTTCTCACGCTCACTTTGATCACATCGGGGGGTTATCCGCTTTCCTGAATCAGAACAATGAAGTTAAGGTATGGGTCCCGCACTCTTTCCGGGGTGTTAGAAACGCAAAAGAAGTTATTGAAATAGAAAATCCCATAAAGCTCTACGAAGGAATTTATTCCACCGGGGAGTTAGAAAAAATAGAGCAGTCCCTTTGCCTTGAGACACAAAAAGGTATAGTAATTATAGCTGGATGTTCACATCCGAGAATGGAGCATATTATAGGCGCGGCTTCTCAATTTGGCAAAGTCTACGGGATTATCGGAGGCTT
>CAZUXG010000050.1:0-1548 GCA_964623985.1 uncultured Thermodesulfobacteriota bacterium | reverse complement strand
AAATGAACAAAAAAGCTACTATGATAAACGGGGTTAATGTTGATCAATTAGTCGGAACAATCGAAGCTATCAAGGGCGATCCGGATATCGCTAAGTTTCAATTCAGGGCGGAAACTAAATGGGTAAATGGTGGGCATTGCCAAACAAAATTCAAAAACTTCTACGGGGTTAAGGCGGAAGATACTTCCCGAACCAAATCGCTGGTAATCGAAGGAGATGAACCCGCCGTTTTGCTGGGCGAAGATCACGGAGCGAATGCTGTTGAAGCGGTGTTGCATGCCATAGCGTCTTGCTTATGCGTAGGAGTTGTTTACAATGCCTCAGCTCAAGGAATTTCCATTTCATCGTTGAATTTTAGTTTAGAAGGCAACCTTAATCTTAATGCTTTTCTTGGCCTGTCCGAGAAGCTGCGACCTGGGTATGAAAATATAAAAGTAAAATACAGGATCAAGGCTGATGCCCCCAGGGAAAAGCTAATAGAACTATTTTCCTATGTCCAGAAAACCTCACCGGTTCTAGACATAATCCGCAATCCGGTGTCTGTCACGGTAGAAATGGAAGAGTTGGCATAATTGCGACGTTTAAAAGAATAGCAAAAGCATGAAAAGGAACCACCATCTGGTTTTTCGCTTGGTTCGGCGGGGCTTGATTTCGGTGGCAACATTTGCAGTTAGGAGGAGTACACGGCATGACAAATAAAGAAACCTTTAAGGCGCTTGTGGTAGATAAAGGTGAAGACGGCCAGTTGCTGGCGACCGTAAAGCAGTTGAGGATTACGGATCTCCCCCCAGAAGATGTGCTGATTCAAGTAGACTATTCCACCTTGAATTATAAAGAGGGTCTGGGATTTGCCAACCGCAATAAAATATTCCGCATTTTTCCGATTGTACCGGGTGTTGACCTGGCTGGAACTGTGCTTGAATCAAAATCTCCTAAATTCAAACCGGGCGACCAGGTTATATTAAATGGCTGGAGTGTGGGGGAAAGATACTGGGGTGGTTATGCGCAGCTGGCCAGGATCAAAGCTGATTTTTTAATCCCTCTTCCTAAAGGTATGGATACCAGAAAGGCCATGGCCATAGGTACGGCTGGCTATACAGCCATGCTCATGATTCTGGCCCTGGAAGAAGCCGGCGTAAAACCTGACAGTGGCCCGGTCATCGTTACCGGAGCTGCCGGTGGAGTGGGCAGCAATGCGGTCGCCATTCTTGCCAAGCTCGGTTATGAAGTAACCGCTCTCATCAAAACCGGGCAGGAATTCAGGCACAATTTTCTCAGGCAACTCGGAGCAAAAGAGATTATCAGCGGCAAGGAATGGTCAGAGATACCCGCACCTCTTGAAAGCCAGAAATGGGCCGGCGCGGTTGATACGGTCGGCAGTCTGGTTCTTGCCCGAGTTCTTTCAGAGATGAAATACGGCGGATGTGCGGCGGCTTGCGGGCTGGCCGGAGGGTTTGACCTGCCCGTCACCGTAATGCCATTTATTTTGAGGGGTGTGAGTCTGAAAGGGGTTGATTCGGTATGGTGCCCTACTCCGAAAAGAATAGC
>CAZUXG010000049.1:0-14236 GCA_964623985.1 uncultured Thermodesulfobacteriota bacterium | reverse complement strand
GCCGCCGGCAAGCCGTAGCCCATGGTTCCGAGACCGCCGGAGGTCAACCAACTGCGGGGTTTGGTAAAGGTGAAAAACTGGGCCGCCCACATCTGGTTCTGACCAACCTCAGTACTGATAATCGGATCCTGCCCTTGCGTCAGTTCACTGATTTTCTCAACCACAAACTGGGGTTTAATGATATCGTTCTGCTTGTAAGAAAGCTTATGCAGATCCCGCCAGTGAGCAATTTCCTTAAGCCACTCATCATGCCCGGCGGCACAGGTCTCGGCATCCTCATTCGAGGCCTTAACCACGACAAGCATCTTCTGCAGAACATCTAAAAGATCACCGACAATCGGGATATCGACATCGACATTTTTACTGATCGAAGTGGGGTCGATATCGACGTGAACAATCTTGGCATCGGCCGCAAACTTGTCGATACGTCCGGTAACCCGATCATCGAAACGGGCTCCGAAGGCGACCAGTACATCACTCTCAGTAACCGCCATATTGGCGCGATAGGTGCCATGCATCCCCAGCATTCCCAAAGAAAGATAGTCATCTTCAGGAAAAGCGCCAAGCCCCATCAGGGTTGTGGTCACCGGTATATTCAAACGACATGCAAGCTCAGTCAGTTGAGCTGCGGCATTGGCAAGTACGACCCCACCGCCGACGTAGAAAAGCGGGCGCCGAGCCTTGAAAAGCATCTGCATAGCCCGCTTAATCTGGCCGGGATGACCAGTATAATTAGGATTATAGCCTTTAAGGGAAGGTTTTACAGTCTTTTTTTTGACACTCATACCGGCAATAACATCTTTGGGCAGATCAACCAGAACCGGACCCGGACGACCACTGCCGGCAATATGAAAAGCTTCGTTAACTATCCGCTCCAGATCTTCAACCCTTTTAACAAGAAAGTTATGCTTGGTACAGGGCCGAGTGATACCAACAATATCAGCTTCCTGGAAAGCGTCATTACCAATCAGCGGGGTCGGCACCTGACCTGTAAAAACTACCATCGGGATCGAATCCATACAGGCCGTCGCCAAGCCGGTTACCGTATTGGTCGCCCCCGGTCCGGAAGTCACCAGAGCTACCCCGATTTTACCGGTTGCCCGAGCGTAACCATCGGCGGCATGGACCGCCGCCTGTTCATGTCTTACCAGAATATGCCGACATGAATATTCCGGCAGATGGTCATAAAGATTAATCACGGCCCCGCCGGGATAACCAAAAATCACCTCTACCCCTTGTTCCTGTAAAATTTCAAGGAGTATCTGGGCTCCACTAATCTTTTTCATCCGCATCTCCTAATATTCACAATACATGTACAGATTCAGAGTGTCAACATCATCATCAAGAAAACTCGATCAAATCTCCCCAAAACAGTTCAATACTTAGGGTTAAGTCAGCGATTAAGGAACTAGAGAAACCGTCAGCAGGCCGGTCTCTTCAGCTAATCCGAGCATTAGATTCATATTCTGAACCGCTTGGCCAGCTGCCCCCTTGACCAAATTATCGATAGCCGAAAAGAGGATCAGGCTGCGTTGCTCGGCAGCCATGACATAACCGATATCGCAATAATTACTACCCCGCACCGCATCAAGGGTCGGCAAAGTACCGGCCGGCAGAAGACGAACAAAAGTTTCATTTCCATAAGCGCCATCGAAGGCCTCTTCAATCTCTGCGGCACCTACGTCGCGCGACAAGGGCAGGTAGATTGAGGAAAGAATCCCACGATTAACCGGTAGCAGATGGGGAACAAAGAGCAGTTGCGGAACCATTCCTGAGACCCGCTTGAGCTGCTCCACCATCTCCGGCTGATGCCGGTGGTTAGCGACCTTATAGGGTTTAAAATTCTCGTTCACCTCGCAATAGAGGGAACCGGAATTGAGACTGCGACCGGCCCCGCTGGCCCCTGATTTAGCATCGACAACAATCGTGGTCTCGGACCCGGTCAGGCCCAAGGGTAAAATCGGAGCCAACGGCAGAATCACACTGGTCGGATAACAACCAGGGTTACCGACCACCTGAGCTGAAGAAATTTCGGCCCGGAAAAGCTCCGGCAAACCGTAAACCGCCTCAGCCAACAGCTCAGGTGCGGTATGGGGCTGGTACCAACTCTCGTAAAGTTTTTGATCACTAAAACGATAGTCGGCACTCAGATCAACTACTTTCTTTCCCATCCCATACAGTTCAGCAACCACCTCAATCGCTGCCTTATGCGGAAGGGCTGTAAAAACCAAATCGGCCAAACCGGCGATCTCCGCCATCCGGTTATCCATAAAGGAAAGCCCGACAATGTCCCGCAGGGAGGGAAAAAGCTCGGCCACTGGTACACCGACATACTGACGTGAGGTCACCGCTGTTAATTCAACCTCCGGATGACCGGCCAGAATCCGCATAAGCTCAACACCAGTGTAACCACTGGCACCAACAATCGCTACTTTTATTTTCGCCACAGCTCTCTCCTTAAACAAAAAAAGGGAGACCGTTTTCGCGGCCTCCCTTGGTTCCAGGTTCTGTTTCTCTCCAGTATCGATTAACGTTTAGAAAACTGGTAGCGAGCCCGGGCACCACGTTGGCCGTATTTTTTGCGCTCCTTAATTCGCGCATCACGGGTTAGGTAACCCGCTTTCTTCAATAGACCACGCAACTCAGGATCAAATTCCTGTAAAGCCTTACTGATGCCATGTTTTACAGCTCCAGCCTGACCGGCAATACCACCACCCGATACTTTAATCATAAAATCAAATTTATTACCACTCTCGGTCACAGAAAGAGGTTGGAAAACCATCTCACGTGCCGTATCCATAGTAAAATAGTCTTCGACCGCCCGGCCGTTTACCTTGATATCGCCACTGCCTTCTGAGAGCCAGACTTTGGCAATCGCCGCCTTTCTCTTGCCTGTCGCATAAAACCTTGTCGCTGTCATATCTGAACCTTAAATTATGGTTACTGTTTCAACATTTTAAGTAGATTAAATATTGCTGGAAAAATTTTCAAACCTCTTTAACAACCGGTTGCTGAGCTTGATGCCCATGTTCGGAACCGGCATAGATCTTAAGTTTCTTCAACAGCTTATTAGCCAATTTATTCTTTGGCAACATACCCTTAACGGCCGTGTTGATAAGTTCTTCCGGATTTTTCTCCATCAATTCGGCTGCTGTAATTGATTTAATTCCGCCAGGATAGCCAGTATGATGGTAGTATGTTTTATCGTTAAGTTTATTACCGGTCAAGCGAATATTGGCAGCATTAACAATCACAACATAGTCACCGGTATCGACATGAGGTGTAAAGATTGGTTTGTCTTTACCCCGTAAAATACTGGCCACTTCACTGGCCAGACGTCCAAGAACCTGGCCCCTAGCATCAATCAGATGCCATTTCTGCTCAAATTCTCCAGGCTTCGCCACATAGGTTTTCATTATATCAAAATCTCCAGAAAAAACATCCGGTCACACTCAGGCAACCGGACAAGTAAGATCATAACCACTCAAGCCCCAGCCAACAGGGCGGCAAATTTGAAGGGCAGACTTCTAATATAAGCGGCTGTAATTGTCAAGTTCTTTTTTGACGGATTCGTAAAAACTCCACCATCCTCAAACCCCAAGAGTACTTCCTCTTCTCACAAAACCATCAAAGCTTAAATTCGTGGCGGCGTTCGGCAAAAAGTTCCAGCACCCGGTCAAGGTCGGAGTATTCCAAATCGGCACTGATGGTCACCCGGAGCAGGGATTGTCCAGGTCCGACCGTCGGCGGACGAATCCCCTGAATAAAAACCCCTCGCTCAAGAAACCAGGCACTCAAGGCCATAGTTCGTTGCGAATCACCAACCACCACCGGTACAATCGGGGTCGGATCATCGCGTACCGAAATTTCGAGATGGCGCAAACCTTGGCGAAAATAATCGGTCAGAGATCTTAGCCTGGCCACCCGGCCGGGTTCCTCGGAAAGTAGTTCCAGGGCAGCTAGTGAAGCCCCAAGCGCCGCCGGCGGCAAAGCCGTTGAATAGATGAAGCTACGTGCTTTATTGATCAGATAATCGATAAATTGCGGGGCTCCGGCGACATAAGCCCCGCAGCTGCCAAGCGCCTTCCCCAAAGTCCCCATCTGCAAATCAAGATCATTAAAATCAAGCCCAAAATGCTCTCCTGAGCCCCGACCACAGGCCCCTAAGACTCCGGTCGCGTGGGCATCATCAACCATCAAAATTGCGTCATAACGACGCGCCAGAGCCGCCACCTCAGGCAGTGGCGCGATATCCCCATCCATACTGAAGACACTATCGGTAACGATCAAGCGCCGCCTGAAAGTCGCGGCGGTACTTTTCAGTAATTTCTCAAGATGCCCAACATCACAATGTCGATAGACCTTGAGCTGGGCCCGGCTCAAGCGGCAACCATCAACAATACTGGCGTGATTAAGGGCGTCACTGTAGAGCACATCACCAGCCCCCACCAAAGTTGTTAAAAGCGCCAGATTGGCAACATAACCACTATTAAACACCAAGGCTTTAGGGGCTTTCTTAAAAGTAGCCAAGGCCTCTTCCAACTCCCCGTGCAGTCGCATGGTCCCGGAAATCAAACGTGAGGCACCGGCCGAACAACCATATTGCTCAACCGCTTCTTGGGCTGCGCCGCGCAACTTGGGATGGTTGGCAAAACCCAGATAGTTATTTGAACAAAGCAGAAGAATCGGACAACCATCAAGTGTCGTATGGGCCTGCTGCGGGCCACTGACAGTACGCAGAAAACGCAGCTGGCCAATTTCCTCAAGCTCACCAAGTTCGACCGCAAGAGCGGCCGGCATTGACTTTTTCGATAAACCTTCACTCATCATCCAAGCCCTCGTCGAAAGCGGCCCAATCTACCAGCAAACGACGGTCATCCTGCCATTGCCGTCCACTGGTAGTCAGATAGTTACCAACCATCAAGCCATTGGCACCGGCTGAGAAAAGTAGAGACTGAAAGTCTCCGAAAGTACGCTGACGACCACCACAAATACGGATATCACAAGCCGGACAAACCAAGCGGAACATAGCAATTGCCAGCAGGGCTTGATAAGGCGACAAACCTGGCTGATCCGCCAATGGCGTACCACTAACCGGCTGTAGAAAATTAAGCGGAATCGAATCAACCCTCAAATCACGCAGGGTCAGAGCCAGCTCCACCCGCTGAGCCCAACTCTCTCCGAGCCCCAAGATCCCGCCGCTACAGACATAGAGATCTGCCTCTTTGGCGGTTTGCACCGTGGCCACCGCTCTTTCATAATCATGGGTTGTACAAATTTGCGAAAAAAAACTGCGGGCCGTTTCAAGGTTGTGATGATAATGCTTTAAACCGGCCTGACGATAACGACGGGCCGTGACCGCATCGAGAAATCCCAGAGAAGCACAGGGGGCCATCCCCTGTTCCCCAACCTCTTTCAACATAGCCATGATTTCGGTTTGTTCGTTAGGACAATCTACAGCCGTCCCGCTGGTTACTATCGAGAAGTTTTCAACGCCGCAAGCGGCGGTTTCACGAATCTGTCCAACAAGCTCGGACACGCCGACCAAGGGAAAAGTTTTGACCCCGGTATCATAAAAGATCGACTGGGCGCAGAAAGCACAATCTTCCGGACAACGACCTGATTTTGCATTGGTTATCGCACAAAGCGCAATCTTTTGGCCACCGTGATGCCGCCTGACCCTATTGGTCAATGGCAACAAAGATAAGATTTCAGGCCCAACCAGGGTTCCCAGACTAAGGGCAAGATCTCCCTCAATACCCTCTCCATTAAGAAGCTGCGCCATTCGGGAAGTCAACACCTTAAGAATTTTATCGTTTTTATTTTTTTGCAAAAGAATTTCCTTTTATTTAATTGGTCCACATGTTATTTTTTGAAATATGGCATTCAATCGACAAGACGGCTACTACCGACAGGCAAAACGCGAAGGGAAACGCTCTCGGGCAACTTATAAGATCGAAGAACTCGACCAGCGTTTCAGAATCTTCAAAAAAGGCCAAAAAATCCTTGAGTTGGGGGCCGCCCCCGGCGGTTGGATGGAGTATATCGCCAAACGGGTGGGAGTCTCAGGAAGCGTCCTCGGCCTCGATTTACAAACCATCACCGACCTGCCATCACCACCCTGCAAAACCCTGGTCGCAGATATCCTGGAGCCCGAAACCGGAACCCGCATAGACAATCTGGTTACCCCACCCTTTGACGGAGCCGTCTCCGACTTGGCCCCCAACCTGACCGGCATTAAGGCAACCGACCAAGCTAATTCCATTGCCATACTTGAGACAGCGTTAAACCTCGTCAAGAAACGCCTTGTAGATGGTGGATTTTTCATCTGCAAGGTCTTTCAGGGCAATGAGCTAAAATCATTTCAACTCCAACTCAAGAACTGTTTTGCCAAAGTCACCCTGGCCAAACCCAAAGCCAGCCGCAAAACCTCGGCAGAAATCTATCTGGTCGCAACCGGTTACGATAGCAACATTAAACCCCAATAGAATTCAATCATCTGGGGCCCAAAAAAAAGATAAAGGAGGCCACCGGCGGCCAGAAAAGGACCAAATGGAATAGCATAGCGACCATCTTTCCCCTTCCAGAGTACTAACCCCAAACCAATTACCGCACCGCTTAAAGAACTCAACAGGATAATCGGCAAAAGCGCCTTGTAACCTAAAAATGCCCCGAGCATGGCCAGCAGTTTAAAATCTCCACCACCCATACCAACCCGTCCGGTCGAATAGTAGTAACCAGTCGCCACCAGCCACAAAGAAAACCATCCTAAAAAAGCGCCCAGTAGCGATTCCCACCAGGGCATCGGCACCCACCACCAAGCCCCGGCCAGACCGAAAACAAGCCCCGCAAGACTGAAACGATCAGGAATAATCTGATGCTCAAGATCTATAAAAGTGATCGGCACCAGCAGGGAGATTAACAGTAAAGCTCCGACCAAGGATGGAGAGAGGCCGAACCGAAAAGCAGCAACCCCGAAAAGCAAACCAGTCAAAGCTTCAACCAGAGGATACCGCAAAGAGATTGTCTGTCGGCAAAAAAAACAGCGACCCCGTAAAAAACCATAGGTCAATAACGGAACATTGAGCCAGAACGGCAGGTTCCGGCCACAATTAGGACAATGAGAGGGCGGCGAAACCACTGATAAATCACGGGGTATCCGATAGATACAGACATTAAAAAAACTGCCGCAAACAAGCCCAAAAACGACCACCATGACAACCGGCAATAAATCCATAAATAACTGCACCAATACCCGAGAAGAAACCTGGAAATTAGACGGTTGAACAAAATACCATCATGTGTTATAAAAGAAGCGCTTCTCAAAAATAAGCTAGGGCCCGCTTGCCGGACGCAAGAATTCTCACTAAAATGATACCCACTCAACCAAGTTAAGTTTTCCGGCCGTCGGGCAATATCATGACAAGAACATCTTTGCCAAGAAAAATAATAGCACAACCTCTATTGATGATGCAGCGACACCATCTTTTCCTTCTCAAAGCACAATAACCAATGGAACTCGAATAACCATGGGAAAACAGACAAATGACGCCTTTAATATCGGAGATCTGGCAGTCTACCCGGGACATGGCGTTGGCGAGATCAAAGCCATAGAACAACGTGAAGTCTGCGACGAAGAAGTTCAGGCCTTCTATATTATGGTGATTCTTGACAGCAACATCACCATCATGATCCCCAAAAACAATACCGTAAACGTCGGTTTGCGCCAACTTGTCAATCAGGAGGAAATCAAAGAGGTCTACAAGACCCTGAAACGCCGCCGGGTAAAGCTCTCACACCAAACCTGGAACAAACGCTACAAACAATTCCATGATAAAATTAAACGCGGGTCACTCTTTGAAGTAGCTGAAGTTTTCCGTGATCTAAATTTGATCAGCCTGAACAAGGAACTCTCATTTGGTGAACGTAAAATGATGGAAACCGCCAAACACCTGATCGTCTCCGAATTGGCCCGGGCTCGAGCCCTACAGGAGAGTGACGTAGAAAAGGAGATCCATGAAATTTTTACCTCTGAAGAAAACGAATCCTGACCGCGCCCCGGTGAACCAGAAATAAAGCTGTGGTCAGCAGACAACCTAAAACACTTCCAAGTCTCCACTACAAGACACCTGCGCAGGTTTAAATTATCCGTTTTTTTTTGACTTCTTCAAGTGAAAATTCATTACTGAGCACTTAATTTTTGACCATTTCACGAGATAATCGTTGCTGATAATTCGCGTTTTTTTTACTATTGCTGCGGGCCTGCTCTCCTTTCAGATTGCTAAATCACAGTTTGGCCGGATCGATTACGCCTGTATCGCCTTATTTATTTCCGGATCTCTTGTCGCGTACCTCTTCTACCTGATCAGCCGCCTGAAGAAAATCCCGCTCAGGACTCTGCTGGGAGGGTTTACCGGCATGGTTGTCGGTCTTTTCATTGCCAACCTCCTGCTCCGAGGAGCTCTTTTTGTCGATCTCTTCGAAAATCCGAGAACCAACTTTACTCTCTATCTCCTGGTCTACTCCCTGCTGGCCTATGTCGCCCTTGAAGTCGGCCTCAAAAAAGGGGATGAATTCGACCTTATCCGGGCCCTGATCTCAAAGAAACGCGATGACCAGGAAAAAATCGTCGATACCTCAGTCATTATCGATGGCCGGATTGCTGATGTCTGCGAAACCGGCTTCATAGAAGGCACCTTAATTATTCCGCAATTTGTCCTCCATGAATTACAGCTTATTGCCGACTCGTCCGATTCCTTGAAACGGATCCGGGGTCGGCGCGGACTGGACATCCTCAAACGCATTCAGAATCAGGCTAAAGTTCAGATACATATCACCGAAGAGGACTTTCCACGCATCAAAGAGGTAGACGCAAAACTGGTCGCCCTAGCCAAAAAAAGGGATGCTCAGATTTTAACCAATGACTTTAATCTCAATAAGGTGGCAGACCTACAGGGGGTTGGGGTCTTAAATCTAAACCAGTTGGCCGAAGCTATGAAACCTCTGGTTCTGCCTGGAGAAACCCTGGATGTATTAGTATCTAAAGAGGGTAAGGAACCAATGCAGGGGATTGCCTATCTTGATGACGGCACCATGGTGGTTATCGATCAGGGTCGCCATCTGGTTGGCGAAACCGCAAAGGTTACGGTAACCAGCGTCCTGCAGACCACGGCCGGGCGCATGATCTTTGCGAAACGTCAAAATGGTTCGTAAACCCACCAAAAAATCAGCTTTCGCAATCATTGTGGCAGCCGGTAGCGGGCACCGTTACCCGGGCCCGCAAGCCAAACAGTTCCTCAACCTGTGCGGCCAACCCCTCTATCTCTGGAGTGTCAAGGCATTTCAGAAATGCCGTACGATTACCGGGATTGTTGTCGTCGGCCCTCAGCACAACCCCGAAGCCCTGCTTAAGATGCAGCAAGAAACAACCTTTTTTGACAAGGTTATAGCAGTCGTTGCCGGCGGCGAGAGCCGCACGGCATCGGTCTGCAGCGGAGCTGCCGCTCTAACAACGGCAACCGCTAATCTGTCAAACTCTGACCCGATCTTAATTCACGATGGCGTCAGGCCCCTGGTCACCCCAGAACTGATTAGCAAAGTCGTAGAACAAATCGGCTTAAATCAAATCGCCATCCCAACCACAACACCGACAGCGACAGTCAAAAAAATAATCGGCAAAACGATCACCGAAACCATAAACCGTGAAGAGATCGGCTTGGCCCAAACCCCTCAAGGAGTACCCTACGGGCTGCTTTGCGAGGCTCTCGACCACTGGCGGAAAGAGCCCACCACAAAAATAACCGACGAGGGAGCTCTGATTGAAAATCTGCCCCTAGGAAAACGGGCCGCAATCACCTTTATCAATGTAGAGGGAGAACCCGGCAACCTTAAAATCACGTTCCCAGAAGAACTGCAACAGGCAGAATCCCTGCTCCTAAAAAAGATGGATAAAAAAGAAGTCCCCTATAAACCGTGCCAGGCCACCGGCTTCGGTTATGATGTCCATGCCTTCGCAGCCGAAAGAAAATTGATCTTGGGCGGCATTGAAATCCCCGGGCACACCGGTCTGGCTGGCCACTCTGACGCTGATGTCCTGGTTCACGCTTTAGTTGATGCCCTCCTTGGGGCGGTTGGGGCTGGCGATATCGGCCAGCACTTCCCCGATCATGACCCCGCCTTCAAAGATCTCTGCAGCCTCTATTTTCTTGACCAAACCATGAAAATTGTCAGAGAGAAAGGTTTTCACCTGGAAGCTGCCGACATTACGATTGTCGCCGAGCAACCGAAACTGACCCCTTATATCCCGGCCATGCTGAATATGCTAAGAAAAACGATCGCCTCTCCCTGCCAGATCAACATCAAGGCTACGACCAGTGAAGGTCTCGGATTTACCGGCCGCCGGGAGGGAATTGCGGCTTACGCCATAGTCACCGTAACGGCAAGATGACCCTCTCCCCACTTGCCATGACAACCAAACAACAACTCTCGCCACCAAATCTTTCCCCCAATCATATTTGGCAGCTCTTTGAGAGTAAAGAGCGAGCCTTAAAGTTGGCTTTATGCCTATCACTGACTCTGCATATATTAATGCTTCTGCCATTGCCCATGTTAAAACTTCGACCAACACTCGAAACCAACAATCTGATGGAGATCAAACTGATCGCCCAGGAACCCCTACCACACAACCAACCGAAACCCTCGTCGCCACCGGCCAAACCGAGCTTTAAAAGAAAGGTTAAAACCAAAATCAGCAAAAAACCGGCGGTCTTAAAAAAACAAAAAACCGTCATCAAGGACTCGCTTCTGGCCAGACAGCGTAGCGTTCCCAAGAAAAAACCGGCCCCCGCCAGCGACAAAATAAGCGAGATCAAGAAAAGACTGGCCCGACAGCGGGAGGAACAGAAACTTAACGATATCCGTCAGCGTCTCAGACAGGAGTTCTCACCCGCCTCCCGCGCCCGACAGGCGAGCCTGACCCAAGCCTACCAAAATCAGCTCAAGGCCTGGCTGATGCGTAGCTGGCACCTGCCGGAACACCTTCTTAACAGCGGTCTCGTATCAACCATCAGCCTGACTATCGACGCCTCCGGCAAGCTGCTCATAAAGAGTGAAGAGAAGTTATCAGGCAATCCAATATTCGACCATGCCATGCGCCAAGCCGTCATTAACGCAAGTCCATTTCCGCCCTTTCCGGTGGAGCTCAATATTCCTCAGGAAGAGTTTGTCATCACTTTTGACCCCAACAATCTGAAACCCTAATTGTTTCGTAAAATATTTATATTGTAATCCAAAACCCTTACAGTTAATTACTTAGCCAGAAAACTTAAAACTTCATTTAAAAACAGCTACAGGACACAAATACAATGCTATCAATCATAAAAAATATTAAACTCTCATTACCGAATACGATTATAACAACTTTCGTTCTGATTCTTCTTATTGTATTCGCTACGGGCGGATTACCCGCACGACTTGAGGCCCGGATCTACCTGGAACTAGACTCCCCCAACCTGCGCCGGATCCCGCTGGCTGTAGCCCCCTTACAACCTTTATACGGCTGCCAAGAAGATACTGAGAGTGCTCTTTTAGGCCGTAAAATCCTAATCGATGACCTCGAATTTTCAACCTTTTTCGAACTTCTTGATGACACTTCGAATTACCTCGAAAAACCGAAAAGCTGCAATCTCTCACAAGAAAGTTTCGATTTCCGCAACTGGTCATTAATCGGCGCTGAACTGCTGATCAAGGCGGGCTATTCATTAAACGGTAAAAAACTGGTCGTTGAATTCCGCCTCTATGACACCTTGACCGGTAAAATGATAGTTGGTAAACGCTACCGTGGGCGGGCTAAAAACATCCGCCTTCTGTTCCATAAATTTGCCAATCAAGTGGTCAAAAGCGTTACCGGTTTACTAGGTGAATTCACCTCTAAAATAGCCTTTGGCGGGCGCCACAAGAACCAGCCCACCCAAGAGTTGTACAGCTCTGATTACGATGGCCACGGACGCCGACAGATCACCCAAAACAAATCCATCAACATCTCGCCGGCTTGGTCACAGGATGCCAACAAGCTGGCTTTCACCTCATATCGACGCGATAACCCCGATCTCTACCTGATCGATTTCATGAAAGGTAAAGAGTACCGCCTGACCAATCGTAAGGGAATCAATGCGGCCGCCGCTTGGTCGGCTGACAACCACCACCTGACCCTCATGCAGCGCTATGAAAATCACAGTGAAATTACCATCATCAAAGCCGGTTCAGGGGAGACTGTACAACGCTTAACCAAAAGCAGTGCCAACCAGGCTTCCCCCTGCTGGTCTCCAGACAACAGCGAGATCGCTTTTGTCTCCGACCGGAGCGGCACCCCCCAGATCTATATCACTGCAACTCAAGGGGGACGCTGGCGGCGACTGACCAGAAAAGAGAACTACAACGCCAACCCGGATTGGTCAGCCCACAACGACAAGGTTGTCTTCTCCTCGAAAATTGATAGCATTTTCCAGATCTGCACGATAAACCCGGATGGTACAGATCACCAACAACAAACCTATGCTCACTCAAATTGCGAAACCCCCTGTTGGTCTCCCAATGGCCGCCATATTCTCTTTACAAAAAAAATCAACGGCATCCAACAACTTATGGTAATGGATAACAAAGGCCATAACCTCAAGCAATTGACCTTTGACAAAATGGCAAAAAAGAGTCCTAGCTGGTCTGCCAACCGTTGATTTTTCAACCCCTGAAATTAACAAGAAGTTATTCCTATGACAAAACTAGTCTTCCGTCCCCTAAAGAAACCAAAAGAAGGTTCTTAAATATTTGTTATTAGCTTGATTTTTTATGTTAAAGGAGTTATGAAACGGTAGTAGATAGCGTTTTAGATTGTATAAATCTATAGTTACATTTTGGTTAATCCCCCCAAGCAAGTAAAAAAAGGAGTCCCTCTATGAAAGCGGCAAAAGTAATTTTGGCCTTGGCCCTTGCAGCAAGTTTGGTGTTTGCATTTACCAGCTGCACCTGTAAACCCGGTGATATAGAAGAGGAACAAGTCTCCCAACCAACAACCATGAGTACGCCCTCAGCGATCACCCAGCAAGCGGAGATTGTCAAACCGGCAGTGGTCACCGTCGCAGTTCTTACGGTTGGTAATCGCACAGTTGATATTGGTGATAAAATTTATCCGATCTATTTTGACTTCGACAAATCCAAATTACGAAATGACTCCCGTGAAACCTTAAGCAAACTGGCGCAATGGATGAAAAACAACCCCTCTGTCGATATCCGCATCGACGGAAACTGCGATGAACGAGGATCCAATGAATACAACCTGGCCTTGGGTGAAAACCGGGCTGCCAGTGCCAAAAAATACTTGGTCTACCTGGGAATTTCACCGGATCGCCTGGAAACCATGAGTTACGGCGAAGAAAAACCTTCCTGCAGTGATTCGACAGAATGTTGCTGGAGTAAAAATCGGCGTGACGACTTCACAATCACCGGCAAATAACCAGCTAACCAGTTATTATTACATCTTTAAAGGAATAATTAAAACTACAGAGAATTCCTATGTGAAGTACAAAAAACTATCCGTAGATTACACAGACAAACCTAGATGAAAACCTCTTTTTTTACCCTGTACAAATCTCTGTAATCTACGGATAACAAATTTGCACAGCAAACCGAATTATTTTGGGTTGATTAACATGACAGCGAACAACTGGATCACCATAATGTTAACTGCTGCCCTTCTGGCCATAGGTTCAGGATGCATCAGCAACAGCCAACTGCAGAAACAACAAACCACCTATAAACGTCTCAATGTAGTCGAGCAACAGCTTGCCAGATTGAGCCGCGAAAGCATAAATTCCCAACAAAAACTCAACGCCGACACCAACATCCGCATGGACAATCTGGAAAGAGAGCTGAAGCTCTTAAGCGAAGCTCTGGAAGACAACCTCGCCCGCCCCGAAGAGATTAAGACGACCAACAAGTTTGAGTTTGAGTCAACCATTGCACGCCTTGAAAAACGTCTGCAGAAACTCGAAAAAAGCCCCCTTGCAACCAGGGTTCCCGAAATCAAGAAGAAACCCTCTCCATCAATAATCCCTCTCCCTCAAACAACGGTTACGACACCTTTAGCGGGGACCCGTGAAAAAGCTCTCTATGATGATGCTTACGCCACCTTCAAACGTGGCAACATCAAAACCGCAAAAGACAAATTCAAAAAATTTATCGC
>CAZUXG010000048.1:0-14877 GCA_964623985.1 uncultured Thermodesulfobacteriota bacterium | reverse complement strand
CAAAACCGCTGGTTGACCTCCTGGAAAACCCGGTTAACCACCACGCCGATACCGGCTGACGCAGCCTGCATGATACTTTTTAGTTTTGCCTCTCTGTTCTGCAGCAACAGTTCAGCCTGGATGTGCTGGTTGACGTCCCGGACAATCCCATCCACACCGAGGATGGTGCCGTCGTCGTCCTTGTAGAACTGCGCATTTGAGGAAAACCAACAGAGGGAGCCATCCTTGCGTTGTAATTGGGCGACAAAATCATTAATATAGCCATCTTTTTGCAGTGCCGCTAATAAAACATCCCGATCTTCAGGGGTTTTGTAAAGATCAGTTATTTTCCGGCCCATGACTTCTTCCACCCTATAGCCGAATATCCGGTTAACCGACCGGGATATATAGATGATATTACCCTCCATATCTGTCTGGTAACGAATATCAGGTGAGTCATCGGCAAGAACCCGGTATTTTATCTCGCTTGCCTGCAGATCTCTGGTTTTCTCCTGCATCGTGGTTTCCAAGAGATCTTTCTGCCGGCGCAGTTGATCTTCTGATTCCTTTATTTGCAGCGCCGTCTTGACCTGGGCGGTCAGAACATGTTCGTCAATCGGTTTGGCAAGATAGGCATCGGCCCCGACATCAAGCCCTTTAACCAAGTCATCAGACTCTGTGCTTATGGCCGAGATCATAATAACCGGGATATGCTTGGTGGCAGGCTCCTTTTTGAGCCTCTTGCAGACCTCATAGCCGTCCATGCCCGGCATTCTGATATCGAGCAAAATGGTATCGGGTAATTCATCCGCTGCCATTTTCAGACCTTCAGCACCTGATTGGGCAGTAATTACTTGGCAGTCGGGAATAAGAGCTTTCAGTAAGGCGGAAAGTGAGATCAGGTTGTCTCTTTTGTCATCAATTGCTAATATTTTTGGCATGGTCGCCCCTTAAAGTATGGCTACAGTTTTTAACCAGATCTAGTTTTTCAGCCAGTTCTCAACTTTATGCAAAATTTCTTCGTGATCAATGGGTAAGGATAATTTCAAGGTCTATATTCATTGCGACATCAATTTAGGGTGGAAACTTGCTTTTTGTCAACAGAAAGATGAAAAAATGTCAATTTAGGTTTGTTTTTGTGTGTAATCCCCCGGCAATTTTTTAAATCAAGTTTAAAAGAGCCAACTATAATAGTCCTTTGCAAATTGGTAGATAGATATTCCCTGCCAATACTAAATTTATGAGTTACCTAGAGTTTCCTTGGCAGATGTCACTAACCTAAGAAACAATTTCTCTTGACATAATAAAATTAGTCATGCCATATGTATACATATAATTTGTATACATACTATTTGTATAAGTCTGATACCGTCTGAATTGTTGATATATGGAAAAACGATCGCTGAAATCCTTATTTTATCACCAAAGCGTGGTTATTGTCGGGGTCTCCTCCCCGGAAATCATTATGGGTGTAAAAAACTAGCGAGGCTACCTTTATGCTTTTTCAGGAATGTATCTGCTTTTCATTAGGCAAAGTTTCCCGACAGATGACCCGGGTATACCGGGAGCGACTGGCTCAATACCGGCTCTCTCAACCCCAGTTCTTTTTATTGATTGCCCTCTACGAGAAAGACGACGTTCTGATTACCCGGTTGGCGGAAAAAGTCGCTCTCGACAAATCCACCCTGACTGGAATCTTGGATCGCCTCGAACGGGATGGACTTATAACCCGCCAGGCTAAGCCTGACGACCGCCGGGCCATCTACGTCCGTTTAACCGAACGTTCGCTATCAATGCGAAACGATCTCACCCATATTTATGAAGCAACAAATCAGCAGTTTATCTCTCGATTAACGAGCCATGAGTGTGAAGTTTTTGATAAAGTTTTAAAAAAACTAGAGCTCGTAAATAACGGTCAGGATAAAGCAAATTCGTAAAAAAACACCGAAAGGCCCACTCAAAGGAGAGTTCTTCAAGATGAATGTCCGCGATTATCTGGCTCCGGAAGGAACCTCATAGTGTTGTCCATCAAGTATAATAATTACCCGCCAATCTGGTTGGCCTGATACCATAGGAATCCGTGCTATCCACTTTTTGGAATCATGACTTCAGGGGATCTGGAAAAGGAGATGTCGATGATAAGTTCGCTATCAGAAATAGAAGATTTGGCGCAAGCCGCCGAGCCTGTGACAACCGCAATTATTGCCCCCGAAGATCACGAATTCATGCTCGCGGTGAAAGATGCTTGTAAACGTGGTTTAATTGAGCCGGTTTTAATTGGCCGCCGTGCGGTTATTGAAAAGGCCGCGGCCATGGCAAACTATGATCTCGATAGAACCCCGGTCATCGAAGTTGTCGATCGCCAAAAAATTGCTGATACGGCCCTGGAGATGCTCTCCTCGGGAAAGGTTGAAATGGTAAGTAAGGGGCAGATTTCAACCAACTATATTTACCGGGCGATTATTGCCCAGATGAAAGCCCGCCAAGAAGAGGCCATAATCAGCGTTCAGACTTTCTGGGATATCAAAGACTGTGATCACCTGGTTCTTCTAACGGATACCGGGGTTAATATCTCACCGGGGGAGCGTGAAAAAAGAGCCATTTTAAACAACGCCCTTAAGGTTATGCCGCTGTTAGGATACAGCTGCCCGGAAGTAATGGAACTGGTCTCTGATAGTGCCAACCTGAAAGATAAACAGCAATATTCCAAATTTGAAAAGCCCCCGGTTATTAAAGATAGCGAGGGCTCCTACAAATGGGTTGAAGCCTCGGTTCTAAAAAAAGTTATCATGGGTGACGATGACAACTTGGTTAACCTGAACAGTCTGCCCCATATAATACTAATGCCCGACCTTAATACTGGAAATGTGCTTGCTAAACTCGACTTTTTTATTAAAGATATTGTCAGGGTATCCTGTTCTTACACCTCTATGGGGCCGGTACTGGTACCTTCACGAGCTGATCTTGCCGAAGGTATTATGCGGGAATTTATTTTTGGGGTTGCTCTGGTAGCCCAGCGTCGGAGGTTGGCCAATGATTAACCTATATCCGGAGATTCAACGCCGAGCTGAGCGGCTCAAACCGCAGCGCTGTGTGGTTTCATATGCAACTGATGAAATTTTGTTAAAGGCCTTGACCATCGTTAAAAAAAAGGGTCTTATTACTGAACCTGTATTTATCGGACCGCACAAACTTCCCGGCATGCATGACTTTCGTCAAGCTACTTCGATGTCTGCTGCTGCCCTGATGGCCCGTGAATGTTGTTCCCAGCAAGAAGTTGATCTGATTATCCAGGGGCACAACAAGCGACAACAATTTATCAACTTGCATCTCGATGATGGTCTTCTTGATCAACGGGCGGTCTATCTGGCGGCTTTTTATGACGACAACCGAAAAAAGACTTCTTTCGCCATTGACCCACTGGTCGCCAGAGCTCCAACCCTGGAAAACAGAATCAAACAACTTGAAACTGTAACCCCCTTTCTCAGGTATATTTTCAAACGAAAGATCTACGCTGCGGCCCTGGCCCCAATTGAAACCATTAATCCTAAATTGCCGGCGACCATAACCGCTGCGGTATTAGCGCAGATGTCGGTTCGCCAGCAATTTGGGAAATTTCTTAGGATCACCGGGCCCCTGGATATTGATTGTGCCGTTAGTAAGGTTGCAGCTCAACGTAAGGGGCTGGAAAGTAAAAAAGCTGGTAACTTTGATCTCTATATTTTGCCTGATACGAGCAGCTCATATTTTTTCTCAACCTTTCTTAAATACATTGGTAAAGTGCCGACCATCGGCGTTCTGCTGACGGCTGATCGTCACCTGTTATTGAACTCATCTCCCCTGACGGTTTCCGAAAGGGTTGCTGAAATCACTCTCGGTCTGGTGGCCTATAATTTCCCCGGAAAATGATTATCATATGATGGAAAGGAAACCTTATGATTTTAGCAATTAATATTGGTTCGACAACGATCAAACTGGCTCTGGACAAGGGTGCCGGTAAACCGCTCAGCGCCACTTTGCCACTCGGACTTGATGACAACCGTGAACTATATAACCGGGATGGGTTTAACCTTCTGATTAAGCGCCTCAAAATACCGATTCACAAGTTCCTGAGGCAGAATGATGCAGACTTGAAAAAAATCGCCTTGATAATTTCTCGGGGAGGGTTACAAAAGCCAGGAGCGGCCGGTATCTTTCGGATTAATGAAGCCCTGTGCCGTGACCTGACCACCGGTTGTTATGGATACCACCCTTCATCTTTGGGCCCGGTCCTGGCGTTTTCCATGGCTCGGGAAGGTCAAATCTCAGCTTATACGATTGATCCTCCTTCAACCGACGAATTTGCCTCGGTAGCCCGTTTCAGTGGCATTCCTGAAATCCAACGGCAAAGTGCTTTTCATGCCTTAAGTCACAAAGCGGCAGGTCGGAGAGCGGCCGCAGTTTTAGAGCAAAGTTATGAAGAGTGCAATCTGGTTGTCGCCCATCTGGGAGGTGGGATTACGATCGGGGCTCATTTTGAAGGTCGGGTTATTGATTGTACACATGGTTTAAGTGAAGGTCCTTTCACTCCAGAACGGGCCGGGACATTACCACTCTTAGAAGCTTGTTCACTTTTTTCAGAATCCTCTATGGAGATTGATGAAATTAAACAACGACTGGTCGGCAAAGGCGGTCTGATGGCCTATCTCGGCACCAAAAATGGCCTCGAAGTGGAAGAAAAGATTAAGCATGGCGACCACTTGGCAGCCGCAGTGTTTGAAGCTATGACTTATCAGATAGCGAAGGATATTGGGGCTATGGCAACCGTTCTAAATGGTCATTGTAATGCCATAGTACTGACCGGAGCTTTAACTAAATCACAACGCTTACTAGATCTGTTACATCCCAAAATTGATTTTCTAGGGCGTGTTTTAGTCTTTCCGGAAGATGAAGAGACGCAGGCTTTATTCGAGAGTGCCAGAGATATTCTTGCCAACCGACGGCCGATTATCGATTATCAATAACAAAGCCCTATCGCTCTATATACGTAACAAAACCTGTTTTTCTTTTTTAAATCAATCACTTACACATGCGATAAATCTATCATCTTTCGTCCAACACCTGCCGGACAATCTGAACAAGGGTGGTTCTGCTTATGGGTTTGAAGAGATATCTTCTGATGCCGATTGCCCGGGCCTCTTTTTCCGAAATGACTGCACTGTAGCCACTACAGAGTATAATTGGCATTGCAGGCTTTTTTTTCAAGGGCTGGCATGTAGATATGAAAAGAGGTTCCCTGTCCCGGTTCGCTTTCAACCCTGATAAAACCCTTATATTTCTTTACAATCCCATGGATAACCGCCAGACCAAGGCCTGATCCCTGGTTTACATCCTTGGTCGTAAAGTAAGGCTCAAAGATGCGTTCAAGTATGGCTTGATCCATGCCGCAACCGGTGTCACTGACTGACAGGACAATAAAAGGACCGGGCGAGACCTCGGTTTCTTCGGCCAGTTCTGTAGCACTGAGTTCCACCCTCCGTAATTTTATTCTTAAAACCCCCTTTTCATTTTCCAGGGCATGGAAGGCATTGGTGCAGAGGTTCATGATAATTTGATGGATCTGGGTTTGGTCAGCCAGTACTTCTCCGGCTTCAGGGTCAATCTCTTCTTCTATACTGACGGTTGCCGGAAGGGATGCCCGCAATAATTTTATTGCCTCTTTAATAACCAGGTGAGGCTTTAATGGCTCCAGTCTCTCCATCCCCTTACGACTTAAGGTGAGGATCTGTTTTACCAGTTTGGCCGCTCGGTTGCTGCTTTTTATAACTTCACTGATGTCATCATAGGCCTGGCAGTCGACGGAAATACTGTCCTGGGCGGTTTCGGCAAAACAGAGAACGCTGGTCAGAATATTATTGAAATCATGGGCAATGCCACCAGCCAGGGTGCCAACCGCCTCCAGCTTTTGGGATTGGCGGAATTGCTGCTCGAGTTTTTTCATTTCGGTAATATCTCTGGCTACATGCACGATATTTTGCAGCTCTTTGCCTTGCCTGAAAACCGGGGAGCATGAAACGAGAAATGTTCTTTCTTGTCCTGCAGTTTCGATTATTTCGGTGGGCTTCTGATTGCTTGTAAAGGCGTTGGCCACAGGACAATCAAGACAGGGGGCCGAGATACCATAAAAAATTTCATAGCATTTTTTACCGATAAGTTGATCTCCTTCTACACCGGCAAAAGCTCTGGCTGCCTGGTTACCACGAACTATACACATATCCTTATTTTGGATGGTAATGATGTCACTCATGGCATCAAAGGTTTTTTCCCATGTTTCTTGGCTTTCACGCAGGCGATGTTCACTTTTTTTGCGAGTTTCTACTTCATTGATTAACTTCTTGTTACTTTTAGTTAGCTCTTTGGTTCTGTCTGCAACCTGTCTTTCAAGAAAGTTATTTATATTTGTAATCTTGCTGTTTTTAAACTGTAAGTCTACTTTTGTTTGTTCCAATTCTTCAACTGTGTCTTCTAAAACTCCCCGGGCTCTGAATATTTGTCGCAGAACAAGTTCAATCAGGAAAAGAACTATAATGCCAGATAAAACTGCCAGATAAAATTGATATCTTCTCTCTATTTTTAGTTTATGGGCGCTCTCTTGGTTAAGCAACTTTAAATTTTTTTGTCCATCAAATAAGATTTTATGACTATTTTCCATCATTCTTGTAAAAAGAGGGGTTGTTTGCTTAATATATTGTCGTATTCTTTGTCCTTCTCCCTCGGCGCCTTTATTTAGGCGACCATCCCGAAAAATACTATCCCTGCTGACTGTAATCTCCGTTAAGCGTTTCATTTTTTCTTCAAGCTCTATGAGTTCAGGGCGCAACTCCAAAATTTCTACAATATAATACTGGTTGTGGCTGACCTCGTAAGAAACCTGTAGCAACATTTTATCAATATCGGGCATATTTAGTGAAAGACTTCTTGAAAACACTCCTCCATTTTCAAGAATATTGAGGAGTTCATGAAGGTTGGCAATCATCTTTTTGGCTTTTTCGATAATCTCCTGTTGTTTTTGTTGGTTAATTGCAATAGCCAATTCATAAAGCTGGGATTTGACTTTCTGTAGATCGTTGACAATAGCCGAACCAATAATCATTTTAGCGGTTTGGTTATGAATCTTTTGAATGTATTCCTGTTCTAGGTTATGATATAAAAAGCCACGATAGATAATCGATGTAAACCCACCTAGAACAGAACATATTATAAGAATCAGAGGGAGCATTCCCTTCAACAAACTCTTGGGAAACAGCTTCATTTACACTCTCCAAAGCCGTAGTCGGCGAAAATCTTCAGACCCTCTGGAGAGGATGCCAGTTCCATGAAACGGCGGGCAATTTCAGGCTGACTGGAAAAACTGAGAAGGCCTAAGGTCAGCTTGTGTGGTGGAGCTATAGCCTCGTCTAATAAAAAAATATCCATTAGCTTTCTATTATTCGACCACATGGCGGTCGCCCGCCAATTAATAATCAGGTCAGCCTTGTTGTCAGTGATGGCATTGGTCAAGCCTTTTGAATCAGTGGTCAGGTATCGTGCTTGGATTATCGCCTGATCATAGATTCCTGCTTGAGCCAGTATTTTTTTTGTTTCTTTTCCAATAGAACCACTATCAGGAACCCCTAACGCAGTGCGATAATCATGATTTAAGAAAGAATTGAGATTGCCTGGAATATTTAACGGATTTCCCTTTGCCACTAAAAGTACTGCCCGATTGAACCCCACATGGACTGTTTCAGTAACCAGTTTTTCCTGTAGACATGTTTCCATGTAAGGCTCACTGCCGGGTAGGTAAAGATCTCCTTTCTGGTTGATTTTAATACCCCGATAGAGATTGCCGGAGCCGTTTTTAATAATTTTTACGATACAGTTTTCCTGTTGTTCGATACGGTCAGCAATTTTACGTACAGGTTTGGCCATAGTGATGCCGCAATAAATCAGAACCTCTTTTTTGCTGGGTTCTGGTGGTTCTTGGTTTATGCAACCGTTAAGAGAAAAAAATATAAGCATAAAAACAAATAAGTTAGAAATATTTTGTGACTGTTTGCAATACAAAATTACAACCTCATTGATATTTTACTGAAGTTTCCTGGAAATTAAAAGCGTTTGGGGGGCAGTTTCAGATGCAATTGGCATAGAAGTTGAATTTCATTTTTCATGTCAACCCTCAAACTATTTGCAGGATAACTTGTTAAAATTATTCATAAAAATAACATAATAGCTCTTGAAAAAGTAGGAGCTCCTATGGTATATTTCAATTGTCTAAATAGTTGAAACTATACAAGAAAGGAGCTGCCTACCATGTTTATATTACGCGATTTACTCGTACCCTTGCAAGAAGAATTTTCGAATACTGATCAGGGACAGAAAAGAGTAGCAAAAGGGAACCAAAGTTCCTATCCATGGTCACAGTGTATTCTGGCAATAGGGTTGCTGAAAAAAGTAAAATCACGCTGAGTAGTTACACAAAAGATTTATCACAGGTTGTGATCCTTGATATCGGTTAGTGTTTGTTTAGACTTGTAGTAATTTTTCGGTTCTACTGTCAGCTGCTTTTCTTGGTTGGTGTTTATGGGGGGAGATTTATGAATCTTGTGATTCTTGAGGAGGCGGATTTTGTCGGTGAACAGCGGGTTGTTTTGGGTGGTCGACGGGCTGCCCATATTGGCCGGGTACTGAAGGCGCAAGTTGGTGATCACTTGCGGGTCGGTCGCTTGAATGGTGATCTGGGCTCCGGCGTAATCGTTGAACTTTCCAGTTTCCGGGTGGTGCTTGAGGTTGATCTTAATCGCTCTCCCCCGTTGCCCTTGTCGGTTGGTCTGCTGTTGGCTCTGCCGCGTCCTAAGGTTCTCAAAAGAGTACTGGCAGCAGTGGTGACCATGGGAGTTAAAGAGATCTTTCTTTTTAACTCCTGGAGGGTCGAGAAAAGTTATTGGCAGAGCCCCTGGCTAGGGGCTGAAAAGTTGCGTGAAGTCAGTCTTCTGGCCCTTGAGCAAGCTGGTGATACGAGGTTGCCTGAGATCTCGCTTCAGCCTCGTTTTCGGCCCTTTGTTGAGGATCAGGTTCCGCTCCTGGCGCAGGATCGAGATGCTTGGTTGTTGCATCCCCAATCCGGACCCGGTTTGCCGGAGGTTTCGGGAATGCTGCCGGCGTTGGTCGCGGTTGGTCCAGAGGGCGGTTTTATTCCTTTTGAAGTGGAGATGCTGATCGCTGCCGGGTTCAAGGTGGTTTCACTCGGTTCCCGAATCTTACGGGTGGAACAGGCGGTGCCTGCCATCCTTGGTCGTTTTCTTTTGTGAAATGTAAGGTCGGCTCTGTGCCTGTCCATGGGTTGTTTGTTTGCTGGCCCTCGTGGTTGCCCGGTTTTATTCGGCTCTAACCACGGAGGCCATTTTTTATGGGTGCTCGATAAAGTTGATTACTGGTCTTTTTCTAAGTTAGAAAAAACTTTTTTCTCCTTGACAAAGGTGATCGGGGGAGGTAACAAGGTGGGGAAAAGTGGTAGATTGTGGGTTAGATTGTCCTCATTTATAGGGGGTGGTGGTTGAGATGTCTTTTCGCGGTCGTTACGAATATTCCCTTGATACCAAAGGGCGGCTCAATATTCCAGCTAAATTTCGAGAGATCCTGGTTCATGAGTACAATTCTGAATTGGTGATCACGACCGCTCTGGAGGGTTGTCTCGATTGTTTCCCGCTGGCTGTATGGACTGAAGTTGAAGAGAAACTTAATGCTTTGCCTTCAAGTCGTATTGAGGTCAAGCGTTTTAAGCGTTTTTATATCTCCGGTGCGGTTGAATGCTCTCTCGATAAACAGGGCCGCGTGTTATTGCCGCCGACTTTACGTAGTTGGTCCGGACTTGACCAGAAAGATAACAATGTCGTCATTGCCGGCCAGATAAATAAACTCGAATTATGGAGCCAGGAGCGTTGGAGTGCTGAGCAGGAGTACATTACCGGGTCATCAGAATCCATTAAGGGGATTGTCGGGGTTTTGGAAGAGCTCGGTGTGTCAATTTAGTCAACGTTCATCGGGAAGAGTTTTGTCCTGAACGTTATTTTTGCCGGTAGTCGAGTTGGGAGCGGAGTTGCTGATGGAACATATTCCGGTTCTCCTTAAAGAGAGTATCGATATCCTCCTGGCTGGTAAGGGGGTTGTTGGTGGCGAAGGAGTGGTTGTTGATGCGACCTTCGGGGGCGGCGGTCACAGTCGAAGTTTGTTGGAAAACAGTGCTCCTGGGGTTTCGGTGGTAGCCATTGATCGTGATCCTGAAGCTGCACCAAGAGGGCAGGCCCTGATTGTTGAGTTTGCCTCTCGCTTTAGGTTGTTGGCGGGGAACTTTGCAGATTTGTCTTGGCTGCTCGATAATGCTGGAATCGGCAAGATAGATGGTCTCCTGCTTGATATAGGCCTCTCAAGCTACCAGCTTGAAGAGGGTGGTCGGGGGTTCAGTTTTCAGTCTGAGGGGCCATTGGATATGCGCATGGATCCGACAACCGGAGAGCCGGCGGCCATGATTGTTAACCAGGCCGACTGCAAAACCCTGACCAAAATCTTTCGTGATTTTGGGGAAGAGCCTTATGCAGCAGCCATCGCTCGTAAAATTGTTGAAAGTCGTTCCCAAAAACCGCTTTTGACGACCCGGTCTCTGGCGGCCCTGATCGAAGCGATGGTGCCGATCTACAAACATTCCCGCCGCCATCCCGCGACCCGGGTTTTTCAAGCTTTACGTATTTTCGTTAATGATGAACTTGGTGCTCTTGGCCAGGTTCTTGATGCCGGTTTAGAACGCCTTGAATGCGGTGCCCGCATGGTGGTCATCTCTTATCACTCTCTTGAAGATCGCTTGGTTAAAAGGATTTTTCGACAGGCCTCTAAAGGTTGTGTCTGTCCGCCGCGGGTGCCGGTTTGCGGTTGTGGACAACAGCCAAGGGTTAAAATTCTGACCGGGCGGGGAGTCCGGCCCCAAGACTCGGAAATAGCCTTAAATCCCCGTAGCCGTAGTGCTTGTCTGCGGGCGATTGAATCTTTGTAGGGTGTTTTGTGGCTCCGAAAAAAGGCCATCAATCTCAGTGGAGTTGGCTCAACAGTTGCCTGCTGGTGGTTATGGTGGGGATGATGTTTTATTGCTCCTGTCTTAACCATAAGATTGTAGCCCGGGGTTATCGATTGAATGATTTGCGGGAAGCGGAAAAACACCTCATTGAGGAGCAAGATAAACTGCAGGCCGAACTAGCGACCTTAAAAAGACCACAGAACTTGGCTCGTCTGGCCCGTTTACTAGGTCTCAAAGAGCCGCGGCCCGGGCACAAGATGGTTTTACCATGAAGCGTACAAAACGCGAATCCAAAAATGAACGACGTCGTTTACGGTTACGAATAGGATTGGTAGCCGGCGTCGTCGTTTTTAGTTTGGTCGCGGTTGTCGCTCGCGCCTATTTTCTGCAAATCGTAAAACACGAATACTATCTGGCCCGACAGCAGCAACAGCGCAGTTCAAGTTTGCTGGTTCATTGCGAAAGAGGGCAGATTTTGGCGGCTGATGGTGGCGTGCTGGCCGTCAGTATCAAAGGGAGCTCTCTCTGTGCTGAGCCCCGGCGGATTGAGGATGGGAAGCGTATTGCCAAAGGATTGGCGCCAATTTTACAGGTCAAGGTCGCAACTCTGGAGAGACGCCTGAGCGGTGAGCGGGGATTTGTCTGGCTTAAGCGTTCCTTGACTCCAGCTCAGGTTGAGGCTCTGAAGCCCTGGTGTGAGCGAGAGCCCGGGCTGGCTTTTTTAAAAGAGAACCGGCGGATTTACCCTAACCGAGGACTTGCCGGTCAGGTTTTGGGTTTTACTAATATCGATTGCCAGGGGCAGGAGGGTCTTGAACGTTATTACGAAGAGTACCTTAAGGGACGTCAGCTCTATCTTGAGTTGGAGTATGATGCCCGGCGCCAGGTGGTTGAGAGTTCTCAATACCCGGAGCTTGATCACTATAAAGGTAAAACTGTCTATTTGACCATCGATCGACATCTGCAGGCTTTAGCAGAGCAGGAGCTTGAAACGGCGGTTACTGAAAGTCGAGGTAAAGGGGGGGTTGCCTTAATTATGAACTCAGATAACGGCGCTATCCTGGCGATGGCCCAATATCCGTGTTTTAACCCCAATAGTAAACGAAAAAATAATCCGGCTATGTGGCGTAACCGGGCGGTTGGTGATCTTCTGGAGCCGGGTTCAACCTTTAAGGTCTTTACCCTGGTAGCAGCCCTGGAATCAGGTTTCTTCAAGATCGACGACCTTATTGACTGTGAAGAGGGAAGCTATAAAGTCGGCCGCCGCACGATTCACGATACCCACGAACATGGTTTTTTGCGTCTCGATGAAGTGCTTAAGTATTCCAGCAATATTGGTTGTTCCAAGATTGTTGACCGAGTTGGAGCTGAGCGTTTCTATGCGGTTTTAAAAAATTTCGGGTTCGGCTCTCGTAGCGGTATAGATTTTCCTAATGAGCCTTCCAGTCGTCTACGTCTCTGGCGTAAGTGGCGCCCGATTGATCTTAGTAATCTCGCTTTTGGTCAGGGGATCTCCTTGACCTCAGTTCAACTTGTGGCCGCGTATGCGGCTCTCGCCAATGGTGGTTATCGGGTAACGCCGCATCTGGTCTCTAAAGTTGTCAACGGAGCTGGTTGGACGGTCTATGAACATCCGCTTAAAAAATCATCGCAGCGGGTATGTAGTGTCGGGGTGGCGCAACAGATCGATCAGGCTTTAGCCTTGGTGGTAGAGGATGATGGCACCGCACCCCAGGCCCGGATTCCCGGTTTCAGGGTAGCCGGAAAAACCGGAACTGCGCAAAAATTTGATTTTTCCGAGAAGCATTATTCTCATAGTGATTATTGGGCGTCATTTATCGGATATGTTGATCCACCGGCTGGCCAGTCACGTAAGGTTGTTTACGTGATGGTCGATGAACCGCGTAGCTCAATCTATGGTGGTGTGGTTGCGGCCCCGGCTTTTCAGCGGATCAACCGTCGTCTGGCTGGTCATCTTAATTATGTTTCTAAGGCCGAGTTTGCCAATCTGGAGAGGTTGTTAAAAGAGGATAACCCCGATCAAGTGGTGGATGATCATGCCGTCGAAATAGCTGAAAATTTGGTGCAAACCGCAAGGGTGATGCCTGATTTTACAGGCCAGACGATTCGTGAGGCATTAGTGTTCGTCGGCAACTACCGTAGAACTGTCAAAATTTCGGGACAGGGGCGGATCGTTTCCCAAAAACCCCTACCGGGAACCATGTTGGAGCCCGAACTTGATTTTGTTTTTCGTTTGAGTAGTGAGATCTGAAATGAGTGAGAGCCGATACCATTTTTGGAAACTCAAACAACTGGCCGATCTGCTTCAGGTAAAGGCTCTGCCGACCTGTCGAGAGCTTGATCTTGATTTTGATCTGACCGGGATTACTATAGATAGTCGTAAACTTTGCCCGGGTGAACTTTTTATCGCGCTGCGGGGGGAGCGTTTCGATGGCCATGATTTTATCGATCAGGTGATCGCTAAAGGAGCCGCAGCGGTGGTGGTTGAAGAGGGCACCGGAGGTTTTTTGAGACTGGCTCAGCGTTATCCGCAGACTCTTTTTCTGCCGGTCAAAAAAAGTCTTAGCGCCTTGGCGACACTGGCCAAGGCACACCTTGAGAAAGTGGCGCCGGTTGTGATTGCGGTGACTGGTTCTAACGGTAAAACGACAACTAAAGAGATGCTGGCTCATCTTTTAGTCTCTCATTTACGGGTCCATAAAACCGCAGGAAATTTCAATAACCGGATCGGCCTGCCCTTGACCATTTTGGCGATGCCCGAGGATTGTCAGGTGGCGGTGCTTGAAATGGGTATGAATGAACCGGGTGAAATTGCCTCTTTGGCAGCTATAGTAAGGCCCGATTATGTTGTTTTAACCAATGTTGCCGCAGCCCATCTTGAGGGTCTGGGTTCTTTGGAAGCGGTGGCTCGGGCCAAGTGTGAGGTGCTCAGGGAGATTAAGCCGGGCGGCTCTGTGATCTATAATGCTGATGACCCTTATCTTGCGCAAATGGTTCCGGCTCTTGTAAGTAAGCGTTTGCCGGATGAGATCGGTCTCCTGCCGGTTTCATTGCATGGGGCGCACGGGGGGGCGCGGAATTTAGTGGAAGTTTCGGAGATTTGGCTGATTCCCGAGGGTTTAAGCTTTGTTTTTGAAAAGGGCGGAGAAAAAGTGACCGTCAAATTGCCCTGCTGGGGTCGCCATAATGTCATGAATGCGGCTTTGGCCGCGGCTGCCGGTACTTGTTTGCCGGGGGTGACACCGGCTTCTGTTGCCGAAGCATTGCATAATTTTCAAAATCTGGCCGGTCGACTCGAAAAACATGATCTGGGAAAGGGGGCGGGGGTTTTGGTCCATGATGCCTACAATGCCAATCCCGATTCGATGGAAGCGGCCTTGACCGCAGTGGCGGAACGCCGGGAAAAGCGTTTCCTGGCGTTGATCCTCGGTGATATGAATGAGCTCGGTCAAGAGAGTGTATCTTTACATCAACGTATCGGGCGTCGGGTGGCTGAATTGCGACCCGATCTTCTGGTCTTGCTGGGTCGCGCCGTAGAAGATCTGGCAGCGGCGGCCAGGGCTGCTGGCTTGCCGGCCAAGCGCATCTTTGTTTTCCCGGCAGGAGCTCAAACTGAGGTCGTTAAACTACTGCAACAGCATCTGCCGGTCGAATCTTTGGTCTTGGTTAAGGGGTCACGGGCCCTGGCTTTAGAAAAGATTATCGATCCTCTACTAGACTATTTTGAGGTTGCTTGATGCTCTATCATATTCTTTATCCCCTGCATAATTTATGGTCCGGTTTTAATGTTT
>CAZUXG010000047.1:2501-14970 GCA_964623985.1 uncultured Thermodesulfobacteriota bacterium | reverse complement strand
GGTTTTTACGCCACATTGAGCGGACCGAGATGCTTGTTCATCTTCTCTCTGTAGCCGAATATCAAGATTGTCATGATTTGATTAAGGCCTATGACGTGGTAGCTCGTGAACTGACTCTTTATCGGGAGGATCTTCTCGATCGAGAGAAATTAGTCATTCTGACTCAGATTGACACGATTCCAAAGGCTAACTTGGAAGTTTTACTGCGTGAATTGCAGCAGCATCCCCGGTTGGCTGAACGTAAGGTGATGGCGATCTCGGCGGTTACCGGAATCGGGATCAAGGAGTTCAAAAATGCTCTTGCACTGAGTCTTGCTGGTTAAAAGTCTACTACAGGCTATTTTGGCTCAGGCTCCGTTGTGTTAGGTTGCGGGGTTGTTCTTTTTTTACCCTTTGACCTACTTTTTAAGAATTAAAAAAGTTGGTTTATTATGGCATTGATTCCTTTGTACGGGGTAATTGGTAATCCCATCGCGCACTCCTTGAGTCCGGTCATGCATAATGCGGCCTTTGCGGAGATCGATTATGCGGCGCATTTCAGTGCCTTCCAGGTTGAAGATCTTGAATCTGCCATGACCGGGATGAAGGCTCTGGGGATCGCCGGTCTGAGCGTGACTTTGCCCCATAAAACCAGGGTTATGGAATATCTCGACTGGATTGATGAGCAGGCTTTAAAAATTTCTGCAGTTAATACTGTAGTCAATCGTCAGGGTCGTTTATGTGGATATAATACCGATGCGGCCGGAGCTCTGGCCGCTTTGCAGGAGAAAATTGAGCTTGTCGGACGGCGGGTACTGATTCTTGGTGCCGGAGGTGCGGCTCGGGCTTTGGTCTATGGTGTTGTCAAGGCTGGTGGCCGGGTTGCAATTGTTAATCGCAGTGTTGAGCGTGGCGCTGCCTTGGCAAAAGAGTTCGGTGCGCAATATCTGGCTTTTTCTGAAATCGAAAACTTTCAGACCGAGGTTTTGGTCAATACCACATCACTGGGAATGGCTTCGGAGAGTAAGCAAATTCCTATTTCTCCAGCGCTTCTCAAACCATCAATGGTCGTCATGGATATTGTTTATAATCCTCTTAAGACCAAGTTGTTAGAGGCGGCTGAAAAGTGTGGAGCGGTGACCATTGACGGTCTTGAAATGTTTATTGCTCAGGGGGCTTTGCAGTTTGAAATGTGGACTGGTCAAAGGGCGCCTCTTAAAGTAATGCGCCAAGCCGTTATTAGTCAGTTAGTGACAGATTGAATATGACAGAAAAAAGGTCAAAATATTTATCCGCAGAGGAACACAGATTAAAATTTTATCTGTGTTCCTCTGGGTAATCTACGGATAATTGAATAAATGTTTAATACGATTAATTTGCTTTCGGCTATGCCGGGATAGGAGATATAAAGTGTTGGAGATCAAGCCGCAAACCGTGACCAGTTCCGAGGTTCAAGTTCCCGGGTCAAAAAGTTATACGCATAGGGTTCTGATTGCCGCCGCTCTGGCCGAGGGCCAAAGTTCTATTGATGGCGCTCTTTTCAGTCGTGACACAGAGCTGACGGCTGCGGCCCTGACCCAAATGGGGGCTCAGGTAAACGCTGATGCAAAATATAAGCATTTTGAGGTAAATGGTAGCGGTGGTCGTCTGAGGCCCAGCAGTCGAGAGATTTTTCTTGGAAATTCCGGAACCTCTATGCGTTTGCTGGCGGCCATTGCGGCCTTGGGTCAAGGTGAATATATACTAGATGGCAGTCCGCGGATGCGACAGCGCCCGATTGCCGAATTGCTGACGGCTCTGCAGCAGCTCAATATTTCAGCTGAATCCCTGTATGGCAATGGCTGTCCGCCGATTCGTATTTGCGGTGGCCTGGTTGAGGGTGGCCCGGTGCAGATTGATTGCGGGGTCAGCAGTCAATATCTTTCGGCTCTATTACTGATGGGACCTTTGACCAGAAGAGGTTTGGAGATTGAAATTATAAAAGGTCCGGTTTCACGTCCATATGTAGACCTGACGTTGGCGGTAATGCAACGTTTCGGGATAGAAGTTGAGCCGTATGGTTACGAGAAATTCAAGGTTCCCGGAGGACAATGTTATCAAGCCGGGCACTATCAGGTTGAGCCGGATTGTTCACAGGCCGGATATTTCTGGGCGGCGGCAGCTATTACCGGTGGTGAGATCAAAGTTCATGGTATTAAAGCGGATTCCGTCCAGGGTGATCTGGGCTTTGTCCGGGTTCTGGAGAAAATGGGCTGCCGACTTCGTTTTGAAGATGACGGTATTACTGTGATCGGCGGTCCCTTGCAGGCTCTTGAAATTGATATGGGTGATATGCCCGATCTGGTGCCGACCCTGGCGGCGGTTGCGGCCTTTGCCAACGGGACGACGGTGATGACCAATGTTGCCCATCTCCGCGCCAAGGAGAGCGATCGCTTGGCGGCGGTGGCAACCGAGTTGGGAAAAATGGGGATTACGGCAAACTGTGGTGAAGACTTCATTGCCGTAACCGGCGGTCAACCACAGGGGGCAGTGATCGAAACCTATGATGATCATCGTATCGCCATGAGTTTTTCCTTGGTTGGACTAAAGGTTCCAGGGGTTCAGATTGAAGATGAAGATTGTGTCGGTAAATCTTTTCCTGACTATTGGTCGGTTTTTGCCGGTTTAACCTGATGGCTAAGTAAGAAGTTCGATCTACCACTTCTTGTATGACGAGATTTTTACTTAGTCATCCCGAGAATTTTACGAGAATATAAAAATTCATTGATCATAGATTATGAACAACATCAATTTGATTGGTTATCGGGGTTCTGGAAAAACTGCGGTCGGGCGTAAGCTGGCCGAGGTTTTGCGGAGGTCTTTTGTTGACAGTGATGCCGTCATTGTCGAGCGGGCTACGGTGTCTATTGCAGAATTTGTTGCAAAATGGGGCTGGAAGCGCTTTCGCCGGCTTGAGGCGGAAGTTGTCAGGGATTGTTGTCAACAAAATGAAATCGTTCTGGCGACCGGTGGCGGGGCGGTTCTGGATCGTGATAATCGTCGCCTGCTGCAAAAAAATGGTATTACTTTTTGGTTGCAGGCAAGTCTTGAAACCACTCTTGAACGTCTTGATGGTGACCCTCAAAATTCAGCTTTGAGACCGCCATTAAGCTCTCTAAATCGGGCTGATGAAATTTCATCCGGACTCAAAGAACGGGAAACATTCTACCGGGAACTGGCTGATTTTATGATTCCGGTTGATCAGTATAGTGTAGATAAGATTGTTCAGCAGATCGTCAAAATTCTGAATGGGGATACGAAATTTTGTCCGGTTAAAAGGTGGCAGCCATGAGCAGTACTTTTGGAAATCTTTTTAAAATAACAACCTTTGGCGAGTCTCACGGACGGGGTGTGGGTGTGGTGGTTGACGGCTGTCCCGCTGGAGTGGGGCTCTCTTTGAAAAAAATTCAGGCCCAACTGGATCGCCGTCGGCCGGGTCAGAGCCGTCTGACAACCCCTCGGCAAGAGGGTGACCAAGTTGAATTTTTGTCCGGCCTGGAAAATGGAAAAACCTTGGGTACACCGATTGCGTTATTGGTTCATAACCGCAATCAGCGACCGAGCGATTACGGCGCCCTGGCAAATATTCCGCGGCCCTCGCATGCCGATTATACCTACACGATGAAATATGGGACGACTTCGCAAAGTGGTGGTGGTCGGGCCAGTGCCCGGGAGACCTTGGCGCGGGTCGCCGCCGGGAGTGTGGCAGAGCAACTTCTTAAGGCTTTTTTTGGGGTTGAAATTGTTGCCTGGGTAAGTCAGGTAGGTAAAGTAAAAGCCTCTTTTATCGATACCGCATGTTTGTCCCGGGCAACTGTCGATCATGAGGCGGTGCGCTGTCCCGACCCTCAAGCGGCGGCGGCCATGACTGCGGCTATCGAAAAGGCGGTAACTGAGCAAGACTCTTTAGGAGGAATTATAAGTTGTGTCTGTCGCGGGGTTCCGGCCGGTTGGGGAGAGCCGGTTTTTGACAAACTTGACGCCCTTCTCGCTCAAGCGATGCTCTCTATTCCAGCGGTCAAAGGTTTTGCGATCGGTTCCGGTTTTTCCAGCGCGTCGATGTCAGGATCTGAACATAATGACCTGTTTGTTGCCTGCGGTGCACAGCTCGGTACGAAAACAAATTATAGTGGTGGGGTCCAAGGCGGGATCAGTAATGGTCAGTTTATCAGGTTCGAAGTTGTCTTTAAACCTGCGCCAACGATTGGAAAGGCGCAGAAAACGGTTGATTATGAAGGTCGTGAGGTAGTTCTTGAGGGCAAGGGACGGCATGATCCTTGTGTACTGCCGCGCGCCGTGTCTGTGGTTGAAGCGATGGCCGCTCTGGTGCTGGCTGATCTGGCCCTGCGTCAGGCGGCTTCTAATACTATCTCTCGGCGGCAATCTCATCCTTGATAATTTCACTTAAAATTTCATACTCCATCTCCATAATTTCCAGATTTTCATCAATCAGCGATCGGTTTTGTTGTTTGGCTGATTTCTCTAGTTGATGGGCTGCTGATTGCATCTGGTGTGCTTCAATACTTCCGGATGAACCTTTGATGGAGTGGGCGGCAATTCTTATCTTTTCAAAATCTTCCTCTTTTATCCCTGTTTCAATCTCCTCTATGTAGCGCTTGGCACTCTGGAGAAAATCGTCGAGTAGTTCCTTATACAACTCAATGTCATCATCAAGTTTTTCCAGAAAAGTATCACGGTCAAATAATTTGCTATCCCAGGTTGAGCTGTCATTGGCTTCTTGGGAGAAATCTTCCGTTTCATGACTCTCTTCCAAAAGATTGGGTTCTGGTTCAAGCCCAGCGGTTTTTCCGGTTTGTTTTTTGATTTTGGTTATTGAACGGTTTAGGATTTCATTGAGTTGTTCAAATCTTACCGGTTTAATAAGGAAATCATTCATGCCGGCGGCCAGGCAGCGATCCTTGTCACTTTTTAAGGCATGGGCTGTCATTGCGATAATTATTACATTGGGATTGATCGTGGTGGTCGTCCGGCTGCGAATTTGTCTGGTAGCTTCATAACCGTCCATCTCCGGCATCTGGATATCCATGAAAACAAGGTCATAATAAGCTGCGCCCAAGGCCGCCAGGGCTTCAATTCCAGTGCCGGCGGTAGTGCAGGTAACGCCCAGTTTGGAGAGCATCTTGGAGCCTACCTTGATGTTGACCTGGTTGTCATCAACCAGCAGGATGCGGAGTTGTTTAAGTTTTTCGGTAAGTTTCTGTAGTGATTTAGTTGTTTCTTCAACTTTATCATCAGGCCGGTTTTTACCCATGCAGCGAGCCAACTGTTCGTAGAAAAGTGATCTTTTAATAGGTGAAGGAATGACCGAATCATAATCAACCGGTGGTAAAGCATTAGGGTGAGGGGCAAGGGCGATTGAAAATGGGGGGAGTAAAATGTTTGGGAGAGCACTTTTCAGGTTGTATGATTCAATTTGTTGTGAAAGATCGGTAATGATCATAGCGTAAGGTTTTTTATCTTTTTGGGCTTCATAGAGCTGTTTTTTAAGAACCTGAAGCGAATTTACCGTGTCGATTTTACAGCCTAAGGCCAGAAGATGCTGTTCGACGACCTGACCGGCCGGTTGCAGCTCTTGCGGTTGGTTGTTGCTGTTGGGCGGGGTAAAAATGAGAAAGTGTTGTTCATGGAAAAGTTTTGCCTGGGCCGGTTGAGTCGATTCTGGATCACGGCGTAGAGCCACTGTGAACCAGAAGGTCGAACCTTTGCCCAACTGACTTTTGATGCCGATCTCGCCACCCATCAGTTCGGCCAGCTGTTTTGAGATTGCCAGTCCCAGACCAGTGCCGCCAAACTCTCTGGTTGTCGAGGAGTCCACCTGTGAAAATGATTGAAAAAGATGGTTGATGCGGTCTTTGGGAATGCCGATACCGGTGTCGGTGACCTGGAAAAGAAGTTTAACCTGCTCCTGGTTTTTTTGTTCCAGTGAGACGTGGATGACAATCCCGCCTTTTTCAGTGAATTTTATGGCATTATTAGCCAAGTTGATGAGAATCTGGCGCAAACGAACCGGATCACCCTGTAGTTGTTCAGGGATGCGGTGGTCAACAATGCAGTGGAAAAAGAGATTTTTTTCAGTAGTTTTGAGAGAGAGGAGGCCAAGCAGGTCATCGGTTGTCTCGCGAACCTGAAAAGGGATCTCTTCGAGTTCCAGTTTATGGGCTTCAATTTTGGAGTAATCGAGGATATCATTAATGATATGGAGTAGGCCTTCGCCGTTTTTAATAATGATATTCAGGTAGTCACGCTGGTCGTAATCAAGTGGGGTATCGAGCAGTAGAGAAGAGAAGCCGATTATGGCATTCATCGGGGTCCTGATCTCATGACTCATATTGGCGAGAAACTCACTTTTAGACGCATCAGCAAGTTCAGCATCGAGAGCCATGCGGTTCGCCCGCTGGATTGCTATTTCGAGTTGTTCATTGATTTCATCAGCTTCATCGGTTGCCCGACGGATGGCAGTACGGTCGTGCAGAGTGGCGGAAAAAAATTGTTCTTTCCGGTCATTTTTACTATGGGCAATCAGAATAAGATGGCAGATCAGGTTGGCAAAAGAAGCGGCAACCTCGAGTTCACCATGCCACTGGCCGCTTTTAATTGCTAGAGGCAAGGCCTCCTGTTCTATGAAGAGACGAACTTTTTCTGGAAATAATTGAAAAAAGGAGCGCGATGAGAGAGGTTCATTTTTTTTTATGATGCCGAGATAATGTCGGCCTGCCGGGTTGAGGTAAGTTATTGAACCGTTTATCGCAAATATGACGACGGGGTTTGGCGATATTTCAATGATTTCAATAAGGTGTTTTTGTTCTTCTCTGACGCGCAGGAGTTCTGAGCCACTACCGGAGTGGTTTTGTTTGTTGGCAATCATCAGCCGTTCTTGAAGACTCTTGATTTTGGTTTCAATTTGCGCAATGTCAAGGTTTTTGTTTTCTATCATCACCTTTTGCCTTTTCTCAAAAGATCAGCCAACAGGCTTATCGGATGTTTGGTCTGCCATTTGCTGTCGGTGAGCAACGCTCCTTCAGTCAGTTGTAAAAGACATCCGGGGCAGCCGCTGGTGACAATCTCGGCCCCGGTTGCATCGGTGTCGCGAGTCTTTTCCGCTAGAATTTTTCGGGAGATCTCTTTGTGGGAGATGCCAAAGGTGCCACCGGCCCCACAGCAACGTTCAGGATGCCTCATCTCGACAAAATTTTCTCCAGCGATCAATTTAAGCAGCCAGCGTGGCTGACTGGTAATCCCCTGTCCTTTGCGCAAGTGGCAGGGGTCGTGATAGGTGATCTTTTTTTCAAGCCTATCGGTGCCGACCATCTCTTCCAGCTTTTCCCGGTGACGGAAAAGGAATTCGCTGATGTCTAATATCTCACAACCTTCGGGGAGATCTTCATACTCTTTCAGGGCGTGACCGCAAGAGGCGCATCCGGTTACGATCTCCTTGATATCTGAGTGTTTTCTGAAGATCTCAAGGTTGCGTTGTTTCAGTTCTTTATTTGATTTTTGGTCACCGGCTCCCCAGGTCACCATGCCGCAACAGTTAAGTTCTTTCGGCACAACTCCTTGAAAACCGAGACGTTCAAGGACATAGAGCAGGTCAAGTCCCATTTGGGGGTAAAGATAACGAGTGGCACAGCCGGGAAAATAGAGAACCGGTTTGAGGTCGGGAGCTGCTTGTCGTTTCTTTAAGAAGTCATCAAGATGCTGCCTTGGCAGGGCTGGAATTACAGTTTTATCATCAAGTCCAGGGAGCGGCAGCCGGCGGACCAGACCGCTGTGGCGCGGCAGCCGGCGCCACAAAAGCCATTGTATCCAGAAACCTATCTTAAGAAACTTTGGCAGTGAGAAAAAACGGTTTTTTAATAGGGTAAAGGCGCTCTTTTTAATCGGGTTTAGACCTAGTTGTTCGGTTTGACGGTGTCGGGCATTAGCAATAATCTCGGTGATTTTAACTCCTTTGGGACAGTTTTCTTCGCAGGAGCAGCAGAGCAGGCAGTAGTCTACCGCTTCAACCCAGCCGGGTGGTAGCTCATTGTTATCATCGAGCCTTTCAATCAGGTTAAGTTTGCCGCGGGCGACCATCTCTTCACGTCCGGTTTGCCGATAGATCGGGCAAACCGCCATGCAGGCGCCGCATTTGACGCATTTTTTAAGCTCCTGCTGCCAGGGAGAAGTTATCATTAATTCTATTCCTGTGACTCTTGTGGGGGTTCTTTTGTTTTCAGAACAGCCTCTATCTTTTGCTCTAGATCTCCGGGTCTGGAAAAATTTTACCGGGATTGAGTAGATTGTCGGGGTCAAAAGCCTGTTTGATGGCTCGCATGGTGGCAATGGTGGGCGGATTCCATTCCTTGTCGAAATAGGCTGATTTCGTATTGCCGATACCGTGTTCACCTGAAAGGGTGCCACCCAGTTCGAGGGTGATGGTAAAGATCTCATCGATAGCCCGGTGACCTCGTTGGGCTTGGTCCGGATCATCTTTGTCGAGCATGACATTAACATGGATGTTGCCGTCACCGGCATGACCAAAACAGACGATCGGCAGGGCGATTTTTTTCGCTAATTTTTCGAGGCGGGTGATAACGGTTGGGATTGCGGCCCGGGGTACCGCGATATCTTCATTGATTTTGTGGGGGGCAAGGTTGGCAATGGCCGGTGAGAGGCGGCGCCGGGCGGTCCACAGCTGCTCCCTTTCACTTTCATTTTGGGCCTCTATTAAGAGCAGTGCATCATCTTTGAAAAGTTCTTTAAGCTTTTGACTTTGAGAAAGAACACTGGTGGTCGTGCCATCAATTTCAACCAGGAGTACCGTATCCGCTTTTTGGGGAAGGGAGAAAGGCAATTCGTCACGTACTGCGTTGATTGAGTGGTGATCTAAAAATTCAATGGTTGAGGGGGCGATCTGGTTTTTAAACATGGCGTTGATGGCGTGGGCGGCGGTTGTCATGGATGAGAAAGCCAAGAGAGTGGTTTTGACAGTTTCGGGTGCCGCTAACAGTTTCAGGAGGATTTTAGTGATGACGGCCAGGGTTCCTTCCGAACCGACCAGCAATGAAGTGAGATCATAACCGGAGACTGATTTGATACACTTGTTGCCGCATCTGATAGTTTCCCCATTGATGAGAACCGCTTCCAGGCCCATGACATAGTTGGCGGTGACACCATATTTAACGGCCCGCGGGCCGCCGGCATTTTCGGCGACATTGCCGCCGATGGTTGAAAATGCAAGACTGGCGGGGTCGGGTGGATAGAAAAGGCCTAAACGGCTGACTTCCTCCTGAAGTTCACCGGTGACCACCCCCGGTTCAACTGTGGCGATCATATTTTCCTGGTCGATTTCGAGAATCCGTTTCATCCGGGTCAGGGAGAGGATAATACCATCGTTGCTCGGAATGGAGCCGCCTGACATACCGCTGGCCGCACCGCGGGGGAAGATTTTCAGTTTTCTTTTTGCAGCTAAACGCATTGCGGATTCAACTTGTTCCCTGTTTTCGGGTAGTAGCACCAGCAGCGGGTCGGCACTTTGGCGGGTCGCGTCATATCCGTAACAGGCTCGTGATTCATCAGCAACAACAATCTGTCTTGCCGTAAAACCGGAATTTTTCAACTCTTCAACAAATTGGTTACGAATCAGGTTAACGGGTCCGGTCATGATTTTCTATTCTCCGGCAAGTGTTGGGTTGACCGTCAGGGTTTGTTGGGGGCCGGCCAGCAGAACCTGACCGGGGCGGCTCGCTTTGGGCTTGCGTAGGTGTTTTACGTGAATCATGGTTACCTCAACTTGGCTTTCATCTTTGGCTCGGGAGTTGGCAGCGGCCAGGGTGGCGGCCTGAAGCTGCTCTCTTTCGCTGTTTATTGAGCCGGGTGCAGATTTTAATAGAATGTGGGCGCCGGGCCGATTACGGGCGTGAAACCAGAGGTCGTCGGGGGCCCCCAGATGCCGGTAGATATTTTCATTACCCAAGGCATTACGGCCAATATAGATGATGCCGCCATCAACTCCGGTTTTACGTTCGACCCCCTGAAGTTGCGGTTTGTGAGGTTTTAACGCTCTTTTTTTTTGCCTCCGGCCCTTTTCCGGGACTTGCTGTCGGCTTTTTCTCTCCGCCAGATCGGAGGCCAGTTCAAGCAGTTCCTGTTCTTCATCCGAAGCCTTTTGCTCCCGGTTGCTTTTTAACTCTTCAAATTGGAAGAGAAGTTCTTCGGTATAATCTTCCTCATGCCGGGTCTCGGTCAGGCGTTTCTCAATGAGTTTCAGGCCGCGCTTAGCTTTTTTGGCATTTTTATAGAATTTTTCGAGGTTGGCCAGGGGCCCCAAAGCCGGATTTAAGGTGATCTTCACCTCTTCTAAAGCGGGTGACCAGTAGTTGGTGACCTTGATTGATTCAGATCCCCTTTTAACCTGATGGAGGGCTCCTTTAAGGAGATCACCAAGATGGCTGTCATTTATGTGACTCTCTTTCTCGTTGCTCTCTTCAATAAGATGTTTTCTTCTTTTTTGCAAGCGTCGTCGATGTTGGCGTAAACTCTTCTCCAGGCGTTTGATCTCTCGGTTGCCGTAATGATTCTGATAGCAAGGGAAAAACCAATCGTCGTAGCGTTGCTGCAACTCTTCGTCTGAAAGAACGGCTCCTTGTTCTTGGCCGATGATTTTGACCAAGAGAGAAGATGAGCTTTTTGTCTTTGCGCTTCCTGCGGTTTCCGGCAGGCGATACTCTGTGCCAGGTTTAAGACGCTGGTCAGTTGCTGATTCAAATAATCGGGCACCGATCAGCATCCCGCTTCCCCGACATAAAATAGCATTACTGCGCTTGCCGGTAAGCTCAATGACCAGCTGTTTTTCCTCATCCCGGCGGGTTGCCTTGATGATAACGATACGATCATCATCTATCTTTTCAATTGCCGTAATTCTTGCCCCTTGCAGATGGTGGCGAAGATAGGCACAAAAGCGCAAAGGTCGGGGCGGGTTGAGATATCGCCGGCTGGTTAAGTGAAGGCCGGGTTCCAGCGCGGCAACCGAGATCATTAAGCGCAGTTCTCCGCCCTGACCACCCCCACGCAGGCGCAAGAGTAGGTGGTAGGGAGTCATCTGGTGAACCTTGGTGATGAAGGTCCCGGGCAGAAGCTTTCCCAGAGCTGCAGCCATAATTTCTAAACTATGCTCATCCAAATCCAGATACTCTATTGATGCATCATTTTTGTTTCACTGTTAAAGCGAATAATGCCGCCCCATAAGCACCCATGAGTTGGGGGTGCTCGGGGAGGAATACTTGTTCTTTGGTTTCATCTTCAATTACTTTACGAATTGCAGGATTTTTAACAACTCCACCGGAAAGTAATAAAGGCGGTACTAATCCGACACTACGAACCATGGCTACCACACGTCTGATTAATGATCGGTGCAATCCCATGAGAATGGGTTCTACCGCGACGCCGTGGGCAATCATGGAGATGATTTCCGATTCGGCGAACACCGTGCAAGTGCTGGAGATGGCCACTTCCTCTGTCGCCGAAAGGGCCACCGAGCCCATTTCGGCTATGGGAACCTGCATGCGTATGGCACTATTCTCCAGAAAGCGGCCGGTTCCCGCCGCACACTTATCATTCATGGCAAAATCTACGACCTGTCCTTGAGCCCCAATCACGATAGCCTTACTGTCCTGCCCACCGATATCTATCAAGGTGCCACCGTGGCCTAATTGATGATAGACACCTTTAGCGTGACAGGTAATTTCAGTGACCTTTTTAACCGCTTGGTGTACCAGATTGCGGCCGTAACCGGTAGCTATCAGCGGGATGCCTTCCAGGGAGTTAACTTCTTTTTGCAACTTATTCAGAAAAGAGTCCACCTGTTTTTCAACCTGTGGGTCAACCGTTTCCAGGTGCTGCCAGATCATTTCTCCAGCAGTATTGACGGCCGCCATTTTCACCGTGGTCGAACCCACATCAATTCCCAGTGCTGCGATTTTCATTAAATTATGTCTCCAAGTTCAATTTTAATTGTCCAACATCTCGACAAAAGAGGCCAAGCGCGAGGCCACTTGTTTCTCAGAGTAAGCCCGGGGATCGTCGTGGTCCGCCTCCAAGAGCAACGCCGGAATACCATGGAGTGGCTCGCCGGAAGTTTGCAGAGTTTTCTCGAACAGGTCAGAAAATTGTTCGGCCGGAAGATATTCCCGGGTGCGCACCAATCGGTAAAAATCTATATTGCTCATACCCATCTGGCGTTTGTTTTTGTATAACTTGGCCAAGATTAGATCACTCATCTCTTCATGTTTAATGGTTGCCAGCAAATCTTCGTTTGAGGGGTGCTTGCCGGTGAACTCAGAAAATTGTCTGGATAGAGCGCGTAATTCAGCAGCCAGAAAAACCAGATCTTCTTCACGTTGTCCGCGGGGCAGATAGAGGGGAAATATTGCCTGTTTAGGCTTGATCAAAT
>CAZUXG010000047.1:0-2401 GCA_964623985.1 uncultured Thermodesulfobacteriota bacterium | reverse complement strand
TGAATAAGTTAAGATCTTTCCGTACAGTTTTAGAGGTTTAGCTCGTTGCCATCCCCGGCCTGTAAAGAGCCAGGGGGATGGGAGGTTGTTTTTTCCTTGAAATTGTTAATCATATCAGTTGAAAATATCAAATATTGCTGAGTTATTGTTTTTGTTCATTTTCATTGATGATTTCGAGGCGTTCGGCTTTTTGCAGGCCGCGGGGCAGCATCAGGCCGCGGCGGCCACGGTTGCCGTAATAAGCCTCTAAACTTTCTTTTTTGAGGGATAAATGGCGGCGTCCGGCATGAATCCTTAAAGTGGTATTGGCCGGCAGAATGATGGCGGTTTTCAAGGTTTCTGTTTCATGTTGGTGGCGTCCGGGGCTGAGATTGATGATTTTGTTGCCTTTTCCTCGGGACAGAACAGGTAGCTGAGTGAGAGGAAAAATCAGCATGCGGCCGCTACTGCTCAGGGCAACCAACTGTTCCTCTTGAAGATTTTTTAATCGTAAAGGTGGCAGTGGCAGGGCTGAGGGAGGGAGTGTGAGAACCGCTTTGCCGTTACGGTTTTTACTGAGTAATTCACTTAAATGGGTAATGAAACCATAACCGTTATTGGATGTCATCAGGAAAAGTTCATTCATTTCTCCCATCAGCAGATGTTCGATAGGACTGTCGTTTTCAATCTGCAGACGGCCGCTTAAGGGCTCACCGTGACTGCGAGCTGACGGCAGGCTGTGGGTTGCAAGGGTGTAACAGCGGCCATTGGCGGCAAGAAAAATCACGGGCTGATTACTGCGCCCCGGGACTGCTGTTTTAAAGCCGTCCCCGGCTCGGTAGTTTATCTTTTCAGGGTCAATGTCATGCCCCTTGGCGGCTCTGACCCAACCTTTGTTGGAGAGGATAACGGTGATCGTTTCGGTCGGCAGTAGGTCATTTGTATTGAGGGCTTGGGCCTCGCTACGGGTAACGGTTGGAGAACGGCGTGGGTCTCCATAACGTTTGGCATCGGCTTTGATCTCTTTGCGGACCAAGCTTTTGAGTTTTCGGCTGGAGCTGAGGATATTCTCCAATATCTGGCGTTCTTTCTCCAATTCCTTCTCTTCTCCTCTGATTTTCATTTCTTCAAGTTTTGCCAGATGACGCAGTTTGAGCTCCAAAATTGCTTCGGCCTGTTCATCACTTAAGGCAAAACGCTCCACGAGAAGGGGTTTGGGTCGGTCATTGTTACGAATGATTTCGATGACTTCATCAAGGTTGAGAAAGGCGATCAGTAAACCGGCCAGAATATGAAGACGGCTCAGAACCTTCTCTAAGCGAAAGTCAAGTCGGCGGCGTACCACATCGGTGCGGAAGATCAGCCATTCGTTGAGGAGTTCGGAGAGGCCCATAACCCGGGGGTGTCCGTCCAGGGCAATCAGGTTGAGGTTGACCCGATAGTTTTTTTCAAGATCGGTGGTTGCAAAAAAGTGAGCCATCAAAAGTTCAGTGTCAATTCGGTTCGAGCGGGGAATTATGACCAGGCGAACCGGTTCTTCATTGTCTGATTCATCCCTTAAGTCGGCCACCATGGGCAGTTTTTTGGCCTGCATCTGGGCTGCAATCTGCTCCATGATCCGAGCTCCTGAAGTCTGGTGGGGCAGGGCCGTAATGACGATGTCATTCTCCTCTTTTTGGTAGACCGCCCGCATTTTCAAGGACCCGTTGCCTTTCTCGTAGAGTTTGATGATCTCCTGACGGGGGGTGATAATTTCTGCTTGAGAAGGGAAGTCGGGCCCCTGAATAAAATTGCAGAGTTCAGCAGTTGTCGCATCGGGATGGTCGAGCAGGTGGATGCAGGCGGCGGCGACTTCATTTAAATTGTGCGGTGGAATGTCGGTTGCCATGCCGACGGCGATTCCGGTACTGCCATTTAAGAGAATGTTGGGAAGGCGGGCCGGTAAAAGTTTCGGTTCTTTGAGGGTGCCGTCAAAGTTGTCACCCCAGTCGACCGTCCCTTGAGCTAGTTCACTTAAGAGCAGGTCGGCATAGGCCGAAAGCCGGGACTCGGTATAGCGCATCGCGGCAAAGGATTTCGGATCATCCGGTGCCCCCCAGTTACCCTGACCGTCTACCAGAGGATAGCGGTAGGTGAAAGGCTGAGCCATCAGAACCATAGCTTCGTAGCAGGCGGAGTCGCCGTGGGGATGGAATTTGCCTAAAACATCACCGACGGTACGGGCCGATTTCTTGTATTTGGCCCCGGCTTTTAAACCCAGTTCCGACATCGCGTAGACAATCCGTCGCTGAACCGGTTTAAGACCGTCGCCAATATGAGGCAGAGCCCGGTCAAGGATGACGTACATAGCGTATTCGAGGTAGGCCTTCTCGGTGAAGTGGCCGAGAAATTGGCTTTCACACTCATTCTGAATAATATGGTT
>CAZUXG010000046.1:13023-15000 GCA_964623985.1 uncultured Thermodesulfobacteriota bacterium | reverse complement strand
TCATTCTGCTTGGCGTTTTTCTTCAGATACTTCCATCGGGATTCTTCGGGAAGAAAGAACACATTTTTCATGGTGTAGAACTCCACCATGTCCACATATTTCTCTTTGCCTTCAGCAATGAGTTTCTTTTTGCGTTCCTCAAATTTATCACTGACAAATTTCAGAAATATCAAACCAAGTACGACGTGCTTGTATTCGGACGACTCAACTTTTCCGCGGAGTTTGTTTGCAGAATCCCAGAGGGTTTCTTCCATTGATTTTTGTTTTTTAGGTGCTGCTTTCTTATTCGCCATGTTCTACCTTTTCAGTTCTTCTATGATTCATGTGCTGCTTGATTAGTATTATGAGAGCATAACAAGTTAATATATAGTTTCCTGATATCTACTAAAACCCGATATCCTTGACAAATAAATCTATGGTGTACTACTTGATTTACAACCGGATATCATTCATTAATAAGCGATATCCGGAAGGTGGTGTCTTTGCATGCTTGAAATCCAAAACAACCTTGTCAGCAAGTACAACGTCTTTATTGAGCAAAGAGGTGTGGAAACCGGACGCCATCGACATTATGTCAAGTGGCTGCATTATTATCTTGATTTTTGCCATAAATACAGCTTCAACCAGACAGAAAAAGAAAGCCTTCCGGCTTTTTTAAAAAAACTTGGAGAGAAAAAGCAGGCTGAAAAAAACTTTGCTGAGCAATCAGTTTACCATAGCCATCTTATCGGCAGCCGGTTCAATGTTGGATACTTAATATTTTAAGGATTATTACTAACCAAGATTAGCCATGTCAACTTTAAAATCACCACCGGCCAGCAAACTTAGTAAAACATTTCGTAAACCCAAAGGCTACTCCCTGGTTTTCAAAACTGCGATTAAATCAAGGCGCTGGATCCGCCAGCCCACCAATCCGGCCGACAGCACTGCCGCCAGAATGATCACGGTCGCGGCAAAAGCATAGGTACCAGGTTCCACCAGCAGAGGAATACGATAAAGATCGGTCTGCAGGTAATAGATGATATAAGCACACAATCCATACCCTAAAAGAAAACCTAAAGGAATGGCAACTAAGGTAAGAATGGCCAGCTCTCCCAGCAGAATATAGGCGATCTCTAAACGCCGAAACCCGAGAATCCGCAGACTGGCCAGTTCCCGGGCTCTTTCCGACAAGGTTATACGAGCACTATTATAAACTACACCAAAGGCGATGACCCCAGCAAAAAAAATGATGAAAAAGGTAAACACCAGCATCTGATCGGCCATCGTCTCATAAAAACTGGTCACCGCATGACGACGCGCCACGGTTCCGGCAACCCGGGGCATCTCGTTCAAGGCTGAGTAGATACTCGCCAGATAGGGCTCATCAACTGCAAGATAGGCCCCGGAAATCAAATTATCCTCGCGCATGAAACGATTTAATGAGGTCCGCTCCATATAGGCCGAAACCCCGATAAATTCTTTGGTCAGGGCCACAACCGTGACCTGACGCTGCGGCCGTTTTCCCTCCAGAACTTCGAGCGTCAAACGATCGCCGGGCTTAACCTTAAGGATGTCGCCCAGCTGGTCGGTCAGGACAATCCCGGCGGCCGGCGGCACCAGAGGGTTCAAATCCTCGTCCAGTAAACGGTGCAGGACACTATCTTTCGACATTCCGACGACCGCCGTCAGGTAGTGGCGCTGCCGAAAACGAAGGCGCACCGGTACCGAACGAAAAGGTTCACCGTAATCTACCCCGGGCAGCCGCTGAAGAGACAACAGGGCGCGATAGGCGCTGGGCTCGACAAAAGTCACGGTCAAATCTTCACGATGGGCCAGGCCGAACTGGACCTCGACAATATAGTCGATCGCATCCTGAAAAATGCTGCCGACCATCAAAATGGCACAGGCCAGGGCGATCCCGATAACTGAAAGGGCAGCCTTGAAAGGCCGGCGACCAAGATGGCGAATAATCATCCGGGTTGATTGTGAAAAAAA
>CAZUXG010000046.1:0-12923 GCA_964623985.1 uncultured Thermodesulfobacteriota bacterium | reverse complement strand
CCCACCTCCGACACCAACGATCATCAAGACCAATTTAAAATAGTGGAGCGCTATAGCCCGATCATAATAACCAAAGGCTTTCAAGATGGCGATCTGTTCTCTTTCAGTAGTGATCAGGCGCGATATCACAACCTGCAGGAGAAAGGCCGCCACCCCGAGAAAGATGGTCGGATAAATGGTCGCCATCTGTTCAAGCTGACGAAATTCTTCCGAAAGATAGCGGTGTGAAATCTGCTCTTGACGACCATACGCCCCGAGCCCACCATAGGGTTCAAGGAGCTGGTCAAGGCGCTCGATAACCTCTTCCGGGCGCGCCCCCTTGGCCAATTTTATCAGGAGGTCGTTAAAGGCCCCGTCCATATCGTAGGCATTGGCCAGGGCCTTGCGCCCCATCCAGAGAATCCCGTAACGCTTGAAATCAGGAAAGAGCGAACCGGGTTGCAGCTGATAGACAAATTCCGGCGACAGGGCAATACCGACGATGCGCAGGGTTTTGCGTCGACCATTGATAGTCGCGGTGAGCAGATCTCCGAGAATAAAGGCATGACCCTTGGCAAAAGCTTCGCTAACCACGACCTCGTCATCACGATCGGGATCGACCAAACGCCCCCGGCGCAGATAGAGACTATTAAGCGAGGTGGTGCCCGGTAATGGGCTTGAAATGAGATGACCACTAATCGGTTCATGAAAACCAGGCACCGTCAGGTTGGCGGCAGCCACCACCCGGGTACGCAGCCGTTCAACCCCGGGAATTGTCTGTAGGCGGGCGATGAGAGATACCGGAGCCCGTTTTAAGCCGACAAAGATATCGGCAAAACGATAATCGCGATAGTAGGTCTGTCGGGTGAGGGTCAGGGAATCGAGGGTTGAAAGAGACATCACATAGATCGCGATGCCGGCGGCGATGACCAAACCGATGGCCAGAACCTGGCCCCGCATCTTCCAGAAATCACGCCAACGTTTAAGATCCAGTGCTTTCATAACACCCTTAAATGATCAACTCGGGGGACGTATATCTTTTTTTTTAAGAAATGCGTCTCACCATTTGAGATCCTGGGCCGCAAGACGCTGGCTCGGTTGCTCAATCCCGACGACGCGCCCGTCAGCCAATTTGATAACCCGATCAGCCATTGCTGCAATCACGGCATTGTGGGTGATTAGAACCGTGGTCGTGCCAAGCTCCTGATTGATCCGCTCCAAGACCGCCAGAACGACGCTACCGGTCTTGGAATCGAGGGATCCGGTCGGCTCATCGCAGAGCAAAACGGCCGGGTTTTTGGCAATTGCCCGGGCAATTGCCACCCGTTGCTGTTCACCGCCGGAGAGCTGTGCGGGAAAATGGTCGAGCCGCTCCTCAAGACCAACCCGAGCCAAAGCCTCTTCCGGAGTCATCGGTTGCTTGGCAATTTCGGTAACTGCGGCAACATTTTCCCGGGCTGTCAGGCTCGGAATAAGGTTATAAAACTGGAAGACAAAACCGACATGGTAGCGCCGAAAATCGGTCAGTTCCCGATCCGTGGCCGAGGTAAGATCGCGGCCCCGATAGGCGAAACGGCCGGCGCTGGGGTGATCAAGACCACCGAGGATGTTGAGGAGCGTCGATTTACCACTGCCGGAAGGCCCCAACAAGACAACCAACTCACCGGCCGACAACGTCAAATCGACACCGGAGAGAGCCCTAACCTGAACCTCACCCATATCGTAAACTTTGCTCAGACCGGCAACCTCAAAAACCACTTCCGCCGCTTTAACCATTATTCCTATAGCTCTTTAAAGTCGTGATAATTTGGCGCATCACCTTATGGAGACCTCGAAAAATTGCCCTTCTCAAACAACCGCCTAATCAAGGGTCACAAAAATTGATTTCCGTCGTTCACCTTCGACGGCCTGGCTGTAGTGACCTTTGCCGGAAACATCCTCAAGGAGAACCACATCCCCGGCGCCAAAACGTCGGCATTCCCCATCCGAGACCGTAAAATCAACTCGACCTTCAAGGATAATAACATACTGGCGACGTGGGGCATTGTGCCAATGGTAGTCATAATTTCCCTGAGTTTCACGAAAGATTATCCCGCTGGCCGGCTCCAGATGGGAGAGCAGACCGATAGCGCCGGCGTCATGAAGCTCAACCTCAATCTCAGTAAAATGGGTTTCTCCCCTAGCGTCCGTGGAGATACGGCAGATCTGCATTTGTTCCGATTCCTATTTAAGACAGCTTATTTGATTGACATTCACTTATGACCATCGTAAAGAACTTTTCCAAAGACCAACCTGAACCATTCTGTCCTTAAAAATCTCCAATTTCCGGTTTTATATTAAATGAATAAATACGCTATAATCATCCTGATCGCCCTGGTTGGCGATTATCTTTTAAGCCTGCTTGCCGACCGTCTCAACCTGAATAATCAAAGCGCTACTCCGCCAGCTGAATTTTCAGATCTTGTTGATGAAAAAAGCTATTGCAAAAACCGTGACTATCTTCGGGTCAACACCGTCATGGAACGCTACAGCAGCACGGTTTCTCTGGCGGTAACCTTGGGTTTTTGGTTTGCCGGCGGTTTTAACCTTATTGATCAATGGTGTCGTTCCCGGACCGATAATCTCCTATTTTCCGGGCTTCTTTTTATCGCCCTGCTCTTGCTGGGACGCACTCTTTTAGGCCTGCCTTTTTCTCTCTACAGCACCTTTGTTATTGAAGAGCGTTTTGGATTTAATCGCACCGGATGGAAAACCTTTGTCATGGATCGCCTCAAAGTGATCCTTTTGTCCCTGCTCCTCGGCACCCCGCTACTGGCCGGTATCATCTGGTTCTTTCAAAATACCGGTGCGCTGGCCTGGTTCTATGCCTGGTTGGTGGCGGCCAGCTTTACTTTGGGCATCCAGCTTATTGCGCCAACCTGGATCATGCCGCTCTTTAATAAATTCACACCTCTACCGGATGGCGAACTGAAAGAGACCCTGCTTGCCTACGGCCGTCAAGTCGATTTTCCACTTGCGAAGGTCTATGTTGTTGACGGTTCTAAACGCTCCGGCAAAGGCAATGCCTTTTTTACCGGTTTCGGGCGCCAGCGCCGCGTTGCTCTCTACGACACCTTGATCAAACAACATTCAGTCGCTGAACTGCTGGCGGTGCTGGCTCATGAAATCGGCCACTACAAAAAGAAACATATCCTGACCATGACCATGATTGCTATTATTCATCAGGGTATAATTTTCTTCCTGATGGGCTGGTTTATTAAGCAGCCTGGACTCTACCAGGCCTTTTTCATGGAGCACGCTTCAATTGCTTCAGGCCTCATCTTTTTCAGCCTGCTCTTTACCCCGGTAGAGATGATCTTGAATCCCCTGTTTCAGGCCCTCTCCCGGTATCATGAATTTCAGGCCGACGCCTTCGCCGCCCGGACAACCGGGAAACCGGAAACCCTGATCAAAGCCCTAAAAAAATTGGGGCATGACAACCTTGCCAACCTGACACCACACCCTCTGTATGTCTTTCTCCACTACAGCCATCCGCCACTTCTCGCGAGGATCAACGCTCTAAGGAAAAATGACTCATAAAACCAGAATCACGGAAGTCGTTCAAGCGACTCCCGATAAAGCCTTAAAAACTGTGAACAACTCCCCGCATTTACCAGCTAATTGACTGTAATCATTAATAAATAATCAAGTCAAATAAAAAACAATAGCCTTCACCAAAAAGTAATTCATAATAATATCAACAACTTAACTGACTAGTGTGTTCTATCTATTAAGAATATAAGAAGATTTTCAGATTATCAACACCAGTTGTGGATAAACTGTGAACAAATTTCTTGATAAGTCCAAAAAGGCAATGATAAAAAACCCCTATAAGACTTTAAGAGGATTTCTCCTACACGGTCAAGAGCTTGGCATCACTTTTCAGGAGTTCGGTCAAAGGCTGCCCCCAGAACTTTACCTCGATTCCGAGCTCCAGTAACTTGTCGGTCGCCCCGAGTTGATCCGCGCAAGCTTTACAAGCCGAAATATTAACCCCGGCGGCTAAAGCTTCAGCAACCTTTTTCTGAACATCGCCATTTTCAGCAACCAGTCTTGCAGGAGCCCCCCAGATGATAATCGTGACCGCCTCCCACCATTCCCGTAAACGCGCATTGACACCGTACATAAAGACCATCTTTTCAGCTGTCAACGGATCTGCATTAATCCACAATATGTAGAGATGATTTTGATCTGACATAAGATTTTCTCCTTTTTTATTGATATTTACCCGGGAAGAAGATTATGATGAAAAAATATCATCCGCCTTTAAATATTGCCAATCTAAACCTACCCTTTTAAAAGAACCATGTCAAAAAAAAATCCACCCCTTAAAACAGGATCATTCATTTCAACCTGTAACAAACAATTATTTCTGTTACGGTTGGCAATCATCCTCCTCATATTCCCGGCCGGAGGTTGGGCCGGAGAGACGCTTGGAGCGGGGCTTAAAAAGCAACCCGGGGACTCGTATGAAAGCGAAGCCCCACTTTTTTTACAACAAATTAATCGCTCAACTTACCCTTATGCCCATGCGGTCCTGGCCCAGGAAATCGAACATCTTGAATTCCATGGCGACGGTTCCCGAGAAAGTCAGGATGATGTCTACATTACGGTACTTGATGAAGAAGGCAAACGCCATCACGAGGTTTTGAGTTTTCACATCAACAAAGCCTATAGCCGGCTGGAGGTTGAGTTTTGCGATATTATCCGGGCCGGTAAACGCCGGCACGTCAATATCGCAGCCCATATCCACGAAGAGGCGGCGGCCGGTAACAGCCGGATGAATATCTATAATCCTCTCCAAAGAGTCGTAAAGGTGTTTTTACCGGGGCTTGAGGTGGGTGACACAATACACTACCGCCTCAATCGAAGACAATTTAAACCGATTATTGCCGACCAGATCTACGGTTCGATTCTTAGTCAATATGATATCCCCATCCGATCTTACATTTTCACGGTAACCACTCCGGCTGAAACCCGCCTCAAATGGTTGATCAAGGATGAGATTGAGGGCTGCGTCACTTTTCGTGAGAGCCTCCTGCCCGGAAAGCATCCAAAAACTATCAGGTCATGGATTTTCAACCGGGTTCCGCAAATCGTCCCCGAACCGGAGATGCCTTCCTTTCGCCGGGTGGCGATGCGGCTTCTCTACTCTTCTCTGCCCAATTGGCCGGCCATTGCCGCCTGGTATGATGCCTTAGCTGCCCAAAAGCTGACCCCTGGAGAGCAACTGAAAAACAAGGTTAATGAACTGGTTGCCGGAAAAAACGCTGCAGAAAAAATGGCCGGGCTCTTCTACTATGTCGCCCGCGAAATCCGCTATCTCGGAGTCAGTGGTGAAAGTGAACGGCCCGGCTTTGAACCCCACGATGTGAATCTCACCTTTGCACGTCGGCACGGCGTGTGCCGCGATAAAGCCGCTCTTTTAGTCAGCATGCTGCGCCTGGCCGGTTTTAAAGCGGCTCCCGTACTTATTCGGGTCGGTGACAAAATCGATAAAGAGATCCCTCTACCCTACTTCAATCATGCGATTGTTGCGGTTATTGATGAGCATGGCAAAGCCCTTCATTTTCTGGATCCGACTTCGGAGACCAGCCGCCAGTTTCTCCCAGACTATGAGAGAGAGTGCTCCTATCTGATTGCCGATTCCCAAAACGGCAACCTCGCCCTGACCCCTCCGGTTCCACCGGCAAAAAACAGCTTTATTATGGACGTTACAGATGAACTCTCTCCGGATGGCAAACTTAACGGTACGATTACAGTAAGCTGTACAGGTTTTAACGACACTCTGATGCGCTCGATCATGATGAACCAGAGCCCAAAGGAGCAGGAAAACTTCCTTAAACGATTTTTCTTAAGTCAACACAACGGCCTTGAGCTTGCCGATCTGAATTGGTCCGATCCGGCTGATCGCAGCCGGGATTTCACCTTTTCAGGAAATTTTTCCGTCACGGCCTTGATTGCTTCACAAAAAAATCCGGCGGCCGGGCGCTTGCAACCTTTGGCTTTCATGGAGAATCCGGGCTTACTCGACCGCTGGATTCTTAAAAAAGCCGATATGACCAAGCGCCGCTACCCACTCAAACTCGGCTATACCTATACCACAATCTTAAATGAACATTTAAACTTCAGCCAACCACCCCAAACACTTTTGCTGCCGGACACAACTGAGATCGACAATGAAATCTTCTCGCAAAACCTAAAAATCACCCAGGAAAAACCCGACAAACTCCTCATCGAACGACACTTTGTCCTGAAAAAAACCGAAGTTGAACCCCATCACTACCAATTATTAACCAGCCTTCAGAACCGCAACCAAAAAGCGTCACGCACCCCGATAGAGGTCGAGTGGTAACCGGTTTGTTTGGTTTAAGTTATACGATAGTCAAAAAAGGACAAAAAATAGATGGTCAAAACAAGACAAGATTTACTAAAAATTACTATTTTTCCAGTTTTAGTCTGGGCCCTGATCATTTCCTCAACTCTATTGTTGTTTGGACGGCCGGCCGCCGCCGGCAATAAAGCGGCGACCACCCTTACAACCGGAGCCGACGCCGTCAACCTGAAGATCAGAAAACACTATACGGTGGCGACTGACGGCTCCTCCAAACTCCACCTCTATGTTAAACGCCGCATCCTGACCTATAAGGGTAAAAAAGAGCACGCTGATTTCAAATTCACCTATAATCAGGATCGCCAGAGCGTAAAACTGCTTAAAGCCCAAACGACAACTGCAGGAAACGTTATTGTAGGGGTTAAAACCGAAGAGATTCACGACATTCCGGTTCCCTGGAACAGTGAGGCCTCGATCTATTCAAAAAGCCGTCAGATGATCGTTAGTCTGCCGGCAGTAGAACCAAACAGCGAAATCGAAATTGAGTTGGAGATAACGACCGAAGTCGGTTTCTGGTGTAAAGAGCATTTCCGCCTCTACGATCCAATTATCGACAAAGAGGTCATCATCGATTGCCCGACCGCATGGGCCCTGCAATACAGAGTTCCAGACCATTTGAACCTTGAATTTAAGCAGGAAAAAATCGATGATCAACTAACTCGATACCACTGGAGAGGAGAAAATATTCCCGCTCTGACGCCGGAGAGATGGGCCGCACCGCTGGCTGAACAGGGATTTTGTTTGTTTGTCAGTAACTTTAACAATTGGCGTCAAGTTGCCGAATTTTTTAATGATTTTTTTGAAGAAGCCGTAAATAAAAAAACCGAAAAAAGCTATGGCCCCCAACTAAAGACCAGTACCTCAACGGCAAACCCGATCAGCCATCAACTGTTTCGCCAAATTCGCGACCTGACAACCTATTCCATCGCCTTCCAGGAGGGCGCTTTCAAGATCCAGAGCCCCACAGAAACCCGACGTCTGGGATATGGCAGGAGTTGTGATCTGGCCCTGCTTTTTGCCACCCAGCTAGACCTTCATCAACAACCGGCCCGCATCCTCATGATCAACCGCCAATCCCATTTCCTTAAAAAATTTGCCGAGCTGCCCTATCCCGGCTGGTGGGATACGGCACTGGTCGAAAGCGGAGGGGAATTCTTTCTCTTTTCCGCCGCCAAACCGGCCCCCGGCATCACCGACTTTGATGACCACTGGGCTCTCGATCTTAAAGATGGAAAACTAATCCAGGTAAAAGATCGGGAAGCGGCAATAATCAAAACCGAACTTACCTTCAGCGCCGATCAACCACCCGACAGCCTGGGGCATTTAAAACTTTCCCTTAAAGGCAGTGCCGCAACCTCGTGGCGAGCACAATGGCGTGATCTTTCGCCCCCCGAAAAAGAGATCACCTTCTCTCAACTGCTTCACCAGATCAACCCCCAAGCCTCATCTTTAAAACCACTGACCATCAAGGGCCTCAAAGATGACCTGCAGGATCTGGTTTTCACTTGCGATTTCAAAGTAAAAGATCTTTTCGGCAAGTTGCCCGGTAAAACTTCCCGAATGCTTCTGCCGCTTACAGCACCGGATCTCCCGCTCACCTACCACACCCTGCTCAAAAACCGGCAACAGCCCTTGGCCATCAATAACAATCTTATCATCATTGACCGGACAACCCTGCAGCTTCCCACAGACACCCGGATCATTGACCGGCCGCTAACCGAAAATAAAAATCTGCCACAACTACAATGGCGGGTTGACTGCGATCTCGATAAAAGTAAAAAAACCTTAACCTATGAGCGCCGGCTTGAATTACAACGGGGAATGGTAAGCACAGAAACATCGGACTATGACAATTTCATCACTGCGCTTCGCAATTTGAACCGACCCGAAGCTTTACGGGTAATCTTTTCATCGACAAAAGCAACAAATAAATAATCCCGATAAAGGCTTTTAAAACCTTGAAACTGAACTTAACTTAAAAATAAACGGAAAGGTAGACAACAATGAAAAATGAAATTCCAACTCGTGATCAGGCGTTGCAACTTCTCCATGAATACAACCAAAGCGATAGCCTGCGCAAACATGCTTACGCCGTAGAGGGAGTTATGCGCTACCTCGCCAGGAAAAACGGCGAAGATGAAGATAAATGGGGAATTATCGGCCTGATTCATGACCTCGATTACGAGAAATATCCTGATCAGCACTGTACCAAGACCAAAGAAATCCTTGAAGAACATAACTGGCCGGAAGAATATATTCGGGCCGTTATCGCTCACGGTTGGGGAATCTGCTCAGACGTGGAACCCAAAAGCACTCTGGAGAAAACCCTTTTTGCCATCGATGAGCTAACCGGACTTATCGCAGCCAATGCCATGGTTCGACCATCAAAGAGTGTCATGGATATGACCGTAAAATCAGTAAAGAAAAAATGGAAATCACCAGCGTTCGCTGCCGGTGTGGATCGGTCGATTATTCAGAAGGGGGCCGAAATGCTGGGCGTAGAGATCGGAGAACTTATTGAAGATACGATCATGGGAATGCGGGAAGTAGCCGAAGAAACAGGACTGAAAGGATATCCGATTTGAGCATGGAACTTTCACATAATCAATCCGCACTCATTCTTGAAGAGTCCGAAGATGGAGGAATAGCCGTTAATGTTGCAGGATGAGGAGTTTTAGGGGAAATAGGGGTCTGACCCCTATTTCCCTCGACCCCTATTTCCCTCATAAAATCTCCCAGCTTACTTACCAGAGGCCTTTGGAAAAAGCAGATTAACAGTGTCCATGAAAACCGTCAAAATTGGGCCAAACGACAGGCTGCCTCCCATCAACAAGCCAACCGATGCCGTTTCCAACAGTTCTTCATAGGTCGCGCCGGCCTCAGCCGCCTGGGCGGCCCGACCGGCTACACAGTATTCGGAACCATTGGCTATGCCGATGGCAAGACACATCAAGGTCTTTGTTTTTCGATCCAACACACCAGATTGAAGAGCATTTTCATTGAGACCGGAGAAGGCCTTCATAGTTTCCCTGCTGGCACTGGAAAATCGTGTCATTGCACCTTGAAATTCGTCCAGAAATTTTTTGGGATCTTCTATCATGAGATTTTTCCTCCTTCTTTTTTGGTCTAGTGCTGTACTTAACCGACCGGGCTAAGTTATTGACTCGACCTTCGTTATTAGGGTTTCATGGGAACGAGATCGTCGCTCTGCAAAATTCTGTTTAAAAATTAATAATCAAGCTATATTCACCTTTTACAAGCTTCACGTTAACTTCCCAATCAATTTTTTCAATTAATTTCAGCATTTTTTTGTTATCTGATAAAACATATAATTTAAAGCCCTTTAAATTTCTTTTTTTAGCCTGTCGCATTAACATTGTTAAAAGGTATGTAGCAACACCTAATTTTTGGTATTTTTCGTCTACAACTATAGCTATTTCAGGATGGGTTTCCTGTACGTCAAGGCTTACAAATCTGGCTTCGGCAATCAACGTTCCATTTTCAATTTCTGCCACAATAGACAGACTCTTTTTATAGTCAATATTAACGTATTCCTGCATTTTGGCATGAGGCCAAGTTTTTCTTAAGGAAAAATACCGATAATAAACGGCTTCATTAGAAAAATGGTAAAAAAGCCTTCGCATATTTTCTTCATCAGAAGGTTTAATTGCCCTGAAAGAAACTTCCAGACCATTGTTAAATTTATGTTTTGCCTTTATTTCTGACGGATATAAATTTGCACTTTCTTTAATATAAATTTGATCTGGGTATAGAATTCTTTTTTTTCTGGCCTCTTCAACTAATTTCGGACGATCATCAGGATGGGCAATATCAATAAGGCCCTGGGCCCGTTCACGGACAGTTCGACCCCTTACGCTGGTTATGCCATATTCTGTTACAATCATGCTGACTGATTCCCATAAGCTGAATTGATTAGGATATTGAACCGCAGACAGCACTATATTTGATTTATTTTGAAGATTTCGACTTGGTAATGCGAATATCGCTAAGCCGCCTTCAGAAAGTAATGCACCATTGAAAAAGTCAATAACTTCGCTAGGCCCTGATCCGACATTTCCGCGACCTGTATGAAGTGCGATTCTGCCATATAAATCAACTTTGCGAGCCGAGAACACGGCTACATATTTTGGATTACTACTAATAAGTACAGGGTTGAAAACCCGGTCTATGGATTGAAATTCAACCATCGGATTATTATCAAGCCAGGCCATAAGTTCGGGGGTGCCTATGGCATAGGATGTTAAAGATTTACCCTGATAATTCTTCTTATATTTATTTGTGACGGCCCCACTTTTAACAAGATCCATCATGCTGTCAAAAAAAAATGGTGTATGGATACCCAAATCTTTTTTATGAACCAGATGCTTCGCCAGGGCTTCGTAAAGCGGGCCGATTGAATAACCGATGCAACTTCGATCTTCAATCCTTGAACTCACATTTTCAGCTATTTTGTCATAGACATGGTCAACTTCCCATCTGTCGAAATAAATTGGCGGCTCCTCAGCTTCGACAAGCATATCAAAATCAGAGATATTAACAAAAGTATCCCCGAATGTTCGAGGTATCCATTGATTAATCTCACCAACCACGAATGATGCCTGTTGCATTGCCAAACGAGCCACATCCACACAGACACCCAGACTGCAAAAACCGGCTTCATTCGGAGGGGTAATTTGAACAAAGACAGTATCAATATTTATTTGTTTTGATCTGAAAAGTTCAGGAATTTGATTGTACCTGCTGGGAATAAAGTCTGCCAATCCTTTACTGATAGCTTCATCAGCAGCCCATCCCGAGAAAAAGGTTTTAAGGCGGTATAGCGAAGAATGATTTTCTTTCATGGATATGGCATTTCCAAGACTGACCAATTGAAATACCTCTAAATCCAAATTGGAATCTTTGGATTGTTTAAGGTTTTTAAATAATGTCAAGGGTTCCGAAACACCTGTTCCTATAAAAATAGTCATACCTGGAGTTATCTTTTCAATAACTTTGTCAGGCTTGACAAGCTTTTCTTTCCATTTGAAATTATTTACTGTTTCCATAATTTTTTTTAAACCAGAAAGATTTTTTTATGTAAAAGAAAGTCTTATTAAGGGTTTTGCGTTCTTTATTCGTTACTCATAGCAAGACCAATACCTGCTCCAATAAAAGTGCTTATTCCCATGTAGATAAGATACGCTGCCCCGGCCCATTTAATAAGTTGAAATGTAGTTTCAGAAGCAATTAAAATGGTTCCTAAGCCGGCAAGGGAAACAGCTGCTTGAATTATTGTAACAGTTACATTGCCCATCGCTGACGCTATGGTTCTTTTGGCGCCGTAATGCATACCATGGGTCAAAGCCAGTAACATACTTGGACCTGGTATAATTGAAGCAACAAATACGGTCATTGAAAATAGCAGCAGGAAACTGAAAGACATCTTAATCCTTTACATGATTATTATTCCGGTTCAAGGGTTTTTCTATCTGGTGCCATTGTAGTAACGTGATGGACCACTCCAGACGTCCCAATTGCTTTCATGAAAAATAGATTGACAGCGACTAACGGTTTCACCTCTGCCTTGTTCGGTCTTTTCCTCAATATCTCGGGGGTTGGCGCCGACTTCCGCCCAGAAAAGATTTGCTCCACCGATAGCCCCCAAAGTACAAGGTTCATGTGTACAGTTACCCATCACAGACCGTGGCATTCCCAATCTGGTAACTGAAACTATCTGGGCCATACGTAATTCGCTGATTACCCCGCGTTTAGCTATCGTGGTTCCAGGTATGGGGATACGTCGGGCAGCACCACTGTATGCAGGATTAAAGGAGGCCGTAAATTCTATCATCTCAGCCAACTCCTCGTTGCTGTGTTCCGGCCCCACAGGTTCGACACATGTGCCTACCTCAAGCCCGGCTTCTTTGAAGTTGTTGATACTCTGTTTTCTTTTTTCCACGGAAAAAGTGGTGTCCTTTCCTTCACGCAAGCGAACGGCGTGATACACGCCGGAAAAGCCGGCATCCTTAAGCTTGACTGAATTCTTGAGCGTCTGGTCACCGATGTTAGCAATCAATGTTGTTTCCGGCTTCAGGCTTTTTTTAACTTCCTTGGACATTTCTATGAAGCGTTCAAAGGGGTACTTGGCCGTGGACATCATGAACACAGCATTCGCACCATCAGTCTCAAACTGGCAAGCGTAGGCTACGACCTGTTCCGGAGTTAGCTCCGTTGCTTCGCTGAAGATACCGTTGATCTTCGCAAAAGAGCAAAAGAGACAGTCGCCAGAACACGGTGCGAGGTTGATCGCAAACTGCGCATGTATTTCAGCCTTGCCGTCTGAAAGCTCTTTCGAAAGACGGGTTGCTTCAGCCATGACCATGTATGTTTCAGCGGAATCTGGTGCCCGGGCAAGCAGATAAACGAGTTCTTTTTTAGACAGCACATCACCGAATCGCGATTTATTTATGAGTTTTTCAATATGCACTTTCTATCACCTTTTTAATTCTGG
>CAZUXG010000045.1:0-15089 GCA_964623985.1 uncultured Thermodesulfobacteriota bacterium | reverse complement strand
GAATTATGCCCTTTCATGAGTGGCTTCCATCAGCCATGGTCGCCCCGACCCCGGTCAGCGCCCTGCTGCATGCAGTAGCCGTAGTTAAAGCCGGGGTATTCGGCTGTGTCCGGGTAATTCTTTTTGTCTTTGGCCCGGATCTACTCCATCAACTCGGGGTTTGGACAATTTTAGCCGGAGTTGTCGCATTTACGGTTGTAGTCGCCGGACTGCTGGCTTTAGGGCAGGATCATCTCAAACGACGGCTGGCTTTTTCGACAATTAATAATCTTGCCCTGATAATCTTGGGCGTCAGCCTTTTGAGTAAAAACGCGATGACCGGCGGCATCCTCCATCTCGCCAACCACGCCTTCATGAAGATCACCCTCTTCTTCTGCGCCGGGGCGATCTACGCCAAAACCCACAAGGATCACGTCAGCCAGCTCGACGGTCTTGGACGGCAAATGCCTTTTACTTTTGCGGCCTTTACAATTGCCGCGATGGGGCTTTGTGGACTCCCACCGGTGAACGGTTTTATCAGTAAATGGTTCCTCTGCTTAGGCGCCGTCGAGACCCATCAGATCATTTTTCTCTTTGTTATTCTGACCAGCGCCATGCTTGATGTCGCCTTCTTCTTTCCTATAATCTTCAATGGCTACTTCAAAAAACCGCTGCCCGATGTTGCCTCAAAAATCGATGAAGCACCCATGATCATGGTAATTCCTTTATGCATGACAGCACTTTTTTCGATTATTTTCGGGATCATGCCAAACGCTTTCCTCAACTTCTTCAACATTGTCCGACTCACCGTGACTAACGTTCTCGGAGGATGAGATGAAAACTACCCTGCGCCGCATAATTCTGGCAGCAATCCTTGTACTCTTTCTCTTGGGATTTCTGTTCCCCAATCCGCACCCCCATTTCTGGTGGCAGAAGATCCCCGTATTCGACATTTTTTTCGGATTTTTCGGCTCTATCCTGCTAATTGTCTTTGCCAAGTGGCTCGGCCATAACTGGTTGCTAAAAGATAAGGACTTCTACAATCATGATTAATGGCTTCGTAAAAACTCCACCTTCTTCGTTGCCCTGCGGCCCTCGTCACTGCGACGTACTGTATGTACGCCTCATTCCTCGGGTCTTGGGCGCCTCGAATCTGAAGCTTTTACTGTGCCATTCACCTTTGGACTTTCTACGAGGGCATAATGATTAATCTGCCGCCGGCTTTTATCTATATCATCGGCGCCCTGTTGATCCCGCTGGTTCGCTGGCGTCGATTACAGCAGGCTCTGGCCCTGCTGATTCCCCTTATTGCCATGGCCACTCTTTTACAAATGCCGCAGGGGGTCTACTGGCAGATACAGTTTCTTGATTATGAACTAATCTTAGGCCGGGTCGATAAATTAAGCCTGCTGTTTGCGTACATCTTTGTCATTATCTCCTTTATCAGTATGGTCTACGCCATCCACATCAAGGAGATGGGCCAACATGTGGCGGCCTACCTCTATGTCGGCAGCACTTTGGGAGTGGTCTTTGCCGGCGATCTCTTCTCGCTATTTTTCTTCTGGGAAATCATGGCCGCCGCCTCGGTCTTCCTCATCTGGTATAACAAAACCCCGGCATCACTTAAGGCCGGTTTCCGTTACGTTATGGTTCATATTTTCGGCGGGGCGATCCTTTTAGGCGGGATTGTCATGCAGGTTTCAAGTACCGGTTCAATCGCCTTTAATCCTTTTGACCTGAGTACGCTGGCGGCTAAATTTATCCTCTTCGGTTTCCTCATCAACGCTGCAGTGCCGCCACTCCACGCCTGGCTACCCGACGCCTATCCTGAAGGAACCATCACCGGCAGCATCTTCTTGACCGCCTTTACAACGAAAAGCGCGGTCTATGTGCTGGCCCGCTCTTTTGCCGGTACCGAAATCCTGATTTGGCTCGGAGCGATCATGACCCTCTACGGGGTAATCTATGCGGTCATTGAAAAGGATATCCGTCGTCTTCTGGCCTACCACATCGTCAGCCAAGTCGGTTATATGGTCTGTGCCGTCGGACTCGGCAGCGAGATGGCGCTAAATGGAGCCGGGGCCCACGCCTTCTGCCATATTATCTATAAAGCGGTACTTTTCATGGGCATGGGTGCGGTTATTCACGTAACCAACCGACGCAATATCCTCGACCTTAAAGGACGTAATCTCTATAAAAAAATGCCCCTCACGCTGGTGCTCTATATGGTCGGAGCCTTCTCGATTTCGGCGGTGCCGCTTTTTAACGGTTTTGTCAGCAAAACTATGATCGTGGCCGCCGCCGGTTACGCTCATCGCCCGATTATTGAACTGATGCTGCATCTGGCCTCGGTCGGCACTTTTTTAAGTGTCGGACTCAAACTCCCATGGGGCGTCTGGTTCGGTAAGCCGGACGGCAGCGAAGATGAGATTGCAGATCTCAAAAAGCCACCTTTAAACATGCAGGTCGGTATGGGCTTAGGGGCGCTGTTATGCGTGATCACCGGGATTTTCCCCCAAACGCTCTATAAACTGCTCCCCTACGAAGTTCATTTCCACCCCTACGCCCCGAGCCATGTCGTCGCCTCACTACAACTCTTGTTGCTGACCCTGGCCGGTTTCTGCCTCTACACCGACAAACTGATGGCCGGCAAAAAATCGATCAGTCTTGATACCGACTGGTTTTACCGAGTCTTCGGCTACTCCGTGCTGCTTTTTTGCACCTATCCTTTAAACCGCTTACGCAATCAAATCCAGACCGCTTTTGCCAACAAAACCGCACTCGCTTCACGTTTAAGCAAACATCCTTACGCTCTTCTTGAAATTGTCTGGTATGCAATTATAGGTCGGGATATATCGATGAACGAACTTCTCCAACGGACCTACGACGAAAAGGATTACCGGATACCGGTTGGCATCGGGGTCTGCGCCTCCCTGATTTTTCTCTTCCTCTACGCTCTCGTCTATATGCGGGTTGCGGGATAAATTAAAAACTATCCACGAAAATAAAAAATGGCCGCAACTCCATAAAAAGATGGCTGCGGCCATTTTACATTCACGAACTTTGGGACTTTAAAAACTACCTTTCTTCTCCCGACATCGACAATCTTTTCAGTTACAATGATCGCTGACCATCTCGACACGACCCTTCCTGAAGGTCAGCGGATAGAGCTGTTTGGCGATCTCACCATCACCGAGAGTCGTTGTCAGGCCAGAGACCAGAGATAGATCGCGGCACTCAGCCAAGGCCTGCCGCCAAATTTCGGCATCAGCTGCCACTCCGATTTTGGCCAACAGCTGGCGCAGTAGCATGATCGTATCAAAACCGTAAGTTTCCAGTAAGCCTGGTGCCGCGCCCTGATAAAGAGCCGAGAAACGTTCCTTAAAGGCGGTCAGCTCCGCAGAAACAGCGGCGCAATTTAAACAAAAGGCATCGACAAAAAGCGCACCATCAGCATACTCTGATACTGATGCCAGCAATTCTTTACTGTTCCAGTAACGCCCGCCGAGCAAAAAACACTCCTCAAGGTCGTAAAAAGCGAGCTGGGGAATTAATAGTTCTAAGGTCTTAACTCGATCAGGTACTACGATAGCCTCAAAATCACAGTGCAGCAATGGCCGGGGCATCAGTTCATTCTCTTTGGCAAAAAGATTAAACTCTTCACCTTCGATACCGATTTCGCGGGCTAATGCAACCAGATGATCCTCTTCAGGAGTCCCATCCTCTGCTTTTTCGGCTTGCCGCTGACGCTCTTTCAACCAAACCTCATACTCCTGACGCTTCTCCTTGAAACGACGATAACGCTGCGGACCGATCATTTCGCGGATTGCGGGACCAAAATCAGGACGGCTGGAATCATAGTAAACCTGACGAACCACCTGACCGCCCCAAGCGGCAACCTGAGCCCTAAAAATCCCAGAAAACTCACGCCCATAACGGTTTTTGGGAACCAGCATGGCAAAATCTTTTAAACCCATACGGGTCATCGCCAGATCGGCCAGAGAAACCGCCTGGTTACGAATTGTCGGATAGTGCTGAAAAACATTAGGGTAACGCTCAAGATTGCGCAGTAGAGGGCTCAAACTGATCATGGTCACGCCCAAACTCTGGGCCTCCACAGCAGCATAGTTGGCGGCTTTCCCGGTATAGGGACCAATCAACAGATCGACCTTCTTATCTTTCACCAGATAGCGAACCCCGGCCCGGGCGCGCTCACCCTCTCCAGCGGTATCGTAGAATAACACCCGTATACGAGGCAGAGATTGAATTTTGCGCGTTGTCGATGGATCCGCAACCGCCGTAACTGCGAAAGGTTCTGCTAAAAAAGCCTTCTCCGGCAGACTCCCGGAAGCGGACTGAGCTTGTGCTAAAGCAACTCCGGATGTCGATTCAGCAACCGCCTCAGATCCGATTTCAGAAGTCGAGGCGGGGCTTACCACACCGGTTATTTCCGAGTCTTTCAAGACCTCAACTTTTCCCGAGACATCTTGTGCTTCGGAGATTTCAGCGAAGTTGATTTCAGCCCCGGGACTTGTTTCAACAGGAGCCTCAGGATAGACCCCCAACGCCAATTGTATGCCCCTTAGCAGGCGTTCGCCAGCGGCAACATTGGAACCGCTAAGAGGCAAAAGACAACCAACCGTAACTTCAGACACAGCGCTTAAAACTTGATGTAAGAGAAGATAATCCTGGGCCTCCTCTCTGACATCCTCACTGACCTCACACTCCGAACTCAACTTTTGGGCGAGGTCCAGCAAAAGTTGCTCGGCTGCCGCCGGTAAGCCGGTAACAGGTTGGCGACGCAAGCGCAAAAAATATTCCGCAGTTACCCTGCATGACAACTCTGCCTCACTTTCCTGATGCCACCAGTCGGCCACCTGCTCATCTGTCAGATAAGAGAGTAGCAGTGAAAATTGATCACCGACCTCTGGATCAGGAGAACGCAGATAGCGTTCCCTGACTACTCGACAGGCACCATTATAATCTCCCAGACGTTCAAGCTGCTCGGCCTGCGTTTGCCAGAACGGTACGAGCTCGGCGATCTGCAGGGCCGAAGGTTGCCGCAGATCGCTTGACGGAGCTGGTTTGCCAAAATCTGTTTTCAACAATTCAGCACAACCAGACAAAGTCAACAAAGCGGCAATAAAAACCACAAAAAAACATTTTTTCCTCATCAACATCTCTCTTTACCTCATCCGGCTGGAAGCGGAACCTAAAAATAGAATCATATTTTTTCAACGTTGTTTTTATAACCATCAACGTTGAACATATTCCAACCACGACAGTCAACCAAAAAGTGACAATCTTTTTTAACAATTTCTTAAAGAATATGTACTATCACAGTAAAACAGTCTCATCATAAAAAAGCATAACATGATGCACTGGAGACATCTTATATTGTTCACTCTCATTTTATTTTTCACCGGCTATTTAGGGCCGGACGAAACGGAAAACTATCAACTCAGTGTGGCCCCGGTACCGGTTCCCAGCGCGGTACGAGCTCGGTTACGAACTTCTGGACCTTTTCGGTGGCCGTCATAAAAAGATAAGCTGATCCCCAATATTTGGAAGATAGTCCTCTTTTACAAAGAAAAACCTCCCTTACGGAGGCTTTTCTTTGTTTTCACATTCCGGTCCCCCAAATAAGGCGGGAGTATTGAAGTATACTATTTTTTTCTAGTCCAGAGAATATCATCCAGGTGGCTAACTTTTATAGTTTCATTATGGCCCTGCGTAAACACAAACTTCAGTTTGTGTTTCGCTTTCTGATCATTCTCATAATCTATAATATAGTGGATTTCAGGCCCATTATCTTCCTCCCGCACCCGGTTGACATGGTAATAATCACGGGTGTTGCCACCGGTACCAAAAACCAGACTTTCATCTTGAAAAAACAAATAGCGGTCTGTATAGTCGACCGCAGTTGTCACCCACATGCCGTTAAGCTTTGCCGGGATCCGACAGGCTCCGCGATTCAGAACAAAAACCAGAAGCCCAGCAATTAAAATTAAACCTGAAACCCACCATATAATTTTTTTCATAGCACCTTCAATGACTTGTTTTTCAAATATAATTGCAGAAAATCAACTTTGAGAAAAGCACTCACAACTTCAGGGTCAAAATCAGAGCCTGCCCCCTCCCGTATTATCTCGACAACTTTATTATGTCCCAGCCCAGCACGATAAGGACGATCGGAAATCCAGGCATCATAAACATCGGCGACCGCAATGATCCGCGCTTTAAGACAAATCTCTTCGCCTTTTTTACCCGCTGGATAGCCTTTGCCGTCAAAACGTTCATGGTGTTCATAGATTGCCGGAATAAACGCATGATAAGCCTTTATCGGGTCAAGAATACGAACCCCAATTTCAGGATGGGCTTTAATTAAAGAAAATTCTTCCGGATCAAGTTCGCCGGGTTTGTTAAGGAGCTCGAGGGGAATGCCAATCTTGCCGATGTCATGCAGCAGGGATGCCCGGTGCAGGTTGTCGTACTCTTCACCACAAACTCCCATAAACTTAGCAATTTCCAAAGCGAGATGGGTTACCCTGATGGCGTGACCGGCGGTCCATGGGGACTTCGCATCAACCGTCCGGGCAAAGGCCCTCAGAGAACCCCAGTTCATCTCCTGAAGGTCTGTCAAAAGCTCGGAATTAGCCAAGGCCACGCCAACCTGTTCGACAATCTGTTGCGCTAAAACCAGTTCCTCCTGCATATATTTATCGAAATCACGGTAGATAAAAAACATGGCCGCCATAAGCCGGCCATTGGTAAAAACCGGAAAAACCAGCACCTGTTCCTCGGGTTCGACACCTAATTCGGGAAAAAACAGAGGGCATTTTTCACCACTTTGGAAGAGTATAAAGGTCTTACAAGAGTGCAACGCTGCCAAATCACTCTCTTCAAGAGACAAGTTGAGCTCTTTGATTGTTTCCTGACCGCTACCAATGAAGGCTTGGTAACCAGAATTGATGCGATCATTTATCAAGATCAGCCCAACTGATTCACACGAAAAAAAATCCCCGGTTCTATTTATAACAGTTTTAACAATTTCATCTCTCTCCAACGAGGAAAGCACGGCCCGGTTAATCTCCGACCGGGATACCAGAACCTTAAATTGCCGCTGCAACGCGGTTGACATCAGGTTAAAAGCGCCGGCCAGATCACTGAATTCATCATGGCCTGAAACCTCGACCTGGTGACTGAAGTTACGTTTAACAATCTGTCGGGTCCCCTCTTGCAGTTTTTCCAGGGGAAGCAGGCTTTTTTGAATAATCTTTACTGAAAAAAGCATAATCAACAGCAGGGTAGCGATAAAGACCAGGAAAGAGAGGGTCAGAAAATTTTTCACCGGTTTAAAAACTTGGCGGCGGGATTTGCCCAATATGACAATCAAGGGAGAGTCGGAAAAGTACCCTTCAAGAAAGATGGAGAGATAAGAGATGATATTTCTTTGCTGACCGGAAAGCATCTCAAAACTACCTGAGTGATGCTCTCCGAACCCGGTTTTTGATAACCCTGAGAAGGTGGTCTCTGGTCTAAAAGTCGAAAAAACAATCTGCTGGCCCCGACCCAGAACTGCCATCCGGGTTGCCGTCGGGAGCAGATTGAGAAGTTTGTCGCCAAAAATAAAGTCGGGATTAACCTCTCCGATCAAGCCGCCGGCCTCAGGATTTTCATGATTTAATAAACGGATCAAAAAGATATCGGCACCCCCGGTTTTTGCGGGTCTCGTGACAATAGTGGTTTTTTCCGAGGTCAGGTTTTCAGTCAGTTCAAGTAACTTTTGGGGCAGGATATCAGAGCTTCCCAAAAGGGGAGTAAGCGAGGGTTCCCGGTTAAAAATAGAAATTGCCCGAAAACGACTTTCGGTTTGTTTTGAAAAATTGTAGCGCCCACTATCAGACTCAGAAAGGCTTGATTGTTTCCAGAACCGGTCGACCGATTGCAGATCATTTTCCAACATCAGCAGGTTTTCAAAAATAATCAGAACCTGGATTTGGCAATTCTGCTTTAACTCGACCAGGGTCTGTTTTTGTAACTGGGACTTGACCTGATGCATGGAAAGCAACGAGATGCTTGCCAGGGGCAGAAGGGCACAGATGATAAACATGAAAAAGATGCGCCGACCCAGACGGCTGAAAAAAAAACGGTTTGCAAGGATCATTAGGCCATAACAGTAAAGAGGAAAAATTTAAAGATCGGAGACCGAACCATAATAGGCCCCGTTGTAAGCCCGGACAATATCATCATAGGCCTGGGCCGCTGTAAACGGGATTTGCGATTTCAAGTCCGGACCGTTGCTGTAAAGATCGAAGTCGGTATTAACCGGATTAAGCCAACGATTTTTTCGCTGTTGGCCGTGAATACTGTGAGCAGGATTATCTTCAATCCAGAGGTACTGATAAAGCGTGCCCCAGGGATCGAGGCACCCACCATAACCTACCAAACTCAAAGCACTGGGGTAGACATGGTTGACTAAGCGAAAATCTTCGATGGCAAAGACAATCGCATTGAGCATGACAATTGTTTTCGTGACTTTGGTTTTTTCGATATAACTCTTATAGGAGGGTACGGCTACGGCCGCCAGAACGCCGACCAGAGCTACAGTAATCATCAGCTCAACCAAAGAAAACCCAATTACCGAAGACTTACGGGTCTGTTTCAGATAGAATCTGATAGCTTCTGACCATTGGTTATGAGTAAAAATTTTCGTAACTACTCAGCGTGGATCTATAGTTAGCTTTTTACCGTCAGGGGACTGATTTTATTTTTCTCAACCGGGGGATACCCCAAGGGCACTTCCTCGCTACCGCTCAGGGCGCAAATAATTTTCACATACAGGGTCAGTTTGAAAAACTTAACTAAACAGGCAATAGAGAAAAATTTAATCTGTCTCCCGGTTTTACTGACGGCCGACCCTGAAAAAACAACCTATTTGTCATAAATACATTACATATAATACATAAAATAAGGTGTTATCTCATACTCAAGCATAAAAATCAAGCTCCCACAATGCCCACTAACCTAAACTTGCAACTTGAAAACTGCGGAGCCATATTGAAAGATCAACCCACCTGTGAAACCCTACCAGTAGTTGACCTCTTCTCACGAACAATTTATTCTTATTCTTTTATTTGACATAGCAAAATATCTGCAATAGAATGAGCGTAACTTACATTTCGCAAAAGAACCGGAAAGGATTAAACAAAAATCATGGTACCAAAAAAGATTGATCTAAAAACTGTAAAACATATTGCCGCGCTGGCGCGGATCGAGATGAGCGAGGCTGAACTGGAACAGTATGGGAATCAATTGAACGCAATTTTAGTCTATGTCGATAAATTGCAGGAACTCGACACCAGCAATGTACCACCGATGGCCCATGTCGCGGCCACTTCGACCCCGATGCGAGAGGACCGTCTGAGAGAAGGCTTGGGAGAGAAAGTACTTAGCAATGCACCACAACGGGAGGAGCGTTTCTTTAAGGTTCCTCAAGTTATTGAGTAGATGGGAGTGATCCTGTAACCATGAATACTTTTCAGACCTTAACCTGGTTAAGAGAAAAAAAAACTCTGCGCTTACTTGATCAACGCCTCCTGCCGACCGCCGAACTCTTTATCGAATGTCGGACTTTGCAGCAGGTGGCTGAGGCGATCAAAACCTTGACGGTTCGCGGGGCTCCGGCGATTGGCGTGGCGGCCGCCTATGGGGTGGTTCTTGGAGTCCAAGAGATAGTCGAGACCGAAGAGAGGATTACTACACAAAAATTTACCGCGGTTATCGACGAACTCGCCGCCACCCGGCCAACTGCGGTCAACCTCTTCTGGGCTCTTGAGAGAATGAAAAAAATCGGGGAAGCTGGCCTGGGAAAAGGTTTTACGGGGGATTTGTTGAGAGATCTCCTGCTCGCCGAAGCTGACCTGATCTACGCTGAAGACGACCGGGCCCATCGTCGCTTAGGAAAGTTCGGGATCCAATTGATCCCGGCCGGAGCCAGGATTCTGACTCACTGCAACGCCGGGGCCCTGGCTTGCGCTGAATACGGTACAGCTTTAGGGGTTATGCGGGCCGCCCAGGCGGCCGGCAAAGATATCAAAGTCTATGCCGACGAAACCCGGCCTCTCCTACAGGGGGCGCGCCTGACCACCTGGGAATTACTTAAAGAAGAGATCCCGGTCACCCTGATCTGTGACAATATGGCAGCCCACTGCATGGCCAAAGGGATGATCGATCTGATTATCGTGGGCGCCGACCGCATCGCCGCCAACGGCGATACGGCCAACAAGATCGGCACCTACGGCGTCGCCTTGGCGGCTAAAGCCCACAAACTGCCTTTCTATGTCGCAGCCCCGACCGCAACCATCGATTTTTCCCTGGCCGATGGCTCAGGCATTCCAATCGAAGAACGCGACCCCGATGAAGTACGTTTTTTTGGCGAAAAACGTACCGCACCGGCCAAGGTTGCAGTCTATAACCCCGCTTTTGACGTCACTCCGGCAACCCTGATCAGCGCGATCATTACCGAAAAAGGTATCTTTACCCCCGACCAACTATCCAGGGCCAGCTAATTCAAGAGGCTGTCCGAAAATCGCGATTCTTTCTGATTTTCAAATAAGGATATTTTCGAGCCGGCAACTACTTGGAAGAAGGCATGATTTTGACCTTAGCCTTGCCCTCTTTACCACCAAAAACCTCCGCCTGGCTCTGACTGAGATAGATGACAATACGCTCACCGGTCACCCGGTTCTCGCCCTGCCACATCACCGCATTTCCGGTCATCGTAACCTTTCTTTCAGCCTGCATCAACTCGGCCCGCTCACAGGTTACAAACTTGTCTGCCTGGTTCAATTTAACATTGCCGACAGCAACCGCCTTAAGCAATTTCTGACTCTGCATATCAAAATAATTGACGACCTTGTCGGCGTAAAGAACCATATCCTTCTGCTTGGCCACAACTCTACCACCAAAAATTATAATACCTTTCTGGCGATCAGCCTCGGTCCAATCGGAGATAATCTCCAAAGGATCATCCTGTTGACCCAAGCGGGCTAAAGGACGCTGCTCCTGAACCGCAGTATCAATTGACGCAGGAGGCTTACTTGCGACTACCTCAGACGTAACCTTTGACGCAGGAGGCTTACTTGCGACTGCCCCAGACGTAACCTTTGAAGGACCGGAGGGGCCCCTAAGACCTGCTTCAGGCATCACACTTTTAGCACCTGATTTCCTTCCCCGATCTGGATTTACGGGCCGATAGAGAGAAGAGAAGGTCACCTCTTTAGCCTGTTCACCCCCACTTTTCTGACCACTCAACATATTGAAGAGCCGGGGAGAATATTTTTCCGGCATGAAGGTGGTCGTCAGATAGCGGTCTCCAATGTCATAATCTTTAACCAAAAAATAGTCTCGGGCCATAAAGAGCAGGGGCAGGCCGGGACCCTCATCCTTTTCCAACCAGGGCCTGGCCTGAGCCGTAAAAGGGCTTTCGGGAAAAGCTTTAGTAAGGGTCAAGAGGGCCTGATGACCAGCATCGGCATCATTTCGATTGAGCTGGGCCAGCCCCATATAGTAAAGCACCTTATCATCGATAAAACCAGGATAGGTTTTGAGAAGGTATTCAAAACGAGCTATAGCAGAGTGGAATTTATTCTGCTTGTAATAGTAGAAACCAACATAGAACTCACGTTTTGCAAAACGCCGCTTACAGTCATTTATCCGCTGAATGATTTTGGCTGTATAGGGGGGATGATCGGGATAACGAGCCAGGGCCTCCTTGAAGGTTTCCAGAGCCTGACGCAACGCCTCAAGATCAAGATCGATGGTTTGCAAGGTCACATAGTAGGTCATCCCAACCTGATAAAAGGCGTAAGGGGCCTTAGGGTGATCCTCATTAAAATTGATGAAATCGTTATAGATCCGGGCCGCATCTTCAAGCTCTTTACGACAATAGGCAATATCGGCATTCCGCAAAAGAGCCAGTTTTGCATATTCGGTATCAGGGAACTCATTCTGGACCACTTGGAATAGCTCATTTGCCCGTTTGAAACTCTTTTTCTGATAGGCCCTCTCGGCCTTCTGAAAAAGGGTCTGCGGATTATCGTTGACAACCTCACGAAAAGCGCAAGAGGCCCCAAACAAGATAACCATCAACAGGAAAACCATGAAAAACGGCTGAAAAACAAAAAAGCGCTGCCAAACAGAGCTTTTTCCGCAACACTGAAGCATCACTCGGGATATTCCTTGATTTAATGAAATTGTTAGATTACTCTCAGTCCGATATCATAAAAAAAACGATTTTGCCAGCGCGTCAACAACTAAACACAAACCCTTTACAATATTACAGATAGATAACTATGTCAACGCCAAAACCGATTGATCCCGATTCCGTTCACGCCCTGGTCGCCAACCGTGCAGGCGAGATCTTTGACCATCCCGAATGGCTCATGCTCGGGGCCGCAGGCCTCAACAACCGTCGACCGGAAAGTGAAGAGTTGATTCCCCTGCCGTCCGGTAGCCGCCTTTTTTTCCTACCGGACTGCCCCCCTCTGGGCTGGGATAGGGAAAATCGCAAAAAGCGCCCGATAAGCCGCCTTGACGGCGTCAGCAATTCCGGCCTACAGGGAGTCGCTGTCTTCCTACCACCGGCCTACAGCCGTTTTTTGCTACCGGCCGTCTCCTACCAAAACAAAGAGTACACCCTGCCACTTTGGGCCTACACCGCCGTCGGCTGGTCGGAAGAAGTCGGCTATGTTACTTGCGCTTGCCGGGTTGATGAAAACCGACAGTGGGAACCGGAATATTTTGACGATCACGAAGTCGTTGCCGGGGTTGACAAGAAACTCGCCCGCTACCCTGAAAACCGGCTCATCGACCATATGAGCCGCTGCGCCATCGACTACCACTGCTTTGCCGCCAAAAATTTCTTCCTTGAACGCTGGGAGTGCCCGTTGCCGGTCTCACCGACCTGTAACGCCAACTGTATCGGCTGCCTCTCCCATCAAGAAGAAATAGAAATCAAAAAAGGTGAAAGCTGTCCCGCCTCGCATGAGCGCATCAACTTTGTGCCAACCGTTACGGAGCTCCTCGAAGTTGCCTTGCCCCATATAGAGATCGCTGAAAATCCAGTCTTAAGTTTTGGCCAGGGCTGCGAAGGTGACCCTATTCTCCAGGCCGACCGCATCTGCGAGTTTGCCCGGGAAGTACGTAAAACAACCGCGACCGGCACCCTCAACGTCAATACCAACGCCAGCCTACCAAAAAAGGTTACAGCCATGGCAGCAGCCGGTATGGATGCTATCAGGGTAAGCCTCAATTCGGCCCGGGTCGACACCTATCTGCCTTACTACCGCCCCCGCAATTATTCCTTTGCCGACGTCCTTGAATCACTGCACATGGCCAAGGCGGGCGGCCTCCATCTGGCCATAAACCTTCTGGTCATGCCGGGGCTTACCGATGCCGAAGCCGAGGTTGCCGCTTTATTTGAACTGATTGACAAATATCAAATCGACCAAGTCCAGATGCGTAACCTCTGCATCGACCCACGCCAGTACTTCGACCTTTTTACCGATGAATTTGCCGACCCAATTGGCATAGTCAACCTTCTTGAACAATTAAAAAAGAACTTCCCACATCTCCAGATCGGCTATTTCAACCGCTTTCTCGGCTAAAAAAATGAAACGGGTTGTCACCAGCGAGAAAAAACCGCTCAAGCTCTGGCTTGATGACCTTGAACCTCAAGCCCTGCGAATAATCGTCCCGGCTGTAAACTTTGCCAAGTCCCTCAATATCGCCCACAACTATGCCGCAACAAAGATCTCGATGAAGCCGCCCGGGCCTATAAGAATATCGACCAGGTTCTCGACAATCAAAAAGATTTGGTTGAGATTATAGTCAAACTACGGCCGCTAGCAGTCATTAAAGGGTAAAGAAGAAAAGAGATGAAATATATCGGAGCCCATGTCAGCATCGCCGGCGGCATCGCCAACGCCCCACTCAGGGCTCGGAAGATCGGGGCCAAAGCCTTTGCTCTCTTCACTAAAAACCAGCGCCGGTGGTGGGCTAAAGCGCTCACTAAAAAGGAGATTGCCATCTTTAAGAAAAATCTTGAAGACTGTGGCTTCAGGCCGGAACAGGTTCTGCCACACGACAGTTATCTCATCAACCTGGCCCACCCCGAAACCGACAAACGAGAAAAATCACTTGCGGCTTTCATTGATGAGTTTAAACGCTGCGAGCAGCTCGGCCTGACCTTACTAAATTTTCATCCCGGCAGCACCTTGCAACAAATCAGCGATGAAGAGGGACTTACACGGATCGCACAAGCGGTCAATAGAGCCCTGGCAAAAACCACAACGGTGACTGCAGTCATCGAAAATACGGCCGGCCAAGGCAGCAACCTCGGCCACCGTTTTGAACATCTTAGGGCGATCATTGATCAAGTTGAAGATAAATCCCGAGTCGGCGTCTGCCTCGACACCTGCCACACTTTTGCCGCCGGCTACGATCTACGTACTCCGGAAACCTACAAACTAACCATGCTGGAGTTCGACCGTATCGTTGGTTTTCCCTACCTCAAGGGAATGCACTTAAACGACGCCAAGATCACCCTCGGTAGCCGGCTCGATCGCCATCAGAGCATCGGCCAAGGACACCTCGGTCTCGAACCCTTCCGCCTCCTGATGCAAGACTCTCGCCTCGACAACATCCCCCTGATCCTGGAAACTATCGACGATAAGCTCTGGCCCGAGGAGATCAGCTTGCTCTACACTCTAAGCAAAGAATAAAAATAAAATAGTATCTTGCGGGATCAGTCAGTAGCTTAACGAAGAAACACATGGTGATTTTCAGTGAAAATTCTTGCCGTTGTAAAAATCGATAAATTCTCTTGGTGAGAGCTCGACATTGATGATATAATAGTAACATCTTTTAACCAACACTAGAAAATCTACCGGCAAAGAGACTCTAAAGATCAATCCCCTTTAATAAAGATCAAAAAGACTAACTATATCGTCTATACTGATACCAGATAGGCGGGGGAAAGGCTGTCGATAGCCTAGTTATACTTCGATAAACTATAAAAAAAACTAAAGGAAGATCCAAAATCACTG
>CAZUXG010000044.1:0-15369 GCA_964623985.1 uncultured Thermodesulfobacteriota bacterium | reverse complement strand
GGAAGGTTGACGGTTGAGACCAGCTTTTTTTTACAGATCTTTTTCCCTGCCATTCGACCAAGGCGAAAATGGTTAGTAATAAAGGGATCGTTGGCCGGATCCCATTCCTGGTAATCGACCCCGTTCAAAATGCCGTAGAGATCGTTCTGGCGCTGTTGTAATACCGATTCCAGTCCGAAGCCGAATTCCGGTTGCAGGATCTCGCGGCTGTAGGCCCGGCTGACGGTATTTAAGGCGTCAGCGTAGACCAGTCCTCCTTTGAGGATATTGAGGCGGTCAAAAAATTCGAGACGTTCAAAGGTGAACTCCCTCCAGTCCAGTCCGGTAAGTGGCATTAACTCTTTTTTTTGGATGCCTTGATAGCCGAGGTTGTGGATAGTGAAGAGAGAGCCCCCCCCGTACCGGGGAAGATCTGTGTAAAGGGTTTTGAGATAAACCGGAATCAGGGCCGTCTGCCAGTCGTGGGCGTGATAGATATCTATATTAAGGTTAAGGACGGAGACCGCCTCAAGGATCGCCCGGCAAAAAAACATAAAGCGGATGCCGTTGTCTGGGTACTCTTCTCCGGTCGGGCCGTAGAGGAAAGGTCGGTCAAAATAATTATCCTGACGGATAAATGAGATACTTAGGTTTGGGTGGTGGGAGGGTCGGCTGACAATGGTTCCGACGACCTGCTTTTCTCCTAAGGGGACAGTGATTGAGGCGGTTTCGGCAAGCCCTGATTCCCGGGCTTTGATCTCTTGATAGAGGGGCAGGAAAAGGTGAACCTGATGTCCTCTTTTGGCTAAAGCGGTTGGCAGAGCTCCGGCAACATCGGCCAATCCGCCGGTTTTGGCAAAAGGAGAGGCTTCAGATACCGCAAAAAGAATATTCATTTTTAGTTCATCTCAACTTTATTAGTTGATGTATTTCCTGTGGGGTGTAGATCGGGCTTTTGCGACACCATCAAATTTTGGCTTCGCGTAGGAATTTTGCCGATTCTTCCGGTGGGGTCGGGTTGATATAGAAGCCCGAACCCCATTCGAAGCCGGCGACCCGGGTAAGTTTTGGAATAATCTCCATATGCCAGTGATAGTAGTCAGAGGTGTCGTGATAGTTGACCGGGGCGGTATGGAGAATGAAGTTGTAGGGAGGGGTATCAAGTACCCGGTTAAGCCTTTTTAAGGTGTCGGAGAGCATCAGGGCCAGCCCTTCGATCATGTTTTTACTATTTGCTTGATAGTCATGAGTGTGGCGCTTGGGTAGGATCCAGGTCTCAAAGGGAAAACGCGGGGCATATGGGCAGACCGCGATAAATTCATGATTTTCGCTGACCATCCGCAAGCCCTGGTTGATCTCCTGTTGGATAATATCACAGAAAACACAGCGCTCCTTGTAGTCGTAATATTTTTTCGCGCCGACAACCTCTTCCTTGGCTCGTTTCGGGACGATCGGCAGAGCGATAATCTGGGAGTGAGAATGTTCGACGGTCGCCCCGGCCGCCAGGCCCTGGTTTTTGAAAACCAGGATATAGCGGAAACGTTCATCACCGGCGAGGTCTCGAATGCGATCCCGGTAGGCCCACAAAACATCTTCAACTGCCTCAATCGGCATGGATGACAAGGTCGCCTGGTGGTCGGGGCTTTCGATGACAACTTCGTGGGCACCGATGCCGTTCATCATATCATAAACCCCGTCACCATGACGGACGAGGTCGCCTTCAATGTGGAGGGCGGGAAATTTGTTAGGTACGACTCTTAAGCGCCAGTTGGAATCATTGCTTTGGCTGCCGGGTTGTCGGTAGGCCAGGATTTCGGGAGGGACAACATCTTCATTGCCGGGGCAGAAAGGGCAGAATCCACTTTTCCTCTCCTGTTTTAGGCTGCTGAATTCAGAGGGCCTTTTGCCGCGTTCCCGGGAGATGATTACCCAGCGGTCGACGATCGGATCTTTACGTAACTCAGACATTGTGGTGCCTTCTCAAGTCAGTTGGTTGGTGATTTCTCGAAGTTCATTGTTGCTATTATACTCTTTGTAACGCTTCCGTCAACTTTTACTGAAAAAGGGGGCAACAATTGGGCCGCTAATTTTGTTGTGTTGCAAGCTCAGCGTTTGAGCTGATACTTTCTGACGGCTTGATTATGTTCCTTGAGGGTTCGGGAGAATTGGTGCTGGCCGTTGTTGCGGGAGACAAAGTAGAGGTAGTCGGTTTGGTCCGGGTTGATGGCGGCCCTGATGGCTTTGTGGCCGGGGCTGCAGATTGGGCCGGGAGGTAGGCCGTGATGGCGGTAGGTGTTGTATGGTGAGGGGTGGTGTAAGTCCCGGCGTCTTAAATTGCCGTCAAAATTCTTACCCAGGGCGTAAATCGTAGTGGGGTCACTGGCGAGCCGCATCTTGCGCCGCAGGCGATTGTGAAAAACCGAGGCGATGACCGGCATTTCATCATTGTTGCCGGCTTCTTTCTGGATCATGGATGCCAGGGTCAGAATCTGATGCCGGTTTAAGTTGTTGGTGGGGTTTTGTGAAAGTAGTTTTTGAAGCTCTATTTTCCCGGTGTTCAGCATCTGTTCAACAATCTGTCGACATGATGTCTGGCGACTGTAGTTGTAGGTGCTGGGGAAAAGATAGCCTTCCAGATTGGGGTCTGGCACCTGCAAGTTTTTGAGGTACTCAGGTGAGGAGGTGAGTTGTATGAACTCATTATTTTGGCATAAACTTCTGGCTTGTAGCCGGGCGCCGATCTGTTGCAGGGTAAAACCTTCAGGGATGCTGAGCCGGCGTTGAAAAACTCGACCTTGTTTCAAGATTTCAATAATATTTAGTGGGCTGGCGGCCGCCTCGATTCGGTATTCACCGGCTTTAAGAAGAGTGGAGTTTTTTAATAAGCGGTTTAAAATAATGAAGCGTTGGCTCGAACTGATCAGCTTGTGCTCTTGCAGTTGTCGGGCGATTTTTTTAAGTGAACTGCCAGTCTCAATGAGAATGAGTTTTTGGGGTTGTGATCCGGTTTGATGGGCAAAACGGTAGAGGTCAAAGACGGTCAGGGCTGTGAGGCTGGCAGCCAGGCTTGCAAAAATTATAAGGGTTATCAGGTTTCGTTTCATTGTCTAGTCGTCAGTCTTCAGTAGTTATTGGTCAGTTACAGGTCACGGCCCACTGATGACTGATCACTGTTTTGTTTACGACGTCGAGTGATCAAGCTTTTTAGCTGGGTCAACTCCGGGTTTTGCATAAGTCTCGCGCAAAGAAAATAGGCAGCAAGGCCGCAAAGAATCTTTGTTGCAAGGCGAATACTTTCATTTATGTGACTCTGGTAGTTGGCAGTCATCAGCGGTAGCCGGTCAAGAGTTAAGATGATTATAACCATGACCGTAGTCGCCAGTAGACTTTGGTAAAAGGCGCGGCGGCAACCGGTTATTTTGATATCCTGTCCCAAACGGCGCTTTAAAATTGCAAGTAAAAGCAAACAGTTGACGGCGCTTGAGATAGCCGTGGCCAGAGCTAGGCCCAAGTGTTGCAGAAGTTGCATCAGGACAAGCGCACAAATCAGGTTGGTCACTAGGGCTATAGCACCGACCTTGACCGGGGTTTTGGTGTCTTGTAAGGAGTGAAAAGCCGGGACAATAATTCTCAAACCGGCATAAGCCCAGAGGCCGGTGGCGTAGGCGATAATGGTTTGTGAAACCATGTTGGTCGAGTGAGCGCCGAAATAGCCTCGTTCAAAAAGCAGAAAAACAATTGGTTTGCTTAAGACTATCAAGCCGGCCATGGCTGGTAGAGTGATAAACATGAGGAGGCGCAAAGCCAGTGAAAAGGTTGACGAAAAATCGTGCCAATTATTTTTCGCTGCCGAGCGGCTTAAAGTTGGCAAGACGGCCGTGCCCAGGGCGACCGCAAAAATGCCTAAGGGGAATTGGATCAGGCGATCGGCAAAATAGAGGTAGGAGATACTGCCGTCAACCAGATAGGAGGCCAGCAAGGTGTTGAAGAAGATCGTGATCTGGGTGATCGCCAGTCCCAGCAGGGAAGGTCCCATGAGAACCATAACCCGTTTGATTGCGGGATGCTTAAACTGAAATCGCGGTCGCCAGGGAAAGCCATGCTTTTTGAGAACCGGGAACTGGAGGAGGAGTTGGGCCAGACCTCCGGCCAAGACTCCGATGGCCAAAGCCAGCGCAGCGTTGCCTAGTATCCGGCTCAGGCTTAAAGCGGCGACGATCATGCAGAGATTCAGTAAAATCGGGGCTAGGGCCGGAGTCAGGAAGTGGCCATCAGCATTCAGGATTCCCATAGCCAAAGCGACCAGGCTGATGAGCAGGATGTAAGGGAACATGAGCCGGTTAAGAAATACGGCGAGTTCATATTTTTCCGGTGTGGCTTCAAAGCCTGGGGCAATCAGAGAAATTATAAAAGGGGAAAAAATAATTCCCAAGATTGTGACGATGGTCAGGCAAAGGGCCGTTAGGGTCATGGCGGTTTGCGCAATTTCCCGGGCTTCAAGGCGTTTGCCAGCCACCAGATAGGTTGAGAATACCGGGACGAAGGCGGCGGTCAGGGAGCCTTCACCGAAGAGCCGACGCAGGAGGTTGGGAATCCGAAAAGCGACAAAGAAAGCATCAGCATAAATGGAAGTACCAAGATAGTTGGCCGTAACCATATCCCGAACAAAGCCGAGGATTCGGCTTAATAAGGTGGCGGCACCGATGACGCCAGCGTTTCTGATCAGGCTGCTGGCAGGATTTTTCTGGGAAGCCGGATTCATTCAATTAAACTTATTGACGACAGCTAAAGCCCTGGGACTTAAGTGGGAAAAGAGGCGTTGGTGGGTGATTGCCCCAAATTTTTTCAGAGCGCTCGGTTTATTTTTTAGTTCTCTTTTTATTGCTTCAGTTATAGAGCGAAAAACCGCCGGATCGTGGGGGTTGGCGATTCTCGTGTTAGGCCGAATCGAAATAAAGGCATACTTCAACCCCTGACGTTCATCCAAAAGCAACATTAGATCTAAAAGTTCAATGTTCTGTGTCAATGTTTACTCTTTAAAGTACAGAGGAAGATTTTAGGCACTGTTTATTTTGACTAAAGTTGACCATATAACATGAGTTCTATAACTGTAACAAGAAGATTTCTCACTTTGTTTCATCCGCCTTGGACAAATTGTTTGACAGGTGCCGTGCAACCGGTTATATGAGATTGCAATATATACATATGTTTTGTTTAGTGATAGTGGAAACCGTGAAAGCGGGTTCTGTTCTCGGTGAAAATATGGAGGTTACTCTTGGAGAAAGATCAGTTCTGTTGTCGGGTTGCTGAAGTTCTGAAGGTTTTGGGCCATCCGGTACGTCTGCAGATTGTGCAGACGCTTTTGACCCGGGAGAGTTGCGTGAAAAATCTGTGGAGTTGTTTAGAGCTCTCCCAAGCTACGGTTTCTCAGCATCTCTCGGTTCTTAAGGGTAAGGGGATTGTTGATTCCGCCCGTGAAGGAGTAGCGATGCGTTACTGGGTGAGTGACGATATCAGTAAGCTTTTGATTGGTACCTTGATGGAGCATTTCAGTATGGACTGTGCGGCTGCGGCAGGGTCCTTTGAAGAGGTGGAATAGAATGCCCTTATATGAGTATGAGTGCCCAGAATGTGGGGTTAGGGTTGAGGTTCTGCAGAAAATGGGAGAAGATGGTACTGCCCTGAAATGTCACAAGTGTGCGTTTGTGGGTTTGCGCAAGGTAATCTCCGGTTGTGTTGTACAGACTGTTGGATCCGGCAAGTCTGCAGGTGCTTTGGGTGATGCTTCTGGAGCCAGTGGTTTTACCTGAAACTAGGGTGCAAAAAGCAGATAGTTGTCTGCTCAATTATTTATTCGTTATTCTGCCGGTGACAATTCCAATACCCCTTCTGACCATCTCGTCTTATTTGCTCGGGCTCAATTTCTCCAGATCAATAATCAAACTTCCATTAACGTACGGTCGGGTTTTATATTCATTCAGTTGTTCCATTTGTTTGATGATTCCCGCCATTCTTAAGCACTATATTGAAACAGTGAAGATTTTGCTTGGTACCGGGGCAACCTCCACCTGTGTAAAGGAGAGTTAAACAGTGTGGAATTTGAATTCCAAAGTTTTTTGAAGCTTGATGAAGATCATGTGCGGGCCAATTATGGGATGGTTAAACTGCATCTGGAAAAGGGCGAGGAAGAAGAGGTGAAAATGTTTCTCGATAAACTGACCAGTATTGATGCTCTTTCCGAGAAGGAAGAGTTTCCTGAAGTGCAAAAACTGGCTCATATTCTGCGTGCCAAGTTGGAGAAGAGAGCTGCAACTTAATGGCTGTTGAAGAGTTTTTTGAGTTTGTTTTCCTTGGTTCTGAACGTTGTCGTCTGGATCAGTTTCTCGCGATCCGACAGCCTGACATCTCTCGCAGTCGCCTACAGGTTCTGGTTCGTTCAGCTTCAGTTTTAGTCAATGGTGACCCTGCAAAAACCTCATACCTTCTCAAACACGGGGATTGTGTCACGCTCAAGATTCCGCCCCCGGTTCCCCTGCAGCTTGAAGCCCAGGATTTACCTTTAGAAATCGTTTACGAAGATCGGCATCTTGTTGTTGTCAACAAGGCGGCCGGGATGGTTGTTCATCCGGCTGCGGGGAATCCGGATGGTACCTTGGTAAATGCGCTGTTATCTCATTGTCGTGATCTGGCCGGGATTGGCGGTGTCATGCGGCCTGGTATTGTTCATCGTCTGGATCAGGATACTTCCGGCTTGTTGGTGGTTGCTAAAGATGATCTCAGTCACCAGGGGCTGGCCGAGCAATTTAAAAAACATACGATCAAAAGGGAGTATGTAGCTCTGGTCTACGGGCGTCTTTTACCAACGTGTGGTTCTTTTCAATCATCAATCGGTCGCCATCCCCGGCAACGTAAGAAAATGGCTTCGGTCGAGAGAGGTGGAAAATCGGCTCGTACCAACTATCAGGTTTTGCGTTATTATTTATCGGGAGTTTGCTCTTGGCTTTCTTTGCGTCTGGAAACCGGTCGCACCCATCAGATCAGGGTTCATTTGAGTGAAGCGGATCATCCTTTGGTTGGTGATCAGGTATATTGTAAAAAGGGGATAAGTCGTTTGCAGACAGCCGCTTGTGGAGCTGATCTGCTGGCCAACTTTTCCCGGCAGTCACTTCATGCTCGGCGTCTCGGTTTTCGACACCCGGTAAGTGAGCAATATCTGGAATTTGAAAGTTCCTTGCCGCCGGATCTTGAGGGTCTGCTGGAGGCTTTGGGTGAACTTGAAAAACGGGTTTAAGTCAAGGTTAAAATATCCTTTCAGCCTTGACAATCAGTCAGGTCCTGCCTACCTTAAGGTCGCTACGTTGCCCTCGGTAATAGCGGGCTTTACGCTACGGCCCGGGGGCTTTAGTGGTGGATCCTTCACTTCTGCCAATATGAGTTACCAGGTTGGTGATCAAGCTGAGATGGTGGACCGGAACCGTCAGGCTTTACTCCATAGTGCTGGTGAAAATAATTTTTCATCACTGGTGACGGTCAGGCAGGTCCATGGCAACCGTTGTCTGACAGTTACTGATCGGGATCCTGAAAGGCTTGCGCAATTAGCAGAGACTGGAGCTGATGCCCTGTTGACCGATCAGCCTGGTGTTCTTTTGGGAGTGCTGACCGCCGATTGTCTGCCACTCATCATGATTGACCGGAATCGCAGGGCCGTGGCGGTTGTTCATGTTGGCTGGCGCGGCTTGGAACAATCTATAGGAACTGTGGTGGTTAGAGAATTGATCCGCCGCTTTGCGGTTGCGGTGGAGACCCTTCAGGTTTATGCCGGTCCCGCTATTGGCAGTTGCTGTTTTCAAGTTGGGAGTGAAGTGGTCGATCGTTTCCGGCGGCATTTTGCCCTTGATGGGATTGCCGGATGGTATCAGGAGCGGCCCTCAGGTTATTATCTTGATCTTTTATCTATTCAGCGGGCTCAGTTGCTGGCGGCCGGACTCGCTAAAGAAAATTTTCAGGTTGTCGATATCTGTACGTATTGTCATGATTTCTGCTTTTCCTACCGTCGTGATCATGCTATAACTGGCCGCCAGTTGGCCTTTGTCGGACTTAAGGAAAATTTTTGATCTGCGCCCAAGGTGATATTGCCAGAGCGCTTTATTTAAGGTGAGTTAGTCATATGTATATGATAAGTAATTTATTGGTTGCGGTAGCCAAAATTCTCGATATCGGATTAACCCTCTATCTCTGGATTGTTATTATCAGGGCTCTTTTGTCTTGGGTAAATCCCGATCCTTATAATCCAATTGTCAGATTTCTTTATCAGGCTACCGAACCGGTTTTTTATCGAGTACGGCGCTGGTTTCCCTGGACCGCGATGGGGGGGATAGATTTTTCGCCGATGCTGATTATGTTGGCCATCTTCTTCCTCCAGTCCTTTCTCGTGCAGACCTTATTACAGTTTGCCCAAACGATAGCCCATTAGTCGGTTTAAGTTCAGGAGCCTGCGAGGTTTCCACGGGGATGCTTAATGGCGCGATTGTGGTTTCGAGAAACGTCGGAAGGTGTGACTTTCAGGGTTCATGTCCAGCCCCGGGCGGCGCATAACCGTCTTCAGGGTATGTATGACGATGCCCTTAAGATATCCCTGACCGCACCCCCGGTAGAGGGGGCTGCCAATCGTCTCTGTCGGGATTTTCTGGCCGATCTTCTTAAACTCCCTCGCGCTCGGGTCGAGGTTGTTGGTGGCCAGAAATCGCGCCGTAAAACGATTTACGTAGAAAGTTTAAATGGGTTTGAGCTGAAAACCCGCCTGGGGCTTGATGATCAGCCTTCTGCCGGCAAAGGTTAAAGTAAGTTTAGGCTCGGTTCCGATTTTTTAGCAGTGTTCAGTTAATGCAGATTATTAATGGACAGTACTGATTTTTTCATGTTTTAAAAAATTTACGAAGGGACAAGGATTAGAAGTTATGCCGATTTACGAGTATCAGTGTGAAGAGTGTGAACATAAATTTGATATGTTGCAGAAAATTACAGCAGAACCTCTTAAAGAGTGTCCTGAGTGTGGTGGCCCAGTTCATAAGTTGGTATCATCAACTTCATTTATTTTGAAAGGTGGCGGGTGGTACGCTACTGAGTACGGTAAAAATCGGCCTCCCCAAGAGGCGAAGAAAAAGGCTGCTGCCAAACCCGCCAAAAAAGAAGTAAAAAACAAAACTAAAACGGAAACCACCAAAACCTCCGCTGCTGCTTAGCTGAGTTTGCGTTGCTACTTTATGATGTCATCAGTGGACTGAACGGTAGGTTAGGAGATACTCAAAGGTCGCGGTAACGGTTAGATGTTTGGTGTTCATGCGTTCCGGAAGCGGTGGAAAAGGTGAGGCGTCGCGGATGGCTCGTACCGCTTCATGGTCGAGCAGGGCGACACCGGATGAACGGAGGATCGTGACTTCTGCCAACGAACCATCCTGGTTGATGACAAAGCGTATCAATAGACGTCCCTGGGCGCCGGTGCGTCGGGCTTGATAGGGGTATTCCCAGACCAGCTCAATCTTCCTTTTCAGGGCCAGATAGTAGGAATGAAATTTATAGTCGAGGGTGTTGAGGGAGATCTCAGTGCTACTTTTCAGCTTGTTGGGCAGGCGTGGGTGATGTTTGCCGGAAGGCACTGGCCGGTTTCGGCGTTCTTCGGTGATTTTTGTCAGCTCTTCAAATGAAGGAAAGAGTTTTTTGATGTCCGGCAGGGACTCTTTTACCGGTTCTTTTGTCAATTTTTTTACCGCCTTCTTTTTCACTGGCGGTGAATCCTTTTCCGGAGTTTTGGTTTGCGGGCGGGGTTTGATGATGGCGGCCTTATCTTTAGATGGCCGGCTTTTAGGTTTTGCCTGAGGCTTGGGTTTAAGTCTTGGCGCAGCTGTTTTCGGGGCGCTTTCATCAGTTCTGGTTTCAGTTTTGCTCTGTTGGTTGCGGTCAGCCAGGAAACGAGGTTTTTGCGGTGGCGGTTTGGGAACCTCCTTTTTCTTTTCTTTGGGGGGCAGCTCGATAATTTGGACCGGGATTTCAGCTTTTCTTTTTTGGTGCAGTTCCTTAAGGGCTTTAGTTGAGGGTTGCCATTCGCGGTAATGGTAGGCCAGACTCAAGTGTAGGAGCAGTGATAGTAAGATGAAGAGGATAAGGTAGGGGGGCTCTTTTTTTTCTAACAAAAGTATATTTCTCTCGCGCTTGTGTAGCTATTTTAAAGTTGAGGGAATTTGGGGAAGCAGAGCCTTTATTACGGTGCATTTACTAACCTATCAATTCGCAAAAAGTCAAGCCGGGCATGATTATATTTATCTAATTGGGTTTAGCTATCCCATGATTTTTGGGAGAGCATCAAGGTTATGTCATGGTTAATTTATTTACTCAATTTATACGCTACCTGGAGGTTGAGCGCCAGCTCTCCCCGCATACGGTACGTGCTTATCGATCCGATATCAAGCAGTTGCAGGTTTTTCTCGCCGAGTGTTGTGGCCTGCCATCTTCACTCGTTGAAAAAGAGGAACCCTGGTCGCAGGTTAATGAGCATCATCTCCTGAAATTTATGCGCTCCCGCATGGTGAGCGACGGGAGCGCTTCAGTGGGTCGTAAAGTGGCGGCCATCAAGACTTTTTTTGCCTATCTTAACAATCGCCACAACTTTTTGGGGAATCCCGCAGCGCTCTTGCGGGCCCCGCAGAATCAACGGCATCTTCCAGTCTATCTCGAAGAGGAAGAGGTCGATCAATTGCTTGATATCGAGCCCGTAGATGATGAACTAAAATTCAGAGACCGTGCCATTTTAGAGCTAATGTATGCCAGCGGTCTGCGGGTCTCTGAAGTGGTCGGACTTGATATTGGGAATCTCAGTTTCGTCGATGCCGTGGTTCGGGTTATGGGTAAAGGTCGTAAGGAACGGCTCGTGCCTTTGGGGCGAATCGCCGCTAAAGCTCTTGAAAGCTATCTTGAGAAGAGACAAAAAGTCAATGCCGGGGCTGGTGATGCTCTTTTTCTCAACGCCCGCGGTGGGCGTTTGAGCGCCCGTTCAGTTTCGAGCCTGATTAAAAAATATGGGCTTCTTGCAGGTTTGCAGAAACCCCTGACCCCGCATGCCATGCGCCACTCTTTTGCTACTCACTTGTTACAAAATGGGGCTGATCTTCGGGCCATTCAGGAGCTTTTAGGTCACAGCTCCCTTTCGACGACGCAGCGCTATACCCATGTTGATGTTAAAAGGTTGCTGGAAGTTTACGACAAAGCTCATCCTTTAGCGGCCGGTGAGGACCGCGTATCAGGCTCGGAATCGTAAGTGGCCAGTGGGTTTTTATGAAGCCGTCAATTTTGATATCAAACTAGCGATCCCAAAATCGGGTTAAGGTAAGGAGAAAAGATGTTTAGAGGTACAACAATTCTCGCGGTTCGTCGTGAAAAGCTGGTTGCTATGGGAGGCGACGGCCAGGTGACCCTGGGCGATACCGTAATGAAACACGGCGCCCGCAAGGTGCGTTGGCTCTATGATGAGCAGGTTCTGGCTGGTTTTGCCGGTTCCACGGCTGATGCTTTTACCCTCTTTGAGCGTTTCGAGGAGAAACTGGAACTCTATAATGGTAACCTGACCCGGGCTGCCGTCGAGATGGCCAAGGACTGGCGTATGGATAAGATGTTGCGGCGTTTAGAGGCCCTGTTGATTGTTGCTGATGAAGAGCATATCTTTGTGCTTTCCGGCAATGGCGATGTCATCGAGCCCGATGACGATGTCGTCGGGATTGGTTCCGGTGCGCCTTATGCCGAATCTGCGGCTCGTGCCTTGCTCCGCCACTCTGAACTTCAAGCTGTTGACATTGTTAAGGCCGCGATGAAGATTGCCTCTGAAATCTGTATCTATACCAATGATCGTTTAACCCTGGAAATCCTGCCCAAAGAGCAGAAGCCGGAGGAAAAGAAGTAGATGTCAATATTAACTCCGAAAGAGATAGTTATTGAACTTGATAAATATATTGTTGGTCAGGATGACGCCAAGCGGGCGGTGGCGATCGCCCTGCGTAATCGCTGGCGGCGCCAGCAGGTGGACCCGGTTTTGCGCGATGAGATTGCGCCGAAAAATATTATCATGATCGGCCCGACCGGGGTCGGTAAAACCGAGATTGCCCGGCGCCTGGCAAAACTCGCCAAAGCTCCTTTTATCAAGCTCGAAGCCTCGAAGTTTACCGAAGTCGGTTATGTTGGTCGCGATGTCGAATCGATGATTCGTGATCTAACCGAGCTCGCCGTCACTATGGTCAAACAGGAGGAGACCGAAAGCGTTCAAGCCAAGGCCAAAGATATCGCCGAAGAGTGCCTTCTTGATCTGCTGTTGCCGCCGGTTAAAGTTCCGGAGCCGGAACCCGAGTCTGAAGATGATGTGATTGAGGTGACCATTGATGATAATTCTGGAGAATTGGAACTGTCGCAAACCAGCGCTGTGGAGCAGGGACAGCAGGTTGAGGCACGCCAACAGAAAACTCGTGAAAAATTGCGTAAACTCTTTCGTAAAGGTAAGCTTGACGATCGCAGTGTCGATTTAGAGATCACTCAGCAGGCGACTCCCGTGGTTGAGATTTTTTCGGCCGGGGGTTTTGAAGAGATGGATATCAATATCAAGGATATGTTTGAAAACCTGATGCCGAAACAGACCAAAAAGAAGAAAGTCAAAGTTCCCGAGGCTTACGATATTCTGATCGAGCGTGAAGCCCAGCGGATGATCGATATGGACAAAGTGGTCAACGAGGCTAGATGCCGGGTCGAGCAGAACGGTATCGTCTTTCTTGATGAGATCGACAAGGTCGTGGCCCGTGAAGGGACTTCAACCCCTGATGTTTCGCGTGAAGGTGTACAGCGTGATCTCTTGCCGATTGTCGAAGGTTCTTCAGTTAATACCAAGTATGGCATTATTAAAACAGACCATATCCTCTTTATTGCGGCCGGTGCTTTCCATGGCACCAAACCCTCCGATTTGATTCCCGAGATGCAGGGCCGCTTTCCGATTCGGGTGGAGCTCGACTCTCTCGGCCGCGATGACTTCATCCGTATTCTGCAGGAGCCTGAAAACGCCTTGATCCATCAATATGTCGAATTGATGAAAACCGAAGGGGTGACCCTGAAGATTGGCAAAGATGCGATTGAACAACTCGCTGAAATCGCCTGTCTGGTCAATGAAAAACATGAGAATATCGGGGCTCGACGGTTGCATACGGTGTTAGAGTGCCTGCTCGATGAAGTTTCATTTAACGCCTCGGAAATGGCTGGAGTGACGGTTAATATAGATGCTGACGAGGTTCGTCGTAAACTTGATGATATCGTTGAGGACGAAGATTTGAGCCGTTACATCTTGTAATGAATGGACGTGAAGTGTGATGGAAACATATTTGCAGAAAGCCGCTATTTTAAGTGAATCACTGCCCTATATCAGAAAATTCTACGGCAAAACTCTGGTCATCAAATATGGTGGCCACGCCATGGTCGATGAAGCTCTCCAGGAATCTTTTGCCCAGGATGTGGTTCTGCTTAAATTTGTTGGTATCAATCCGGTTATTGTCCACGGCGGCGGCCCTCAGATTGGTTACGTCCTCGAACGGATGGGTATTAAAAGTTCTTTTGTACAGGGCATGCGGGTTACCGATCAAGATACCATGGATGTTGTCGAGATGGTTCTGGTCGGCAAGGTTAACAAGACTATTGTCAACCTCATTAACCAGCATGGCGGTATCGCTGTTGGCTTGAGTGGTAAGGATGGATGTCTGCTACAGGCCGAAAAACTGCTGATGTATGATACCCCCAAGGCCGATCGACCGCCGGAGATCATCAATGTTGGCAAAGTCGGCCGGGTTGCCAAAGTCAATCCTGAAATTCTCAACCGTCTCGATGAGGCTGGTTTTATCCCGGTGATCGCCCCGGTTGGGGTTGATGAAGCTGGTGAAACCTACAATATCAACGCCGATCTCGTGGCCGGGGCCATGGCTTCGGCCTTGAAAGCCGAGAAACTGGTACTCTTGACCGATGTTCCTGGGGTCAGCAACCTGGCCGGTGAACTTTTGAGTAGTCTTAATCGTCGGGAGGTTGAAGAGCTGGTTAAAAGTGGTGCAATTAAGGGTGGGATGTTGCCCAAAATTGGCTGCTGTCTCGATGCTCTGGAGGCCGGGGTTGCTAAAACCCATATCGTCGATGGTCGTCAGCCGCATTGTCTCTTGCTGGAGATCTTTACGCCTGAAGGTGTGGGCACCGAGATTCTGGAATAAATATGCACCTGCTTGAAGGTCGACATCATATCGTGGTGCCCTGTTCGCCTGGGGTTACCCCTTTTCTGGCACGTGAATTACGTGATCTGAAGATGCCGATTATTGAGGAGCGTTCGACCTCTATAACCAGCAAGGGTGATTTCTCTGACGTATTGCGGCTTAATCTTAATTTGCGTACCGGGCAGCGGGTCTTATGGCGTCTCGCCTCTTTTTCAGCCTCTGATCCCGATCAGCTTTATGAAAAATTGATGCCTTTGGCCTGGGAAGATCTGGTGGCGCCAGATGGCTACTTTTCGGTTACGTCGGTAGTTGATACTCCGACTATCAGGGATAGTCGTTTTGCCAACTTGCGGGTTAAAGATGCCATTGTCGACCGTTTGCGGCGTTGTTGCGGGCGTCGTCCCGACAGTGGGCCGCTGCGTGACAAACTGGTTTTTCACCTTTTCTGGCGGCAGGATGAAGTTAAAATATATCTTGATACCTCTGGCCCCACCCTGGCCCAGCGTGGTTATCGCCTTGATCCTGGCAAAGCCCCTCTGCGCGAAACCCTGGCCGCAGCTCTGATCCTGGCCAGCGGTTGGAACGGTGCCAAAAACTTTGTCAACCCGATGTGTGGCAGTGGTACTCTGGCAATCGAAGCGGCCCTGCTTGCGCAAAACCGGATTCCTGGTCTTTTAAGGCAGGAGTACTCCTTTCAGTCACTCTCTGGATATAAGAATATGGAGCTTCTAAGTCTTAAGGCCCAAGCCCGGCGGGCGGCCCGGCCGGATCGCAAAATCCGCCTGATCGCTTCCGACATCGATCCGCAGATGATCAAGGTCGCCAAGGAGAATGCGACGCGCGCTGAAGTCGCTGACGTTATTGAATTTATCACCTGTGATTTTGCTGAGACCCCGGTTCCCGAAGGCGGTGGAGTGCTTTTCTGTAATCCCGAATATGGGGTCCGTCTTGGCGAAGAGGGGGAGCTCAAAGTAACCTACCGGCGCTTCGGGGATTTTCTCAAACAGTCGGCCACCGGCTATGAAGCTTTTATCTTCAGCGGCAATCGCAACCTTCTAAAAGAGGTCGGCCTGCGTCCCGCCCGGCGCTGGCATTTCGATAATGGCGGTATCGC